>JANYBP010000043.1 GCA_025360745.1 bacterium
ACGCTGAGGCGCAAAGCCGCAAAGAATGCTTTCTTGAGTTAAAACCAACCACCGCTTTTCTTTGCGTGCTACTCTGCGAAGTAGCGTTTCGCTACGTAGCACGAGCCTTAGCGCCTTTGCGTCAAATCTTCCGCTTTTTCCATAATCCGTAATCCGTGGTCAACTATTACGCCGAAATTCAAGATGCGTCTGCCCTGGATGTTTTCGTGCTTGTCAGAACCAAGCGCGTAACGTTACGATCCGAAATAGCACGGCGCACACCAGGGGCGACCGTGGGTGCGGTGTTTGCGAAATTGGAGGACAAGCATGAGCGGTACGGATTTTTTCGAGCAAAATGTCACCGACAGGCGGTCAACAAAGGGCGCCGGCGGTCCGGCGGCGATGGATGTGGTGCGTCCGGTCGGGGCGGAGGCCATGCCAAACCGGCCCGTTTCCGACCTCAATCTGACCCGCATGACGCGCCACCGCGAGGAGATGAACGCCCAGGTGGCCGGCGCGAAGCTGGAAATCGAAAAACTGAAACTGCGCCAGAACGCGCTGGAACGCGAGAAGCAGAGCGTCGAGGAACTGGGGCAACAGCAGGCGCTTTACGAGGAAGGCAAGCAGCAGTTGATCGATCGTCTATCGGCCAGCCTGGTGTCGCTCGAAACCCTCGAAGCGCAGGCGGTGCGCATGTCGGAGTTGTATGCGGGCGCCCGCGAACGGTTCGGCGAAATGCGCAAGGAAGTGCATGGCATCAACGACGAAACCTGGCCGGATCAGAACTTCAGGCAGGAATTGGGCAAAGCGCTGGTGCGTATTGACGATATTCGCAAGGAGTACGTGCGCACGCAGGCCGTGATCGAGGCGGCGGGCGGACCGTCGGAAGCCTTCAAGGAAAATGCTCCAGCGGCCGGCGCGGGGCCCAACGAGGCGCTGGAGGCGGCGGGCTTCGGCGTGTGGCTGCGGCGCGGTCTGGCCTTTTGTCTGCCCTTGATCGTGGCGTTGTTGCTGGCCGCGCTGATGGTGGTCATGACTGTCCGGCATACGCCGTAAGCGCTGGGGTGGAATTTGGCATGATCGGCCGTCGCGATATATCCACGCGTTCTTCCTCGCGCGCGAGTCAGCTCGAAACGCGTATTCGCGAGATCGAGGCCGAACTGGACAACGTCCACGGCGACATGCGATTGCTGCGGCGGGTGGTGGACAAACCCGAGCGGAGCGATATTTATCCTCAATATCGCGCCCGGGCCGCGCAGGCGGCGGAACCTTCCGAGCCCAGTCCGGTAACCGCGCGCCAGCAGGAACCCACCGCACCGGCGGAGCGGCGGCCCTTGGTGGCCGTGCGGCGGCCGCTATCGAAGGGCCGGGATGCGGCGGCGGCGATTCCGCGGGCTGATCAAACGGGAATTCCGCCGGCGTCCGGCGAACCGGCGCAACCTGAACTCATGACGCGCGATTCGCGGGACCACGAGCGCTTCGCCAGCTATTTCACCACCGGCAGTTTGCAGGACTTGCGGCCCCTGCGTCGCGAGCGGCGTACGCAGCGCAACCGCGCGATCGTGGCGCTGGCATTTTTTGTGGTTGTGCTTTTCGGGGTGCTGCAACTGATTTTCAGGGTTTGGCGGTAGGGGCGATGACGGGCAGTTGCCCGGGCTGACGCACCATCCACACCACCAGACTGGTCGAAAGATCGGTCACTTCCGCACGCAAGACAATGGTGTCGGCATTGGCGCGTGGCATTTCGTCCAATTCCAGCACCCCTTGCACGAGATAGCGCGCGCCACTGGACCGGGCATTCAGCAGCCGTTGCTCGCGGTACACCATCGGGGCGGCGGCCGACGGCGACGTTGGCTGGACCAGCGTAAAGCGTCCGGTCGCGCTCAAGGCCTGACCAAGCGCGGCGCTCAAGCCCGCGAGATCCAGGGGACGGCCCGTGGTGTTGCGCAGCGGCAACACAAGCATCGGGGATGCGTTTTCCGCGGCAAAGGGAGCGCGCACAATCTGGTCGGCCACAACGCCGATCAAGTCATGCGCCGGCGCCGCGCCCGGCGTATGATTCGCGGAAGCGCGCGCCGGATCGGGCAGGTCAGTCGCGAGCGTGGGCAGCGACACGGGCGGAGTCGAAGCGCAACCGGCCAGCGCCAGAATTGCCAGGCCGACAATCGGCAGACGCAGACATGGAAGAAGTGGATTCATTGCGAAGATTAATCCCTCAAAAACTGTGAAAATAATCCCGGCCGACACGGAGGTCGTCCCTCCAATTGCAAAATATCGAATCTGGCCGGCATCCGCGTTCTACTCCTGGACGTAGCCGTGCGGATTTTGCGACTGCCAGCGCCAGGCATCGGCGCACATTTCCGCGATGTCGCGGCCGGCCTTCCAGCCAAGTTCGCGATTGGCCTTGGCGGGATCGGCATAGCAGGCGGCGATGTCGCCTGGTCGGCGGGCCGCAATTCGATAAGGAATGGCCTTGCCGCAGGCTTTTGAAAATGCCGCCAGGGCTTCCAAGACGCTGTAGCCCCGCCCCGTTCCGAGGTTATAGGCGTCAATCCCGGGCTTTTCACCCAACAGATCGAGGGCTTTGAGGTGGCCAAGCGCCAGATCGATCACATGGATATAATCGCGCACACCCGTGCCGTCTCTGGTGGGATAGTCATCGCCGAAAACCGGCAGTTCCTTGAGTTTACCGACCGCCACCTGGGCCATGAAGGGAAAAAGATTGTTGGGGATGTCGTTGGGATCCTCGCCGATCCGTCCGCTGGGATGCGCGCCGACGGGGTTGAAGTAGCGCAGCAGCGCGACACGCCAGGCCGAATCCGAGGCGCACAAGTCGCGCAGAATCTTCTCGATCATCAACTTCGTCCGGCCGTAGGGATTGGTGGCGGAAAGCGGAAAATCCTCGACGATCGGCACCGTGTGCGGATTGCCGTAAACGGTGGCGGAGGAACTGAACACCAGGCGGCGCACATCGAAAGCCTGCATTACCTTGAGCAGGATCAGGGTCCCGCCGATGTTATTGTGATAGTAACTGAGCGGTATTTTACTGGACTCGCCCACCGCCTTCAGCCCGGCGAAGTGGATCACGGCATCGATGGCGTGGCGCTCGAAGACTTCGGTCAATCCGGGCTGGTCGAGCAGATCGACGCGGTGGAAGCGCAATTTCCGCCCGGCGATGGTCTCCACGCGCCGGACCGCCTCTTCCTTGCTGTTAATCAAATTATCCACCACCACCACATCATGGCCCGCCTTGAGCAGTTCCACGCAGGTATGGCTGCCGATATATCCGGCGCCGCCGGTAGTCAGTATGCGCACGGTCGCTTCCTTTTTAGGTTGAACATCAGCCCCAGACTACAGTTTTCACGACATACGTCAACGCGGGATGGCGCCCAACGGCAGATGCAGCGATTCGGCGGCAGCGCGCATGACCCGATCGTTCGTTATCAACGGATATTCCCTCAAAATCAGGCAGGTGGCAATATGTAGTCACACGAGGTCACATTGTCAAATCCACAATCGTGATTTCCGGATTGCAGTAGATGCGCAGGCGGGGCATGGCGGCGCCGATGCCGGCGTTGACGAAAAGATGAACGCCTTTCAGCATAAAATGACCATGGTCGAAGAGTCGGCCATGAACCGACGGCACAAGCAGCGAGCCCAGCCAGGGAACACGAATCTGGCCGCCATGATAGTGGCCGGCGAAAACCATGGCGGGAGGCGGCACATGGCGCGCGATGTGAAAAATGTTGTCGGGCGTATGGGTCAGCAGAATCAGCGGCTCGGCGGGATTTTCCGGCGGCGCCTCCCAGGGAGCCAGCTCTTTGGACCAGGGCCTTTCACAACCGCCGATGCGAATGCGGGCGCCGTTGGCGGCGGGCAGCGAACGGCAACTGTTAGCCAGCCAGACAACGCCGGCGGAGGCCAGCGCGCTCTGTACGGCAAGCGGATCGCTCCACCAATCGTGATTGCCTAGAACAGCGTAGACCCCCAGACGCGCCCGCAGACGGCGCAGGAAGGGAGGCAGCAAAGGCAGATATTCGAGATCGCTGATCATGTCGCCGGTAACGATCAGCAGATCGCCTCCGGCGGCCGTGGCTTCGTCGGCGACGCGCTCATAATAGGCGGACGGCAGACGGTCGCTGATGTGGAGATCGCTGAGCTGGACGATGCGAAAAGGCCCGCCCTGCCAGCCCGGCAGTGGAACTCGATAGCGCCGCACGGCCAGATCCAGGGTGGTCAGGGGCTGCATCAGGCGAATGCAGCGATGCGTGTCCTCCACGGGCGCGGAGCCCTGGCAGCGCCGACGTCGCAACAAGCGCAAGCCTTCGCCCGCGCCCAATGCGAGCAGCACTCCAAGAGCAGGCAGCAGGCTGCGGTATCCGGACCAGATATAACCCGCCAGGCCGAAGGCCGTCAGCAATCCCAGCAACGACAAGAGACTCACAGCGAGCTTGGCGCGGCTGTGTTTGAATTGCAGGAAGACGCGGTTGTAGAGCATTATGAATATGGCCACGCCAGCCATTCCGGCGATTAAAATGGAACTGAGTTGGAGCAACGACATGGCGCGGGCTTCAAACGTAACGGCTGTGCCGGAGATTGGAGCGGATGCGGAAGATATCGCCCAGCATCAGCAGACTGTCCTTGAGCAGTTTGACCTTGCCCAGTTTGTAGTTATGGTCATCGAGTACGCGCGCGGGAATTTCCCCGATGGCAAAACCGAGCGTGCGCGCGATGCAGAGCAGTTCCGCGTCGAAGCCGAAACTGGCGATGCGCTGCCGGGCGAAGATCGCGCGCGCGGCGGGCGCGCGGAAGCCTTTCAGTCCGGCTTGTGTATCGTGGTAGGGCAGATTCAGAAGCACGCGCACGAGGCGGTTGAAGGCGCCGCCCATCAGCCGGCGGCGGAGGCTGGTGTTTTCGTGCTGGTTCACGAGGTTGCGGTTGCCGATGACGACATCGAAACGCTCCAGCGCGAGTTCAAGGCGTTCGACGTGATCGAGGGAAAAGGCCAGATCGCCGTCGGTGAAACAGAGCAGCTCGGTTTGTAGTTGCTGGAACCCACGACGTATGGCGCCGCATTTGCCGAGATTGGCGGGCAGCACCAGAATCTCGGTATTGACCGCCGGACGTTCCTGGTGCAGGCGGCGCAATTCATCGCCGCCACCGTCAAGCGAACCGTCATCCACCAGCAGGAACCGCCAGTGCGGTTTGCGGTGCGCCCAAAGCAGCACCTCGTCGAAAGTGCGCGCGACCCGGCTGCGCTCGTTGTACAACGGCAGCACGATTCCGAGCGTGGGCGTGGTCATGCGTCGCTCCCCCTGGTGTCGTTGTGCAGCATCCAGGCGCCCGCGGTCAGGAGCATCAATACGGTCAGCGTCGGCAGGCCAAGCGTCGGCACCACGCCGTTCTTGGGAACCAGACGGATGATCAAATCGACCACCCAGAAAAGGCCCAGAATTGTCGCCAGTGTCAGGCGGCGCCGGGGCGTGATGCCGGCGTCCAGACCGGAATCCACCAGCGCCATCAGCAGCGGTATCAGCAATACCAGATAAAAACTGTGCGTGACCGGGCTCATCAGCAGCATGATGCCGGTCAGCATGCCCGCGAAACCGTAGGCGGCCCGTCTGTTTTCGGTGCGTCGCCGGCCCGCGGCCCAGCAGGCGGCGGCCAACATGGCGAGGCCGGCCAGCGCGGCCGCCGCGCGGGCCGCGGCGGAGGCGGGCTGCCGGCGCGCTTCAAGCGTCAGGCCGCGGTGCGACCAATTATGAATAAACGCCAGCAGCGACTGATTATCGGTGGAGTTCATGCCTGTCAACTCCGCGGCGCGGGAGGCGTCGCTGCCCGCGCCCAGACCGGGCAACAGCAGCACGTTCACCCAGTCCCGATATAGCGCGACCGTGCGCGTCGGTCCGCAAACCAGCGCCGGTATCGCAATCAGCCCCAAGAGCGCGCCCGCCAGCATGCCGCCGATCATGGCCCAGCGCCGACGCCAGAGCGGCCAGAAACCGAGCAGGGCCGGGAATAGCTTCACGCAGGCGGGAAAGACCAGGCATAGGCCAGCCACCCATGGGCGGCCGCGTACGGCGAAGTAAAGCGCGAAGGCGATGGCCGCCAGCAGCGTCAAATCCACCTGGCCGCGCGACAACTCCGATCCGATCGAGGTTACCACGATCAACATGGGCAGAAGCCGTCGCAGCCACCAGCGGCGCCGCAGCACGGCATCCTCCGGCGGGCCGTCGGACAACCGGGCGCCCTCCAGTCCACATGCCAGCGTGTGCAGGGAAAGCAGCAGCAGCGCGACGCTGAGCAGGTACCAGCCGGCGACAATCCAGAAAAAACGCGCGTTGCGCGCGCCCAGCGGGCAGTACTGACTGGACACCCCGGTCAAATTATAGCCCCATGGCGTATTGGCGGCTGTGCGCGCCGCGCCGGGCGATATTTCCGGAAGCGGTTCCGGCAGCGGATGGGCGAACGGGCGCATCAGTATCGCCATCAGCGGCGGGTAGTGGTAGTGCCAGCCATGCCAGTCGCTGATGGCATAGAGGTTGGCGTCCGATGCCACCGCGCCGGCCGCGCAGGCGAAAACACCCAGGTCGGTCATGGGCTGATTGCGCAAAGCCGTGCGCCGCTCGAGCACGAAACCGAAAATCACCAGGGCGGCGAGAACGACGGCCAGCACAATGCGTTCCCCGCTTTTAAGACGCCAACTCCGCGGCGACGCGGCGGCGGAGTTGGCAGCGGACGTGGCTGGCGACGGCGCATCATGCATGGCGAACATAGTGTCGAAACCGGCAAGGGTTCGTCAATCGTAACTCTTCGTGCGGCGTCGAAGCGCTGTTCACCGATTACTGTACGCAAATTTCCGGCCTGGTCTTCCCATGGACTAAAACCTGGACTGTCAGTACCGCCAATGTCAGCAAGGCGGCCGCCAGATAGGGAAAATGAAAACCCCAGGCATCGGCCATCGCACCGCCACAAAGCGGCGCCAAAAAACTTGTTATACCTACCAGACTTTCGTTGACGGCCACATAACGCCCCGCCCGTTTCGGATGCACAAGCGCATGAAAAACCATGTAAAAACAAAAGGCCCCCGAATAAAGGCCGAACAGCACAGCGCCGGACAGGAGCATGACCATACTATTGCCGAACCCAAGACAAAGCATGCCGATAATCCCCGACACCGCAAATGCCGCCACCGGCAGCGCACGGTACATCCAGAAACGGCTGCGCATCAAAGCCAAACCCAGAAGCGCCTGCGTCATGCTCAGCACGAAAAAAATCGAACCGAGCGTGCTCTCCGCGAGATGCAAGTTCCCCATTGCCCGCGCCGGAAAAATGACGCGGATGATGGAGAGCGCCGCCATACCCGCCACGGTGCCGATCCAGCCAAGCCAAGCCAGATCGGGGAAAGAACTGTAGCGCGCGTCGGCCGTCAGGGGCGGAGTTGTCGAGGCCGCGGCTGGGCGCCTCTTGCGGTCGTCAGAAACGAACGCCAGCACCAACGGCATCAGTAGACAAACCGCCGCGCCGAACAAAAACGCATAACGCCAGCCGGGGCCTTCACCACCCCCCGTGACCGGCTTCCCGAGCTGCAGCAGGAACCCGGCAACGAATGGTCCGCAGGCAAAACCCGTGCTCCAGGAAAATGTGTAGAGTCCCGTGGAATAGGCCACCGAACGTCCGCCGACGGAATCCACATCTTTCATGAACACTTGAAACGGCGTAAAGAAGCAGGCCGTTGCAACGGCGCAAACGCCCACCAAAGCCAGCATCGCGGCATAGCCCGTGGCCGCCGCAAGCAAGCCGGACGACAGCGCAAACAGTAGGCAGCCGCCCAGAATGAAACGCCGCGCATTACCGGAATTCACCAACTTTCCGATCAGCGGACTGGTCGCCACATAGACGATGCTCCAAACCGCCAGCACGGATGCCGCCCGGGTGGCATCGCCGCCCAATTTGACCACGCGCACGGTTCCCACGAAGAGCACCAGGGACAAGGCCATGTCCAGCAAGGCTGGCAGAATATAGATTAATGCGGCCTGGCCGCGTCCCTTCAATTGCCCATCCATACGTATCGTCCCCGATTTCTTCACCGATCACAGATCACCGATTACCGATTACTGTTCCCCTATTCATCGTTTCACGCAGTTTTGACAGTCCGGGAGTGTGGCGCAGCGCACGGCGCAGCATGCGCTCGCCGCGCGGCAGGTAGGCGCGAAAACGCGCCATGCCTGGCAGGCCGCTCAGCCGCGCAAAAGCGCCCAGCGCCTGGGCCAGCCGCTCGACGGCGCCTAACCAGAACAATGTCTCGCTTACAGCAACGCCGCTCCGACGCGCATAATACGCCAGCAGCAGCCGCTGCATCTCCTCTGACAGCATCACGTAGGGATCGGCCAGCAAGGAGGCCAGGTCGTAAACGGCGGGCCCAAAACGCATGCCTTGAAAATCGATCAAGTGCGGTTGACCACCGCGCAGCAGCACATTGCTGGATTGCAGGTCGCGATGCAGCAGAACCACGGGCGCCTGATTCAGTCTCGCGGCGACCTGCTCCATCTCGCTCAACAATACTCTGACAGCCGCGCTATTCATGCCGCGCAAACCACGCAGATAATGCCCGGCGAAATATTCCCGCTCCCATCGGTACAGTTCCGGCCCAAAGGCGGGCTGCAATACCAGTCCATCCGCGCTTACCGCCGCCTCGGGAATGGCGTGCAGTTTGACCACGCCTTCAAGCACGCGCCGGTAGCAGGCATCCAAGACCGCCGGTGCGGCGCGAGTGGCAAGTTCTTCAAGCGTCGAATTTCCCAAATCCTCGACGATCAGAAAACGTTCGCCGGGATGGTCAAACAGCACGCGCGCCACCGGGATGCCGTGTCCGGCGAGAAAACGCGTGTGACCGGCATAATGCCGGTTTTCGTCGCGCTCGCCGGTATAGCAAATCAAAATCGTCCGGCGCGCGCCGTAAATCAAGCGCACAAAAGAGCGTCCCGAAGCACGCGGGGGCAGATACAATGCCATCGTTTCCGCCGCGGGCCAGCCCAGCGCCCGCAGCGCCGCCGGGATCGTGGGGTCGGACACAATCGAACCGGCGCGCAAAGCGATCTGCGCCCCAGCGCCGTCGGTCAGCGCGCCCTCCGCCACAATGGCGTCGCGCAGGACAACGCGCGGACCGATGCGCGCGCCATCCCAGACCACGCAGTCGGCGAGTGTTGCGCCGGAAGCCATACGGGCACGGCGTCCAACCGCCGCAAAAGACCCGCACCGCGCCGGTGCGGCGTTTGCTCCCGTCCCGCTGAATAAACGCGCTCCGGGCAAACTGCGGCGGGCCGCGTCATGCACGTCGCGATGCGCTTGAATGTAACGCTCCGGCGTGCCGAGATCGGCCCAGAATGAATTTTCAACCGCCACCCCGGAAATACGTCTGCCCGCCAGCATGGCGGCGCGGTAGGCATCAACGATCGAGGCAGGACCGGCGGCGGGCAGCCAATCGAAAATTCCCGGCGCAATCAGATGCAGACCGCAAAAAGTGGCGGTGCCACGGGAACCAGGGCGCGCATCGCGAAAATCCACAATATGCTTGCCGCGTATGCGTACCGTGCGCGGCCCGCGGCGTGGATCGAGCCAGAGTACGGCCAGCGGCCGGCGGCGCGCATATTCCCGAAGCAGCGGCGCGGGATCGAGGTCGGCTGCGATGTCGGAATTTACCAGCCAGAAGGGCGCGTCGCCCAGCCACGCGCGCGCGGGCACAAGCGGCCCGCCGGTGCCGAGAATTTCCGGCTCTTCGGCAAAACTCAGCCGCACCCCCGGAATGACGGCGGCGCTCTTTTCAAGCGCGCTGCGCAGCATACCGGCATGGTGGTGGAGATTGATCCTGATATCCGTCACGCCCCAATCGGCGAGCAGCGCGATCATACGCTCGATCAGCGTCCGTCCCCAAAGCGGCAAAAGCGGCTTCGGCAGCAAATCGGTTAAAGGCCGCATGCGCGTGCCCAGTCCGGCGGCAAGGATCAAAGCCTTGGTGGGCGGAAAAGACTCTGGTGAATGGCGGAAGGTAGAGGTCAAGGGAAGTCTGTTCCCGCTTCGCTTTGGTCGCCCGGAGGAGTGCGCTGGTCAAAAGGCGAACTTTCATCGGAAGCATCGGGCGTGGCGCCGGGCTGCTTTGCGGCCTCGATTTTCCAGGCCGATAAACTTACGAAATAGCGCCCTTTGTTTTCATTGCCGCGCAGGTCGAAGAAGACCTTCACTCGCTGACCGGGCTTGATGTCGTTGAGCAGCGCGCAACGGTCCTTCACACACTCGCACTTGATGTCCTGTGGAAAACGCTCTTCGACGGTTGTTACGACAAACTCACGTTTGCTGAAGCCGCTATCGAACTTCATCAGATCCATCACAACCTTAACCGTTCCCGTCAGTTCATATGCCGGCATGGCGCAACTCCTGTATTTTTCTGATTCCCCGAACCAGGCGCGATTTCCACCCTTGCGCAAAAACGCGAACGCAAGGCTGCCTGAATCATGGCTGGAGCAATGATGCACACTTCCCGGGCGGAACGCAAACCGCGTCATCGGTGACGCGGTGGAAGGGCAAGGCGGGGCGCTCGCGCCGAGAGCGCCGTCTTCGATCGCATACACCCGCCCGTCTGTTTCATCCCATGCACGGCGGTCTCGGCGAGGCCGCCCTACCCTATTGATTAGACGCGCGCCGATTCGACTTGACGAAGGGATGCGTCTGCTTGAGCATCGTTGCCGTGACGGGCGACGTCAGACTCAGGATGATTTCTGTCTCCAGGTAGGGTTTTACCCCACTTGGAGCCGATCGATGCGTCATATAGCCTAAACGGGACCAATGGACGATACACAACCGAATCTTTGCCCGCGTTAATCGGCAGCAAAAAGGTGTCCCATGAAATCCTATCCTATGATCATTCTGGGCGGTGGCGTCGCCGCCGGGTATGCCGCCAAAGAGTTTGTCGCCCGCAATGGCAAAGCCGGCAAGTTGTTGATCGTCACCGCGGAGAACGAACTGCCCTATGAACGTCCTCCCCTTTCCAAGGGCTTTCTGACCGGCAAGAAGCAGGCCGGCGACATCAGGATTTCCGATGCCGCATTTTACCGCGATCATGGAATCGCCGTCTTCCGCAACTTCCCGGTTAAGAAAATCAACTTTCGCGAGCGTATTCTTGAAGGCCCTTCAGGCCGGATGATCGGCTTCGAGCGGCTGTTGATCGCAACGGGCTCGACAGTGCGGCGTCTGAATTTACGGGGCGAAGGCCAGTCCAAAATCTTATATCTCCGCGGGATCAAGGATTCCCGCACAATATTGGCGAAAATCGAAGCCGGAAAAAGGGCGGTGGTGATCGGCTCCGGCTTCATCGGCATGGAAGTGGCATCGGTCCTGGCAAGTCAGGGAGTAAATACGACCATGGTATTTCCCGACGATCGCGTCTGGAAACGCCTGTTCACGGCGCCGGTCTCGGCATTTTTCGAGGATCAATTTGCCGGCCATGGCGTCGCATTCATGAAAAGCGACAAAGTGGTCGCCGTGAATGCCAAACCGCGCGGCTGTCAGGTAGTTTTGGCGTCGGGAAGCACGCTGGACGCGGACTTCGTGGTGGCCGGCATCGGCGTGGCGCCGGCGTTGGAACTCTTTCGACGAACAGCGCTGGAGATGCGGGACGGCATCACGGTCAACGAATTCCTCGAAACCAGCGTTCCGGAGGTATGGGCGGCCGGCGATGTCGCCAGTTATCCCGATCGCGCATTTCAACGCCGTCTGCGCGTCGAACACTGGGATAACGCCGTGGAACAGGGCCGGGTGGCGATGCGCAACATGATGGGCGCGGATCAACCGTTCATTCACGCCCCCTATTTTTTCTCCGATGTGTTCGACCTTTCCTACGAATTCTGGGGGAACACCGGCGGCCACGATCGGGTCGTTTATCGCGGCCGCCCGGATCGAAAACAGTTGAGCGTCTGGTGGTTTAAGCGGCGCTCGCTTTGCGCCGCTTTGATCATGAACCGTCCGCAAGAGGAACGCGAGTTCGCGTCCCGCTGGATTTTGCGGCGCGCTCAATTGGATCCGCAAGCGCTGCAACGCGCCCGCAACCTGAAATCGCTCGACGCCACCTTTGGACAACAGGCTTGTTTCAAACCATGAAAATCACCGATAAGTTCGGCATCCCGAAAATGATGACGACCTGCACGGAAACCTTCGGGTTCAGCCGTAAAGTCGCCGCCGCCGCCTTGATTTTCGTCGCGGCATTTATACTGACGCTGGTTATCGAATTCATCCGTTTCGCGCCCCCGCGCGGCATCGTCATCACGAGCGGACCGGAGGGCAGCATCTTTAACTCGAATGCCGTCAAATATGCCGCGATTCTTGCGCGCCACGGCGTGACCTTGAAGATATTGCCGTCGCAGGGGTCGGCGGAGAATCTGGCGCGGCTGGGCGATCCCGCCGGTCGTGTCGACATCGGCTTCGTTCAAGGCGGTGTCACCAACGCCGCAAATACGGCGGAACTGGTTTCGCTCGGGAGCGTCTTTTACCAACCCATCCTGGTGTTCTATCGCGGCACGGGAACCGTCGAATTGCTTTCCGGACTGGCCGGCAAGCGGCTGACCATCGGCTCCGCGGGCAGCGGCACGCGGGAGCTCTCGCTAAAGTTGCTGGCCGCCAACGGCATCGAACCCGGCGGAAACACGGAGTTGCTGGAGATGGAGGGGGATGCGGCGGCGATGGCGCTGATGGCGGGCATGGTTGACGCCGTGTTCCTGATGGGCGATTCCGCCTCCGCGCAGGTGATTCGCAAACTGGTGCGGACCGACGGCATTCAGATGTACGATTTTACCCAGGCCGATGCCTATACGCGCCGCATCGTTTATCTGGACAAGTTGCGGCTTCCGAAGGGCTGTCTGGATTTCGGGAAAAATCTCCCGGCGCATGACATCCAATTGATCGGTCCGACGGTGGAACTGATTGCGAAACCCGACCTGCATCCGGCCTTGACCTATTTATTACTGGACGCCGCCCGCGAAGTTCACGGTAACGCGACCTTGTTCCATGCCCGCGGTGCGTTCCCCGCGCTCCTGGAGCGCGAGTTTCCGATCAGCGCCGATGCCCGCCGGTATTTCACCACGGGCAAGAGCTTTTTCTATCGTTTTCTACCGTTCGGACTGGCCAGTCTGGTGAATCGGATGCTGGTGGTATTTGTGCCGATGCTGGTGTTGCTGATCCCCGGCCTGCGTTTGATCCCGGCGCTATACAAGTGGCGGATCACTCTGGGCATTTATCGCTGGTATCGGGCGCTGCTGGCCCTGGAACGGGAAATTTTCCGGCAGGACGCCCACCACAAGAAGGATGAATTTTTAAGACGACTGAATCAAATCGAAGAAACGGTCAACAAAATGAAAGTGCCGGCATCTTTTGCCGATCAATTTTACGCGCTGCGCGGGCACATCGCTTTTGTGCGCGGCCGGCTGCAAAACAACAACCTGTAGCGCGCGCGGGCGGTGGCTCCGCGGAATTCGCTCAATATATCAGACAGCGCCCACGTTCTTCCGCAAAGTTGCGGAGGGCGGGTGTCCAACTGGCGGCGATGGCGGTGGGGGTATCGCCGGCGAGCAGCGCCTTACGAACCGTGTCGGACCCGAACAGTTTGTCGAAGAATTCAGGACGGCTTCGCGACGGCTCCCAGACGCGTTCGATACCATACAACTCCTGGAGTGTGTGAAGGATCGAAACGGCGGTCAAAGCGGGCCGAAACTCATGCGGACGGGTGACACGCAAACGCACGCCGTCTATTGCAACGTTGTCGGCATACCCAGGATGGCTGGCGTAGCGGCAGGGCCGGAATTCGACGCCCGGCAGCCCCGCGGCCGACAAACGGCGGGCAAGTGTTGCGCCCTTTGTCCAGACCGCGCCAAAAACGGAAAAAGGCCGGACGGTTTTACGGCCGTGATCCAGGGCGCCCAACGCTTCGAAGGCGACCAGCGCGGGATATGCCTGCGCGGCGGACCAGGAGACGATGGCGGGCGAAGGGCGACGCCAGGGCGGCCAGTGCGCGCCGCGCGCGGCGGCGCGCCGGTATCCGCGCAGTTTCGCGACACGTAACTTCAGCTCAGGCAGATGCCGGCGCTGGAACCAAAGGGCGGTTTCACCGGGTGTCATCCCGTAACTCAGCGGGACAGCGACGCAGGCAACGAAACTGCGAAAGGCTGGCTCCGTGACGGGGCCATCGAAAACGCGGGGCAGTGGAATCGGCCGATCGGCGACAATGACCTGCCTGCCCGCGGCCGCCGCGGCTTCCAGCGCGCCGCAAAGCGTGGCGATGTAGGTGTAGCAACGGCAACCCAGATCCTGCAGGTCAACCACCAGCGTATCGATCTCCGCCAGCATGGCCGGCGTCGGAGCGCGGGTTGCGCCATAGAGCGAATGGATCGGAATGCGCCAGAGCGGATGCCGCGCGTCGGCGCATTCCACCCCCGCCCCAGCCGCGCCGGCGAAACCATGTTCCGGGCCGAAAAGAGCCTTCAGTCGAACTCCTGGCGCATGCCACAGCCGCTCGGCGCTGGTGACGCCATCCCTGTCGACCGCCGCCAGATGGCTCACCAGCCCGATGCGCCGCCCGGCCAGCCAGTCGCCGTGATCGGCCAGCAGGGTTTCGATACCGGGTTGAAAACCGACGCCCATGGACATGGCCGGAATATGGCACAAGCCGGGAGCCAATTCAACCGGCGCTCCAAACCTTCAAATCCGACCGCTTGCATTTAGAGGAGCTCTTACTCATACTGACGTGACGGCGCCGTGGGACCCATTTCCCGCGCTCGTCGAAAGTATGCGCGAACACGTAGCTCCCGAACGTAGAATTTTTAAATTGAACCTGAAGGCCAGCGATCCGCTGGCCAACCGCCTTTTTGCGCTCGTCGGCGCCCAGATCGAGCGGATGCTGTCGCTGCATCATCTCGAAAAGATCTATTCCGACATTCTGGATCGCGGCGGCACGAAAGGTTTCCCCGAGAAGGCTCTGGAGGTCTGTAATGTCGGCTACGACATGACCGCGACGGAATGGGAGCGCATTCCGCGCACAGGACCGGTGATCGTCGTCGCCAATCATCCCTTCGGAGGCATCGAAGGCATCGTTTTGGCCTCCCTGATGCGCTCGGTGCGTCCGGACGTTAAATTGCTCTCGAATTATCTGCTGCGCCGCATTCCCGAGATGCGCGAACTCATGATCGCCGTGGATCCCTTCGGCAGCGAGACGGCGACGCGCACGAACATCCGCCCGATGAAGGAGGCGATCAAATGGTTGCGCGAGGGACACATGCTGGGCGTGTTCCCTTCCGGCGAGGTTTCCCATCTTGACATGCGCGCGCGCTGCATTACCGATCCCAAGTGGTCCGATAGTATTGGACGCCTGGCGCAGATCACGGGCGCGCCCGTGCTGCCGATATTCTTCGAGGGGATGAATTCGGTTTTTTTCCAGATTATGGGTTTGGTGCATCCGCGGTTACGCACCGTCATGCTGCCGAGGGAAATACTGAACAAGGCCAACCGTACGATCAAAATCAAGGTGGGGCATGTGATCCCGCCGGAGAAGCTGGGCGAATTCTCGTCCGGCGCCGAACTGACAGCCTACCTGCGTTTGCGAACCTACCTGCTTTCGAACCGCGCCGGCGCCAAACCATCGCGCCGCATGCTTTGGAAGCCGCGCCCGCGCCCGCGGATCGAAGCGCCGCTGAGCCCCGCCGAATCCCCAGCGGCCATGGCGGCCGAAGTCGCGGCATTGCCGCCCGAGCAGACGCTGGTGAAGAGCAACGAGTTGCGCGTGCTGATCGGCGAAACGCCGCAGATTCCCTGCATTTTGCGCGAAATCGGGCGCCTGCGCGAAAGCACCTTCCGCACGGTCGGCGAGGGCACAGGACTGTGCACCGATCTGGACGCCTATGACGCCTACTACAGTCACCTCTTCATCTGGAACGACACGACGCATGAAGTGGTCGGCGCCTACCGTCTGGGCAGAACCGATGAAATTCTGGCCCGCATGGGCGCCAAGGGCCTCTATACGCGCTCGCTCTTCGTTTTCAAACCCAGCATGCTCAACCAGTTGAATCCCGCGCTGGAACTCGGCCGCTCGTTCGTGCGCGTCGAGTATCAGAAGAGCTACACGCCATTGCTGCTGCTCTGGAAGGGACTTGGACACTACATCGGCCTGCATCCGCGCTATGCGATCCTTTTCGGACCGGTCAGCATTTCCAACGACTACCTTTCCTTCTCGCGCTACCTGATCGCCGCCTTTCTCAGCGTCAACAACTTCCTGCCCGACCTCTCGCGGCTGGTGCGCGCCCGCAAGCCGCTGCGGCGCAGACGTTTCCGGGGCGGACTCGACCCGAACCTGACCAGCGCCATGGTGACCGACCTTGACGATCTGGCCGCGTTGCTGGCGGATATCGAGAGCGACGAAAAAGGCGTGCCGATCCTGCTCAAGCAGTATCTGCGCCTCGGCGGGCGCATGCTGGGCTTCAATCTCGATCCGAAATTCGGCGATTGCCTCGACGGATTGATCATGGTGGATCTGCGCAAGACCGAGCCGCGCATGCTGGCGCGCTATCTGGGCAAGCATGACGCCGCCGGTTTGCTGAACTACCACGGCCTGAAGTTGCCGCCCGAACTGTTGCCGGACGGCGACCGGCCCGCCTAAATGCCGGGAAGCGGAGATTTGGACCGTTAGGAGTAATCCATGAGCATCAGCCTGCGTTTTCTCGGCGCCGCCCAAACCGTCACCGGCTCGCGCTATTTGCTCGACACCGGCGCACGCCGCATTCTGGTGGACTGCGGCCTGTATCAGGAACGCGATTTTATGGCGCGGAACTGGGAGCCCTTCCCCGTGCCGCCCGCGACGATCACAGATGTAATTTTGACCCACGCCCACCTCGATCACTGCGGCTGGCTGCCGGCGCTCGCGCGCCAGGGCTTTCGCGGCCGCGTGCGCGCCACGGCCGCCACGGCCGATTTGGCCCGCATTTCGCTGCTCGACTCCGCCCGGCTGCAGGAAGAAGACATCGCCTTCAAGCAGGCCCGCCATGAGCGCGAAGGACGCATGGGCGCCTACCCTTACACGCCGATGTACACGGTCGCCGATGTCGAGGCCTGCTGCGCCCAGTTCACAGCGGTCGCGAATTTTGGACCGCTGGACCTAGGCGACGGCGTGGAACTGCGTTTTCGCGAAGCCGGCCACATTCTCGGGGCGGTCTCGGTTGTCCTGCGCGTGGCCAATGGCGGCGATCCGCGCACGATAGTTTTTTCCGGCGACCTGGGACGCTGGGACAAACCGCTGTTGAAGGACCCGGATCTTTGCCAGGAGGCGGATTATGTGGTTATTGAGTCCACCTACGGCGACCGCATCCACGAATCTTCGACGGGCATTCAGGAGCGGCTGGCGAATGTTATCTCCGATACGCTGCAGCGCGGCGGAAATCTGCTGATTCCGACCTTCGCCATCGAGCGGGCGCAGGAAGTGCTTTTTTATTTGAGTCGCCTGCTGCGCGCCAATCGCGTTCCGCACCTGGTAACCTTTCTTGACAGTCCGATGGCCATCCAGGTCACAGAACTTTTCGCCAAGTACGGCGCTTCGCTCGATGCCGAGACGAAGCAAATGCTGGCCGAAGGCCATTCGCCGTTCGAGTTCGCCGGGTTGACGATGGCGCGCACGGTGCCGCAGTCCAAGGCCATCAATCATGTGCACGGCACGGCGGTGATCATGGCCGGCGCCGGAATGTGTACCGGCGGACGCATCAAGCACCATCTGGTCAATCACCTCGGCCGGCGCGACAGCACGATCCTATTCGTGGGTTACCAGGCGCAAGGCACGCTCGGCCGTCAGATCGCGGAGGGCGACAAGGAAGTCCGCCTCTATGGCCAGACTTACAAAGTGCGCGCCCATGTCGAGCGGATCGAGGGCTTTTCCGGCCACGCCGACCGCGACGAACTGCTGCGCTGGCTGGGCGGCGTGAGCAAGCCGCCGCGCCAGGTCTTTGTCACACACGGCGAACCCGCCGCCGCCACGGCATTTTCCGCGGCGATCGGCGCCGCGCGCGGCTGGCCTGTTTCGGTCCCCGCCTATGGCGACACCGCAACTCTTTAACAATTCTGCCGCGGTCGGCGCTCCGGTCCGGAGCATAACACCAGATCCACCGCTCGTTCGCATTTCAAGCAGGCGCCGGAGCGAATTCCGGTCATTTCGGTCCGATATCCGCTCCGCCTCACCAGCGTGGCGCCGCAGGCGGGACAGATTGTGTCGTGGCCCCCGCCGGTTGCGACGTTGCCCACATAGACATAGGTCAATTTTGCGCGACAGCGTACCTGTGCGTCCATCAGCGTGCTGGCCGACGTGGGCGGTTCAGAGGCGCGGAAGTCGGGATGATAGGCGCTCAGGTGCAAAGGCGTCTTTGGCCCCAATGTTTCCGCCACCCAGTCCGCCAGGCGGTCGAAAAGTTCCGGACGGTCGTTTAGTCCGGGAATCACGAGGTTCGTGAGTTCCAAATGGCATCCCGCCGTTCGAGCCTGGCGACAGAAACGCAGCACCGGTTCCAGGGTGGCGTGGCATTGTTGCCGGTAAAATGTCTCCTCCATGCTCTTGACGTCCACATTGAGCGCATCCAATAGCGGCAGCAACTCGGCGGCGGGTTCCTGCTCGACGTAACCATTCGTCACCAACACGTTCTTGAGTCCCGCCTGCCGGGCCAGCCTGGCGCAGTCGCGAACGAATTCGAAGCCCGTCAGCGGTTCATTGTAGGTGTAGGCGATCATCCGGCAACCGGATGCCTGCGCATCGGCGACGACCGCAGACGGGGTTGATCTTGACGATATGCCGGGGGGAAACTGCTGCGAAATCTCCCAGTTCTGGCAAAATGCACAGGCAAAGTTGCAGCCCCAACCGCCGATACTGAAAACCGTTTCACCGGGCAGAAAGTGATAAAGCGGCTTCTTTTCAACGGGATCCACATGCACCGCCGAAAGCGCCCCGTATCCCAACGCGCGCAAGCGCCCCCCGCGCACACCGCGCACATGGCAGCGTCCCGACCGGCCCTCGCCGATAACGCAGTGGTGCGGACATAGACGGCACTCGACTCGTCCGTCCGCCAGCGCCAGCGCATACTCCGCCTCCGGTTCCATAACTTGCGAGGTTTCAGAATTCATGCCCCACCCTTCGCCTCCACAAATACGCAGATAGGTTGTCAGTCGGTATTCTGTTACACTCTAGGCGAAAAACATGCGCGCGACCACACATAACTGACAGTCTTCAGCCTAAGCAGCCTTTTGGAGCATCGTTCATGGCCGATATTCCCGTGCAATGTCCCGCCTGCGGCAATCGGTTCCAAGTCTCGGAATACGCGGATCGGGATAAATTGCTGTGCGCCAAATGCGGCGCGGCCATTCCGCCGCCGGAACAGCAGGCGGTGACAGCGGAATATCCCGCACCCAAACTGCGACTTGCCACAGCCCAACCCATCATAACGCCCGTCGTGCCGCCGCCAAGCGCGGAACTGAGCGTTACCCAGGCATGGATGCGCCGCCGGCAGCAACACGCCAAAAGCAAATCCTCGCGCCGCCATCTATCGCTCCTGACCCGGCTCAATTCCTCCACCTGGTCTAATTGGGCAATTTTCATCCTGCTCGCGGGGGTCGGCATCTACTTGCGTTTCTTTGCGCCGATGTCCGCCGCATTGCATGGCGAGTTGCGTTACTGGGGCGCCATGGCGCTGCTGGCCTGTCACATCACGATCGTCATTTCGGCGTTTTCGGACGAGACATTTCAAGGCATACTGTGTCTGCTGGTTCCAGTCTATTCGCTGTATTATCTTTACAGTTTATCCGACGAACATTTTTTGCGCGCCATCATGGCGGCCCTGGCCCTGGCCTTCGGTATGGATGCCTGGCAGTATTTGAACGCCATTACCAACGATGTCTTCGACGGCGTCAATCGCTGGATGCAGGCCGGCGGCGATACGAGCAATCAACGCATTTACGGGCGCTGAGCTGGAGGGTGGAAGGTGGGCCAGTTTCAGACTTTAACCATCACCTTGGCGCTGTTTCGCAATCCAGCCGCGCATCCGATCAAGAGCCCATAAACCAGCACCAGTTTGGCGTCGCCAAAATTATATTCCACCAACCCGTTCAGCAGCAGCGCGCAAAATCCCAGCAGCAGCGCCAGCGAGAGCATGCCTTCCGCGCCCGCGGAACGGCGGGTGCGTCGAAACAGACCGACTGCGTCCAGCAGCGCCGCGCCCATCCAGGCCAGGTAAAGCGCGAGGCCGATCCAGCCGGTGGAAACCACCATTTCAACCGGGTTGGAGTGCAGATGGTCGCGGTCCGGCTCGATTTCCGGGACGATGCGGCGGTAGTCATCGTTGGTGAGCGAACGGTACCCCGCCCCACACCACGGGTGTTCGCGCACCAGCGCCGGGGCCAGCTTCGTCCACATCGTCATGCGTCCGCCCCGCCCCGCATCGAACTCGTCCTCCAAAGCCTGCAGGCGGTGCTGCATCGGCGGCAGCGACAGCAAAACCACAAGCGCCGCCGCCAGGCCAAGCCAGGCTTTCCAGCCACCGCGCACGGCCAGCAGAACCGCCAGCATGGCCGCGGTTGCAAACCAGGCGCCGCGCTTGAAACTCAGCGCCAGTGCCAGCCCCGTCAGCGCCGCCACCAGCCACCACCAGGCGGGGCGGCCGCCCAGCCGGCGCACCGCCATGATGAATCCCAGCGCCAGAATCAACCCCACCATGCAGCGCTGACTGTCGGACATCGAGCCCGTGTTCACCAGAGCCGTCATGAAGTCCGGCTGTAACCCGGCCTGCCAGGTTTTCCAAGCATGCCAGGGCGCCAGCACCAGCGTTCGCAGCGCCACCAGCGACGCGCCGATCGCATAGGCGCCCAGCACGGTTGCCAGCCGATCTGAAGTCGTCACCAGCCAGCCGCCGGCCAGTGCGCCCGCAAACCAGAAAAGTTTTGTCAAACACGGCACGCCGCGGTACGGATCGACGCCATAAACCGTCACGCCAACGGCCCAGGCCAAAAACACAAGATAGAGCCAGCCGCTCGGTGCGAGTGTCACGGATGCACGCCTCCTCACGCGATCGACAACGAACATCAGCAAAGTCACCGCCAGCATAACCCGTCCAAAAGGCAGCGAGAAACCGGCGAAAAACGCCGAGGCCGCAAAACAGATGAAGAGCGTTTGTTCCATGGTTTGCCTTTAAATCGACGACCTCATCGTCTTACCGGCGTCTTGTAGGTAATGCGACCGTCTCGAACTGTCAAAATAACAGCTATGATTGGACCTTCTGGGTCTGTGCGAAACGCATGATTGTGCGTAATCGTCCCGTCTTCATTCGTATGAACATAAAAATCAATTCCCAGCAGAGGAGCCACTTGGACGTATTCGCTTCCCAAAACTATTCTGTCATAAACCACCTGTTCTGGATTATTTTTCTGACCACCGCATCCGCTCGCCGTCCAGAGCAGAAGAAGGAAAATGCACAAGCGCCGCATTACGCACCTCCCACCATGGCAAATAAAACTTTTTAATTCTCTACTCTCTGCCGATCTTTATCGGCGCTTTCTGAGCGACACTCATTCTACCCACAAAATGCAAACAGGCTGAAAGCCCTCCGATCATCAAAGCATTTGCATACGTTGTCCAGCGCACAGTTAAGGCTGTGCTGGTATAATTATAGACCATAGCGCAAACCACACCTACAGTCAGGATAAGACCCACGGCAAGTTTACCTACAGTGTTTTCATTCACAATTGGGTTCCCTAATCCCCGTTCACGTTCAATACGATGCCGCACCAGCATCGCAATCCCGTGAATGAGCAAAACGATTGCAGCACCACACACCACATCGATCCACATTGAACGCCTCAATGTCTCCAGCATATAGAGTGACACCCCCCCAAGAACGACTACCATTCGCCGACGATTCGTTCTTTTTTTGCCATCACAAGTCATATTTGCCACTCTATTTTCCTATCAGGTTATAACGAAACACCAAAAACTTTGTTCCCACCCAAACACCTACTCGCAAAACATCGAGCCCGCAGTCAGCACACCCTTGACTTTTTCTCGGAGTTTTCTCAACAACGCCAAGAATAAACCTGCCATCGCCCCGATGACTGCATTCACCAGAAAGCAGAATGGAAGAAGTCGCCATGCGAGATCCAGTCCTTTTCCGCTGTGCGCAAATTGGCACCCCCTTCGTGCCTGCATCCGACTATTTCGAGTGGCCACAATGCTTTCGTTCGCCGGTGAATGCACCAATGACGGCCCATGTGGTTTGCAAAACGCCAGAGACAACCCATCCGAAAAGTAGTGAGACAACTACATCGATTGCTGAGAACAAGAAGGTAAAGCAAATGCCCCAAATACCCACCACAGCCTTCGGCGTGTTTCCCGAGAACACAAATAGTACATCTTCCGGAAAGCACTTCCACCACTCCAGCAGACTTGGAGGAGGTCCCTTCACTCGACTGCCGAAATCGACGAACATCAAAGTTATAAAAATCAATGTCGAGATTGTGAACCACAGTGGTCTACATGCTATTATCTTGGATCTCAAAATTGACTGGACCATACGAAAGACCTCTCAATGACATGGGCCAACGTCTTGCGCTGAACAACCCCCGGTTATGAGTTCCGAGAATTCTGCCCCGGGCCAGAATGCCCGTTCGGTATAAGCCCCTCCTTCTCCGACAACTTGAAGGAGATCTACCCACGAATTTCCGATCTCAAGCACCTTCACCTTTGTGTCCTGCCAGTTTGCAAGAACCGTTTGGCGCCCCGGACCTGTAGCGCCCTTGGCATATCCCCGAATCGAATCACCAAGATTATAACTCTTCGCGCTGCCAATTGTCGTATGAACTCCCGCGTAGCCGTCGTATCCGGTCCATTGGGACTGGAACTGCCAGGAACATGTCACAAGAAAAGTCCTGCAACACGAATGCCTTGCTTTGACCCAGATTCGTGTTTCAGTATCACACAAATAGTTCCTGTAAAAAGGCAACGTTGTGCATGTCACAAATGCAGCGGCCGAACTACTCTCGCGAGGTCCAGAAGCCCATGCTCGTTTGCTAACCCCCCGATTATTGTCGCAGTCTGACTGCCCCCAAGACTTCCATTCTAACAACCCGAGGGGATCCAACATATCTATTGTTCGATTGCGGACAAAAACATACAACGTTGGCGGCGGCGGACTCTTCGGAACCCCTCTGCGAATACCCACGGAATCGGTTGCATGCCGTTCATCTCCCAACGGATCTCTATTGAGCCATCTTCCCTCGTCCGGATGGTAATACGCTAGGGCCTTAACAACCAAACTACTTAAAATCAAACAACTCAAAAGAAAATACCGTATGCTTTTCATGACTGCCCCTTTTGTTTTCTGGATCCCTCCAGGAATTTGTATTCATCAGCGTCTGGTACAGCAATGCCGAGGCAACGGTGCCGTCTTTGGAATCTTTCTTCACTTGATCCCGCATAAGTTGATTAAGTCTAGCAATATCCACGCCCTCCTTCTTCCTCAAGTTGTCCGCATAAGTTTTCACCGTCGCATGTTGTTTTTCACGCCCGTGTTGCTTGAGACAGAGTGCCCGTAACTCCAAGAAGGCGGCCAGTTCCCTTTTTGGAGACAGGGACTTCATGTACATTCCCGTTTCGAGTTCCTCCTTGGATATAGGCCAGGGCCACTCCATGTATTCCTGATCCGGATAACAGTTCAACCCTCGATTAGTTCCTTCGATATTGAAGCGATCCTTGGCATCTTCCCACCTTACAAATAGGTGGCCTTTGCATTCGACAAGTTTCAGGGGATACCCCAGCCGCCTGCCGACGGCAACATAGAAGACAGGTAAGGATGCGCACGTTCCCTGATGCGCGGCCTCTGTCAGGCCGTGAATAAAAAGATCATGAGAATTTCCAAAGAACGAAAAGTCATTGCGGATGACTTCCACCGGTCCAGCCCGCATCTTCGGATCCTTGTTGTAACATACCTTGAAATCTTCCTGGAGGACGCAAATCATCATCAGAACGCGAAAGTATGCTTCAGAATTATTGAACTCTTCAGGTGTTTTCTGAAATTTGTAGAGATGCCTGTCTGTCTCATGTTTGACCCAAGCCGCCAACTGATCGAAATCATTCCGCGTTTTCTCGACATCGAGTTTCTCTGCACCAGGTAGTCCCTTGGCCGCAAGGAGATTGATTTCGGCAATATCGTAGTCTTTCGAGGACGCCTTCTTTTCCAGCATCTCGCACAAATTGAGTTCAGCGGTGTCAAAACCCTCGCCAACGGGGTGCGGGCGAATGCCAATCGATTCCTGTTTTGGGCGAACATCCAAGCCCGGGCCCCGCATAAGCCTCAAATTTTGCTGGTTAATTTCTGCTGTCCGCTGGAGTGACACTTGTCTTAGGCGCTCATTCTGTTGCTGTATCTTGTCAGAATATTCATCGTCCGCCGACCTTGCAGACTGCCCGTTCCCTGATGACGTCTGCTTTATGTGTTCTTGTTCCTGTATATTCAGTTGCCCTTTATTTACTTCCAGCGCTTGCTGTTGGTACTCTTGAAACTCCTTCGTTGTCGCGACCTGAAGTTCGATTCTACTGAGTTCACGTTTCATTTCTATCACGTATTCTTGCAGATGCGGCGGAATTGCGTTCGTGTGCGTGGACGATAATGCTTCCAAATTTCTTCTTATTTTCATGGCTCGTAACTCGAACTCGTCCATAGCCATCTGTTGATTCACGATGTTCTGTTCATCTTGTTCAAGACTCAGTCTTTTGGCGGTTATGGCAAGTTGCTCCGGGTCTGTGTAACCTGCAACTCTGCGACTATTTTGTGCAAAGACTGGAAACTCTGCCAGAACAAGCGGTAGAATGGTTGCAAGTGCGGTTAGCAAGATGCTGACACGCGGGAGCAATCTCGGTTTTCGTCGCTCGCTACTCATAAAAGCCGTTTGCAAAATGCGCTGGCGAACAGGTTAAAATGATCTAACTGACAAGGTGATGTGCGCTTCGAGGGCAATATACCAAGCGAAATCTACGTTAGAAGCAATAGATTGCAAGTTCTTGAACCCGTTTCTAGATGAATTCCGGTTCGGCATGCAGCCGAAATTGGCCCGTCCCCGTCGCCTTCTTCGGGTTGCCAACATCAAGGGGCGGCATGTTTCCCAACGTCCAATGGAATTACAATGCGCTCTCCAATGACAAGCGCACGCTCAGCGTCAATCCTATTGGCCTTCATGATCCCCGCACTGGTGACTCCGAAGGCTTCTGCGACTGTCCGAATGGTATCCCCCCTCTTTGCTATATAAGACATCATGACTTGCTTCACATTTTCTGTTATTGATGTTTTGCCATAACCGCCATCGCCATTTTTTACTGGAGCGCGCCCATCGAAGTTATCGCTCAGATCGACAACCCTGGCGCTTTGTCCCTTGCCAGTTCCCAAAATATCCGTGAGCTGTCCTAGTCGACTGTCGATATCTGCTATAGCCACCTCGTTGTTGAATCCCATTTGCCGCCAACTGATGCGAATCCGCGTGCCACTTACAAGAGTTGCCTCCACATATTTTTGCGACGTCACGTCAATCTGAACCAAGCGCATGCCTCTATTCCAAGCGCGTTCATATAACTGCAACGCCACGCAGAACGATGTCGCGCCGACTATTCTTACCCGGTCTTCTTGCGTGCTGTTCACTGCTTGAGTCGGACTGACGCGCAGACTGTCATCGTCAGTTCTCTCCACAACCCAAACCGGATCAGCTCCACAACTTACTGCACAAAGCATTACCAATAGGCACGCATGCATATGATTCATATACGTCTCCAGAAAAAGATGGATGCGGAAAGCGACCCATACATCGCTCGTTAATTTCCATGGTTATTCGCCTGTAACTGGTGTTTCAACATATTACAACGCCCAGGCGATCAGTCGCCAGTATCCGGCCAGCAGGGCGCCGGCTACGCCCGCCAGGCGCGCGGACAGGCCGCCGCGCACGCCGGGGGGCGGATCAGGGCGGCCGCCGCACAGCAGTTCCCTGTCCGAAACGAGTTTGCGCGGCACGAAGGCGCGCCGCTTGCGCAGCGCCCCGGAAAGCCCGCACAGCGCATGCCAGGCGCCGCGCGCAAATTCCCCGCCCTGCCCCTTGAACAGGAAGAATACGCCGGCGCAGGCCTGATAAAAGATCAGCGCGGGCAGCGCCAGCCAGAGGGTTTTGGAATCGTAATGCCGCACCACGAACCACCAGCGGTTGCGGGTCTGCAGCGCGATCCAGCGCGTCCCGCGCGGACGGGCCATATGATACGCCAGCGCCGCGGGCGCCGCGTAACAGGGATGACCCAGGGCCGCCATACGGAATGCCAGGTCCCCATCTTCCCATCCGAAAAACAGATCCTCGTCAAAAGCATCGGCGGCCAGGGCCGCCGACCGGTTGTAAAGCGCCGCGCCCGCGGAAACCGTGCCGACCCGCGCGGGCTCATCGCCGCGGGGCCGGTAGACCACCACCTCGGCGGCGTAGTGCAGAAAGGCCCCGCAGTACTGCATTGTTTGCGGTTCGGCATGCAGCCGGATCTGCCCCGTCACCGCACCCGCGCCGGGTTGTGCCGCGAAAACCGCCGCCAGCCGTTGAACGTAATCCGGGGCCAGCACGAGGTCGTTGTCCATGATCAGCACGAGTTCCGTTTCCGCCGCGCGCAGCGCCGCGTTGCGCGCCGGATTCGGACCGCGGTTGTCCGGCATTTCGATCACCTGGACCCGTCCGGCATAACGCGCGCGCAGCAGTGACAGGGAATCGTCCGAGGAGTGGTTGTCCACCGCCAGAATCGAATGCAAAACGATGCCAGTCTGGGCCAGCACGGAATCGAGGGTTGGCCCGAGCACGGCTGCGCCGTTGTAGTTGATCACCGCGACGGTGATGCCGGCGGCGGCGGTCATGACCGGCGGGCTCCGGCCGCGGACGGCGCGGGAAGGTGCAGGTTGGAAGGTGGAGGTTGGAGGGTGGAAGGTGGAGGGTGGAGGGTGGAAGGTGGAGGGTGGAGGGTGGAAGACGAATCGGTTCCAGCAGTACTCGGGGACGGCGCGGCGATGCGCACGGCATAGGGGAGCAGAACGGCGCGACGATGCACGGAGAGGGAACTGCTCACCGCCAGGCGGCGGGCGGCGCCCGCGCCTTCACGCCAGGTCGCGCCCACCGACAATTCGCATGCGCCCGGCGTCGCGCTGTCCGGAACGACCAGCGGCACTTCCATAACCTGCGCCCACATGTCCGCCCCCTCCGAAAGCACATTATCCGCCTGCGCCAGCATGCGGCCACGCTGGCGCAGGTGGATGAATCCGACCAGAGCGGAGGACTCCGCCTCCGCGGGCACGGACCAGTAACACCGCAGCAGCAGGCGTTCGCCTGGCGCGACGGGACCCTCCGGCGCGCCGATTCCCAGCAGCGTGACGCCGCGATCGAAGGCCGCCAGCGGCGCTTCGGCGCGGGCGATCAATTCCGGCACGGTCACAAAGGTGTAACCGCGCGCCTTAAGCGCCGCCAGCACCTGTTCCAGAACCTTGACCACCACGGCGCGGTTGAATCCCAACTGGGTATCGTGTCCATCGTGCAGCAAAAGAATGGCGCCCGAACTCACCCGCCGCAGCATGTAATCCGCCATGACTTCCGGCGGATCGTTATGCCAATCGTAGGCATGCACCGAGACGCCGACATTGATCTGGTTTTCGGCCCGGCACAGTCCCGCCAAACCACGATAGCGGCGGTCGGCGGCGCTGACGCCAACGGCCTTGGCGCCCGCCTCCTCATCCGGCCCGAAAATGCCGAAGGGATCGCGAAATAACACCGGACGCACACCCGTCACGGCGGCGATGGCGTCGGCGCCGTGACGGATCTGGTCGCGCCGTTCCGCATACGAAATCCGGTCGAAGCGCGGATGGTCGTAGGAGTGGTTGCCGATCGCATGGCCGGCCTGCAACATACGCCGCACCGTGTCCGGACTGCGTTCGACATTGGTGCCGACGAGGAAAAAAGTCGCCCGCACCGACTCGCGGTCGAGAACGTCGAGCACCTGCGAGGTGTAGGGTTCATTCGGACCATCATCGAAGGTAAGCGCCACCACGCGCCCCGCAACCGGCACATAACTTACAAGATCGCCCGCTTGAGGCCTGAAGGGCAGCCGTTCCGGTCCGCGGCATCCCGCCAGCGCAAAGACAGCGATAAAAACGAGCACGGAGGCACAAAGGGCTTTAATAGCGCATCGCACAACTTTCATGCGCACGATTTTACTTCATTAATTCTCTGAAATCCAACAAAGTGTTCGCAAGCCATGTTGAACCCCGGACTAAAACGCACCCTGACCACCCTGGCGAAGCTGGCCTTTATCGCCGCCTGCTTCGCTTTCATCTTCCATCGCGTGCCATGGCGGGATGTGGCGCGCCAGGTCAGTTCTGTATCCCCAGTCTGGTTTGCCACCGCATTTCTGGCGGTGCTCTCGGAGCCCGTGGTGATGGCCCTGAAATGGCGACTATTGCTGCTCGACAAAGGCACGCCCATCAGGCTGGGACGGGTGGTGCGCATTATTTTCACAAGCAACTTCATGGCGGCGCTGATTCCCACCAGCTTCGGAGCGGACGCGGTGCGCGTATGGCTGATGAGCAAGGAACGTTTCAGCCTGGCCAATGCGGCCGGGGCGCTCGTGACCGACCGCGTGCTTGGCGTGCTGTCGCTGATGACGCTCTCGCTGGCGGCCACATTATGGATCGGTCCAACGCTGGCCGACCGCACCGTGGTGCTGACCGTGGTGGGGCTGGCCGGCGGCATGCTGCTGGCGCTCGCCTTGGCGCTCTCGCCGCTGCCGGTGCGTCTGGCGCCCTATGCGCAGCGCGCGCTGAGCCCCTGGCTGGCGCGTCGCCAGCCGCGGCTGGGGAACATCTTCGACAAAATACTGCTGAAATTGACCGAGATTCACGCCGCCATCGTCGAGTATCGCCGCCGTCCGCGCACGCTGGCCTGGGTCATGCTGCTTAATTTCGGCGTCCAGGGATTACGCATCTTGTCCTTCCACTGCCTCTTTCGGGCTGTGCATTACCCGGTGCCGTGGATGAGCGAAATCGCCTTCGTCCCGATGATCGTCTTCATGACACTGCTGCCGATTTCCTTCTTCGGCCTGGGCATCAAGGAGGGCGCATTCCTCTACTTTTTCGGCCGCGCCGGCGTGCCCGCGCCGGTCGGGCTGGGTGTTTCGCTGCTATCCTACCTGCTGGTCTTCGGCGCACAGATTCCCGGCGCACTACTGGTCCTGCCGGGATTTCTGGCCGACCGTCGCGCGCGCTCCGCGCGCGACAATCCTTGAGGCGGATCGCGTTATGCGCCAACCCGGCGCATCAAACGCCGGCCAACGCCAGGGCTTCGCGCGTCAGACTTTCGATTCGCGCCCAGTCGCGGCCTGCGATCAGCGATTTTTCGACCATCCAGGTGCCGCCCACGGCCGCCACCACCGGCAAAGCCAGGTAGTCGCGCAGATTCTTTTCGTTGATCCCGCCGGTCGGCACGAATTTCACGCCCGTGTGCTCGAACGGCCCCGCCAGCGCCTTGAGCATCTTGATGCCGCCCGATGCATCCGCCGGGAAAAACTTGAGGACCTTGCACCCCACCCCGATGGCGCGATCGACCTCGGTGGGGGTCAGCACGCCTGGAATCATCGCCATGCCCCGTCGCCGGGCAGCCAGCAGGACCGCCTCGTTCAAACCCGGCGCCACACCGAAAGTTGCGCCCGCATCCGCGGCCTGCCCCACCTGCTCCACGTTCAACAAGGTGCCCGCTCCCAAACACATCTCAGGGAAGCGCTGCGCGATATTACGGATGGACTGCGCGGCCGCCGGCGTGCGAAAGGTCACCTCAATTACGTTCAATCCCGCCTTCAGCAGGGCCTCGGCCAGCGGGACCGCCAGCTCGGCATTTTCGAGCGCCACCGCGGGAAGCAGTCGTTTAGCCAGAATCTTTTCCATGAGCGAACTCCTTTCCAATTACTTGACGATGTGCCTGCGCGAAGATACTCTAAAACCTTTCCGCGCGTCTAGGGCGCTGAAAACCACGCGTGTTTGAATTTACCCGAGCAACGGCGCGCGCTACCGATCCGTGAACAACTGACAGAGACCGATTTATGCAGATCGCCGACCTTGCCGCCATCGGCGGACGACGTTACCCAGCGCGCCGCTTAACCCAGAATTGGGTGGGCGGACTTTCGCCCATCCAGGCCAAAAATTTCGCCGTTGGAAACGTCACCCTGGACCCGGACGGCGGCCAGGTGCCCTGGCACAACCAGGAGCAGGAGGAAGTCTACTTCATCCTGGAAGGCACGGTGGAAATTTGCCTGGGCGCGGAACGCCGCGTGCTGACCCAAGGACAGGCGGTTTTTATCCCCAGCGGAGTCTTCCACCAGGCCACCAATCTTGGAGCCGACAGCGCGCGCATGCTGTACTGCTATGGACCGGCCGGCGATGTGGCGCACTGGAAGCAGGAACTGGCGGGCGTCCTGCCAAAGGCCGGGGTGGAAGCGCCGCCGCTGCCGGACGGCGCGCGCCCGCAGTGCGTGGATAAACCCTGACCGGCAATCGGTCGCCCGCGATATCATCGCAAGGAGCAGCATGAACAAACCCGTGATCCACAAAGTAGGCATCATCATGAACGGCGTCACCGGACGCATGGGCGCCAACCAGCACCTCTTGCGCTCGATCGTGCCCATCATCGAGCAAGGCGGCGTCCGCATCTCGCCCACGGAATTCATCATCCCCGAACCGATCCTGGTCGGGCGCAATCCGCTCAAACTGGAGCAACTGGCGGCACGGAGCGGCATAAGCAAATGGACCACGGATCTCGACGGCGTGCTGAAAGACTCGGCCTTTCCCGTCTATTTTGACGCACAGGGAACCCAGCAGCGCGTTCCAAGCGTCACCCGCGCGATCAAGGCCGGCAAGCACATCTACTGCGAAAAACCGACCGCGACCACCACCCGCGAGGCCTATGCGCTCTATACCCTCGCCGTCAAGGCGGGCGTGAAACACGGGGTTGTGCAGGACAAACTATGGCTGCCGGGTTTCCTGAAACTCAAGGCGCTGATAGAGAAGGGCTTTTTCGGCCGCATCCTCTCCGTCAAGGGCGAGTTCGGATACTGGGTTTTCGAAGGCGATTTGGTTCCCGCCCAGCGCCCAAGCTGGAATTACCGCCGCGAAGAAGGAGGCGGAATGATCATCGACATGCTCTGCCACTGGCGCTACCTGATCGACAATCTCTTTGGCCCGATCAGGGCCGTGAGCTGCCTTGGCGCCACGCACATCGCCAAGCGCTTCGACGAGCAAGGCCGGCCTTTCAAATGTACGGCCGACGATGCCGCCTATGCGACGTTCGAGCTGGACGGCGGACCGGTCTGTCACTTCAATTCCTCGTGGTGTACGCGCGTCCGCCGCGACGATCTGCTCAGCGTGCAGGTGGACGGAGAACTCGGTTCGGCCGTGGCCGGCCTGCGCGATGTCTGGATCCAGCCCTATGGCGCAACGCCGCGGCCGGTCTGGAACCCGGACATTCCGCAAGCCGTGGATTTCTACGGCAGCTGGCAAAAACTGCCGGAACAGCAGGAATATGCGAACGCCTTCAAGATCCAGTGGGAATTGTTCCTGCGTCACATCGTCAAAGATGAACCCTTCCGTTGGGGCTTGCTGGAAGGCGCCAAGGGCGTGCAACTGGCGGAAAAAGGCATCGAGTCATGGAAGAAACGCGCCTGGGTGACTTTGCCGAAACTGGGCGTGTGAGGATATTTTTCGTAATAAGGCGTAAGCAGGAGTCCGCATGCAGAAAAAAGTCGCATTGATTACCGGAGCGGGGCGTGGCATCGGGCTTGGCATCGCCAGATGTCTGGCCCGGGAAGGTTGCGACATCGCCGTCTGCGACGTCCATGAGGAGTCCGTTGCGGCCGATGCCGTTAAGGCGCTCCGTGATCTCGGCGCCGAGGTGCTGTTTTGCCGCGCCGATGTCACGAATGCCGGCGAACGCAGCCGCATGCTCGACAGCATTCGCGAAAGGTTCGGACGTCTGAACGTGCTGGTAAACAATGCCGGCGTGGCCCCAAAAGTCCGCGCCGACATCCTCGAAGCCACGGAAGAGAGCTTTGTGAGGTTGATGACGATCAACCTGCAGGGACCCTACTTCCTGACTCAGGCCGTCGCCAACTGGCTGATCGCCCAGAAGCAAGCGGATGCGGCTTTCACGGGCTGCATCGTCAACATCTCGTCCGTCTCGTCCGGCGTGGCGTCCGTCAGCCGCGGCGATTATTGCATTTCCAAGGCCGGCGTCAGCATGGCCACGAAACTCTGGGCCGCGCGGCTCGGCGAGTTCGATCTGCCCGTTTACGAGATTCGTCCGGGCATCATCAAGACCGAGATGACCGCGCCGGTAACGGCCAAGTACGACAAGCTGATCGGGGAAGGACTGCTTGTGCAGGGTCGCTGGGGCCTTCCCGAAGACGTGGGCCGGGCGGCCGCCATGCTGGTGCGCGGGGAACTGGCCTACTCCACCGGCCAGGTCTTGTTTGTGGATGGTGGGCAGACCTTGCAGCGCCTATAACAGGAAAATCAAGGACCTTAGCCATGCGCAAGACAACGATTGCCTCGCCCGTCTGGGGACGCGTGCCTGTTCATACCTGCCACACGCTGGTGATCGGCAGCGGCGCCGCCGGACTCAATGCGGCCGTGCAACTGCGCCGTCTCGGCATCGACGATCTTGTGATCGTCACCGAGGGCCTGGATCAGGGCACCTCGATCAATACCGGCAGCGACAAGCAGACGTACTACAAACTTGGCCTGTGCGGCGCCAATGGCGACAGCCCCCGCGAACTCGCCGATACTTTTTTCGACGGCGGCTCCATGCATGGGGACCTGGCGCTGGCGGAGGCCGCCAATTCCGCCCGCGCATTTCTAAGTCTTGTCGATCTGAGCGTCCCCTTCCCGCGCGACCGCTTCGGTCAATTCGTGGGATACAAGACCGATCACGATCCGCGTCAGCGCGCCACCTCCGTCGGTCCTTACACCTCGCGCGAAATGTGCCGCGCGCTGATCGCCGAGGTGCGCCGGCTCGGCATAGCGGTGCATGAAGGCCGCACGGTCGTTTCGCTGCTCAGCCAGCCCGCGCCCGCGGCGCGCGCCGCCGGCGCGCTGGCGCTCGATGCCGGGGGACGGGCGGTGGTTTACCTGGCCGCCAATACGGTGATCGCCGTGGGTGGACCGGGCGGACTTTACCGGACCAGCGTCTACCCCACCTGCCACACGGGCGGGATCGGGCTGGCGCTCGAAGCCGGGGCGCTCGCGCAAAGCCTGCCGGAATCGCAATACGGGCTGGCTTCCATCGGGTTCCGCTGGAACGTCTCGGGCACCTACATGCAGGTCATTCCGCGTTTCGTGAGCACCGCCGCCGATGGCGTGAGCGACCCCCGAGAGTTTCTGTTGCCGTGGTTCGACACACCGTCGCAAGCCTTCGACCGGGTATTTCTAAAGGGCTACCAGTGGCCTTTCGACACGCGCAAGATGGCCGGCGGCTCTTCGCTGGTGGACATCCTCGTCTATATCGAAAACGTCGCGCGCGGGCGTCGCGTGTTCCTCGATTTCCGCGCCAATCCGGAGGGGTTCGACTTCGCACGGCTGGGCGCGGAGGCCTCCGATTATCTGCGCAAGTCCGGCGCCACCGACGGTGCGCCGCTGGACCGTTTACGCACCATGAACCCCGGCGCAATCCAGCTCTATCTCGACCACGGCATCGATCTCGGCCGGGAAATGCTGGAAGTGGCGGTCTGCAGCCAGCACAACAACGGCGGCCTGGCGGCTAACGAATGGTGGGAATCGCTCAACCTGCCGCACCTCTTCCCGGTGGGCGAAGTCAACGGTTCGCACGGCGTCTACCGTCCGGGCGGCTCGGCCCTGAATTCCGGGCAGGTCGGCAGCCTGCGGGCCGCGGAATACATCGCGGCGCGCTGCCGCGAAAACGATCTCGACAGGCGCGCCGCGCGCAAAACCGCGGCGGCCGCGCTGGACACCGCCGCCGCCTGGCTTGAACTCGGCGCGCAATCCCGCCGCGACTGGCGCGCGGAACGCGCCGAATTACAGGCGCGCATGAGCGCCGCGGGCGCGCATATTCGCTCCGCGCTGACCGTGCGCAACGCCGTGACCGAGGCGCGCGCGCAGTGGCAGCGGCTGGCGCGGCAAGGCTGCCGTTTCGCGGGCGAAGCCGAAAAGGCCGACGCCATGCGCACGCGCTCGCTGGCCTTCGCGCACTTCGTATATCTCGATGCCATCGCCTTCGCGATCGCGGGCGGCCTGGGCAGCCGCGGGTCGGCGCTGGTGCAGAGCGCGGGCGGACAAATCATTCACCCGAAACTCCCGGGCGAGTGGACTTTCCAGCCCGAGAACCCGCTCTTTCGCGAACAGGTGCTGGAGACGCTGCCGCGGTCCGACGGGACGATAGACCATCGCTGGGTCCCGCGCCGGCCGATCCCCGAGACCGATCTATGGTTTGAAACCGCCTGGGCCGCCTACCGCGCTGGACGGATCTACGATCGGAACGGAAACGCCCCCAAGGAACCGCAACCCAACTCATAGCGTTGACCCGCCTTATGAAACTTACCCTGCACCTCAAACCCGCGCGCGACATCCCCATCATCCGCGGCCATCCCTGGGTGCTCTCCGGCGCCATCGCGCGCACGGAAGGGGACACCGCATGCGACGAAGCCGAAATCGTCGCCGCCAACGGCCGCTGTCTTGGTTGCGCCACCGTACATCCGCAGTCATCCATTCGCGCCCGCCTGTTTTCCAACCGCCCCGGTGTGCATTTAAATGCCGCAACCATCCGCGAACGCCTGGAGGCCGCGCTGGCGCGCCGCCGACAATGGATGCCCGCCGACGCCGAAGCCATGCGGCTGGTATTTTCGGAAAGCGACGGACTGCCGGGACTGATTGTGGACCGCTACGCCGACACGCTGGTAATCCAGTGCTCGACGGCGCCATGGGAGTCGCGGCGCGACGCGCTTGTCGAAGCTCTGGTCGCCTTGCTGAAGCCGCGCACGGTTTACGAGCGCTCGGATCTGGACGTGCGGCGCCACGAGGAATTGGAACCGCGTCAGGGACTGCTTTGGGGCGACGCTCCACCCGAGGGCGGTGTGACATTTTCCGAAAACGGCTGCCGCTTTCTGGCCGATGTGTTGCACGGGCACAAAACCGGTTTTTATCTCGACCAAAGCGCCAACCGCCTGCGCGCCGCCGCCTGGGTCCGGCGCCTGGGCGCGCCGCGGGTGCTGAATGTCTTCGCCTACACCGACGCCTTCGGCATAGCGGCCCTGGCCGCCGGCGCGCGGGAAGTGGTCGCCGTGGACTCCGCGCTCAAGGCGCAACCCCTGGCCGCCGCGCAATTGGCGCTCAATCCCGGTTGCGATCCCGCGCGACGCCGCGCGATCGTCGGCGATGCCTTCAGCGTCCTGCGCGAACTGCATCAGGCCGGCGAACTGTTCGACCTCGTGATCATCGATCCGCCGCGACTTGTGACGCGCAAGGACCGGATGCAGGAAGGACTGCGCTCTTATAAAGACGCCAACCTTTTCGGAGTCAAACTGACCCGCCCCGGCGGCGTGCTGCTGACATTTTCGTGCAGCGGACTGGTCGAACGCGAACTGTTCACCAAAGTGCTGGAAGGCGCCGTACGCGACAGCGGCCGCGAGGCGCAGTTGATCGAAACCCTCGATGCCCCGCCCGATCACCCACGCCGCCTGGGCTTCCCGGAATCCGACTACCTCAAGGGCGCCGTGCTGGGCGTCGTTTGATGGCGCAATAATCGGCGGGAAGAAATCCTGACCGACACGCTTATGCCAGGGATGGCGGCGAGCATGCCCGCCCAGGTTGTCAACCAACCGTCTTCGTGGATTCAAGCCGGGCGATCAGAGCGGGCAATTCGTCCAGCCGATCCAGGCGCACACCGATCGCGCCACCCCCTGGATGGGGCTGGACAAAGGCCGGCTGCGGCGAAAGCCCGAATCTTTCATAGAAGGCTTTTTGGATGAAATCCCTGACCTCGTCCATTTTTGCGAGACTGGAATCCACATGCACCTGAAAGTAGTCGCCCTGCCCCGCGGCGTTGATCCGCACCGCTACCGCCTCGGCGCCAAAGGCCCGTTTCAGCATCGCTTCCGCCAGGTCAATCAGCGCCAAACCGCGAAAGAAGTTTCCGCCTTCGATGGCATGCAGGGAGAATTTAGCGGTCGTGGAAAGCGCGGCATCGTCCAGGCCGCGGTTATAATCGAACGGCAGCGCGCCAAGTTTGCGGATCCACGCCGACAGTCTTTCGTAACCAGCCGTTCCCTTATCCCAAGCGTGCTCACGCATAAGTTCGACTCGCGCCGGAAGCCGGCTTGGATCGATCACAAAGCAGCAGTCGCCCCGCTGGGACCTGGTAACAGTCTCGATCCAGCGCCCGGGATGATGAATCAGCTGGAAATTGCGCGCCACTTCCACAAACAGATACGCCACCATCGCGCGCAGTGGAATCCCCCGCTCTTCCGCGATCGAACCGTCGGGCAGCCCCCGGCGCAGCAAAGGCTCCCGCCAGCCCGAGAACAGGGCTTTGAACAATTCATCGGTCTGAAGTCGCGCTGGCTCCGCGGCAACCGCATACGCGGACTGCAACTCTCCGCTCCACCAGTCCCGATGTTCCTCCAAACGTTCCCGTAAAGCGTCGCGGGAAATAAGCAGGGGCAGACAAAGCAGGGTTTTGCGGACAAAATCTTCCGCTTCAGCGCCCAGACGCCCGTCGCGCACAAGGTCTTCCTCGATCCTCGAAAAGAAATCGGCATTGGCGGGCAGGCGGCACAAAATGGCGGCTATTTCCGCCGCCTTGCCCGTCAGTTTCCGCATCTCCGCCGTGGTCGGAAAATTCCCATACGGAGTTCCGGCATAAACGCCGACCGACCATTTCCATGCCTCCTGATCGCGATCCACGCTGTAGGGAAAAAGAAAGCGGAAGCGATCCGTCGGTACCGGGAAGACCCCGATCAGCCGGTAATTATCGCGGGGATTCGACGAAATCAGCGCGCCCTGCCCGTACTTGCCCTTTTGTTCCGTGGCCTGATCGAGCGAGCCGGCCCGGACGCCGGTTCCATATTCGGCCTGGCAGGCGAGATGCACCAGCGTGTCGGCGGGCAGGCCCAATCCAAACAGAACATTGATGGCGTTCTTGACCGCGACCGTCAGAGCGGAGGAACTTGAAAAACCTCCCTGCGGAACATTCCCCGTTGAAGCGATGCGCAATCCGCGAAAACCGTCGCGGCCAAGAGCGCACTGTATCCGGTCGCCTGCCGGGCCGCTGCGCATCGTCCGCAAGGAAGCGATGGCATTGCAGATCAGCGAAAACGGACGGCGCATGCTCGTTCCCACCCACAACGAGCGTGGCGGCAGCGGAATCCCCTCTTCCTTGCGTGTCCGGATTTCCGTGTCGGAAAAATAGCCCAGCGAGAGCAGAAGTTTCTCCGCCATGCGGGTACCGAACGCTTCGTATTTATACACGTCGTTGACGGCTTCGTCCGGATACATCTGCGGATCGTCCGCGGGGATCGAGTCGAGCTTCTCCCTGAATTTAGGATTGGCGGGAAAGTGGTGGATCTGGCCATCCTCGGCGGCCTGGGCCAGGAGCACGATCTGTTCCCGTCCATGCGCATTCGCCGCGCCGGTCGGCATCTGCCAGGCGGGGCCATAGAAGCGGCCCATGTCGGGGTGCATAAAGGCGATTCGGAATCTTCCGCCGGAAATTCCGATGGCCAGCGCGCGATCGGCCTTGAAGCCCAACTCTTCGGCGCCCACGGACTCCAGCAACTCGCGCAACTGACAGGCGATCGAGGCGATTTGTCCCGCGGAGCGTTCCGCCATGATCGCCGCCGCCGCCGCGGCGGCCGCGCCGCCCGCGCTGGCGGTTCCAGGCGGAAACGCGGCGACAATGGACTCCAGACGGGCGAGGTCCGCCGGGCGCGTGACATCCGAACACAAAATTATGTATTCGGGATCTTCCTCCCCGGCTGTAACGGCACGGACAATTCCGCCATCGCGGCGGATGGATTCCACCAGATCCGTAAAATAGTACTGGCCCTGCGCGTTGTCGTTGGAGAGTTTACCCAGCCGCTCCCGCAAGGTGCGGGCGCGGACCGCGTAAAGCGGACAGTTTCCCTCCACCAACTCCTCCAGTTTCCGCCGTTCCTCAGGGTCGGCGATATCGTCGATATCCCGCTGTTCCACGATCTTCCTGACCCCTCCGTCCGGATCGCGCACAATGCGCCCCTTGCCGTGCTGCGCGGGCGGCGCGTAACGAAGCGACAGCAGCGTCAACTCCGCCTCCCGTCCTCCTTCACGATGCGTTTCCAGAAGACGCTGAAATATGGATGCCGGCACGATGCGGTCGCCCATGGTGATTACGAGCAGCGCATTGGATTCTTCCAATTCCGGCACGCACAGCGCCTCAAGCGCGGCATAAGCGGTGCCGCCCGTCGGATTGCCGCTCATCACGTAGATGTTATCGGCGCCCAGACCGGCCATCACCTCCTGATGCGCATAGCCGACGAGGCCGATGCAGGGGGCCGGAAACAGGCTGCGAAAGGCGTCGATCGAATGGCGGCCCAGCGGCAGTCCCCGCACCGGCTGAACGCATTTGGGCGCCGTGCCGAAGCGGGTTCCCTTGCCGGCGGCCAGCACCACCAGGACGCAGTCCGCCTTCCGAACTCCGCCATAGTTGGAAAGCGCGCCCGGATTCAGCACCCGGTCGGCGCCGATTGCCACGGCATCTTGCAGTAGTATCCGATCGTTGCGCATCATTTACTTCAGGCCCGCACCGATATTCGAGGGCTTCAAACCAGCGGCGTTTCAGACGCTTTTCTCCCCGACGGCGAGGCGGGGAAGTTTCAGGCGCGGGGAATGGCGGTGGTATTCCTGGATGCTGCACACTTCCATGCGTCCGGCCTGGCGCATGCATTCGAGCCCGCCCAGGGCGTAGCGCCAGCCGTGGATCGTGGTCGTGATCGGAATGCCGCGGATCACCGCGTGCGATCGCATGCGCACCTCGTCCATGCGCGGGGTGGCGCCGCTGGACGGGGTGTTCACGATCCACTGAATCTGCTTCTCCTCGATCAAATCGATCACGTTCGGACGGCCGTCGGAAATGCGGAACACCGCCTGGGTCTTGATGCCGTTGTTGCGCAGCAGCGTGCTGGTGCCGGCGGTCGCAAAAATGCCGTACCCGAGTTTGGTCAGCCGTTGCGCGAGCGGAATTACCGCCTGCTTGTCTTCTTCGCGAATGCTCAGGAAAACATTGCCGGAGAGCGGCAGCGGGTTGCCGGCGGCCACCTGGCTTTTGAGAAAGGCCATTTCGGCGGAACTGTCTATGCCCATGACCTCGCCGGTGGACTTCATCTCCGGACTCAGCACCACATCGGCGCCGGGGAAGCGGGCGAAGGGGAACACGGCCTCCTTGACCGAGTAGTGGCGCGGATGCGCCTCGTTGGTAAAGCCCAAATCCCTCAGTTTGTGGCCTGCCATCACGAGCGCCGCCAGTTTGGCCAGCGGCACCCCGATCGCCTTGCTCACAAAGGGCACGGTCCGCGAGGCGCGGGGGTTCACCTCGAGCACATAAACCTCGCCGTCCTTGATGGCGTATTGCACATTCATCAATCCGCAGACCTGGAGCTCTTGGGCCATCGCCAGCGTCATACGCCGGATCTCTTTTTTGACATCTTCGGTCAACGTCGGCGACGGAATCGAACAGGCGCTGTCGCCGGAATGAATGCCGGCCAGTTCGACGTGCTCCATAATGGCGCCGATCACCGAAGTCTCGCCGTCGGAAATACAGTCCACATCCACCTCGACGGCATTCTCCAGATAGCGGTCAACCAGCACTGGACGGTCATCGGAGACCAGCACCGCCTCCGCCATGTAGCGGCGCAGCATTTCGACATTGTACACAATCACCATGGCGCGCCCGCCCAGCACGAACGATGGCCGCATCAGAACCGGATAGCCGATTTTCCCGGCAATCGCCTCAGCCTGGATGGCGTTCGTGGCGATGCCGTTGTCCGGCTGGCGCAGCCCCAGGCGGCGCAGCATGAGTTGGAAAAGGTTGCGGTCCTCGGCGACCTCGATGTTGGAGGGCGATGTGCCGATGATGTGAACGCCGTTGGCCTCCAGACCTTTCGCCAGCTTGAGCGGCGTCTGCCCGCCGAACTGCACAATCACCCCTTCGCACTGTTCGCGGCGGTAGATGCTGAGCACATCTTCCAGCGTCAGCGGCTCGAAGTACAGGCGGTCGCTGGTGTCGTAGTCGGTGCTGACCGTTTCAGGGTTGCTGTTGACCATGATGGTCTCGAACCCAGCATCGTGCAGCGCAAAGGCGGCATGCACGCAGCAATAGTCGAATTCGATCCCCTGCCCGATCCGGTTCGGTCCGGCGCCCAGAATCATGATTTTCCTGCCGGCGCTCTTCCTTACCTCGTCGAGGCTGCCGTAACTCGAATAATAGTACGGCGTCAGGGCGGCGAACTCGGCCGCACAGGTGTCAACCAGTCCGTACACCGGCAGCAGTCCCGTCTTTTCGCGCGCCGCGCGCACCGCGCTTTCCTCTGCGTTCAGCAGCCACGCGATCTGGCGGTCGGAATAGCCGAATTGCTTGGCCTGCCGGAAAAGCGGCGCATCGCGCACCAGCCCTTCAAGCGAACCGGCGCCGCGGATTTCCTCCTCGTAGGCGGCCAACTCCTCGAATTGGCGCAGGAACCAGGGGTCGATTTTGGTCAAGCCAAACAGTTTTTCCACCGTCCAGCCGCGCCGCAAGGCAGCGCGCACCTGAAACAAACGCTCTGAATTAGGCCGTTTAAGTTCAGCCTCCAATTGCTGGTCGGTCAGCGCTTCAGAGCCGGCATCCTTGCCATCGGCGCCGAATCCGAAACGTCCGGTTTCGAGCGAACGGCAGGCTTTTTGCAGCGAATGCTTGAAAGTCTTACCGATGCTCATGGCCTCGCCCACGGACTTCATCTGCGTGCCGAGCGTGGTGTCGATGCCGGGAAACTTCTCGAAGGTAAAGCGTGGCATTTTGACGACCACGTAATCGATCGTCGGTTCGAAGCAGGCCGGCGTTTCGCGCGTGATGTCGTTGCGCAACTCGTCCAGGGTGTATCCGATGGCGAGTTTGGCGGCTATTTTGGCGATCGGGAAGCCGGTGGCCTTGGAGGCCAGCGCGCTGGATCGCGAAACGCGCGGGTTCATCTCGACGATCACCATGCGCCCGTTGGCGGGATCGATCGCCCACTGTACGTTCGATCCGCCGGTATCGACGCCGATTTCGCGCATCACCGCCAGCGAACTGTCGCGCATGCGCTGATATTCGCGGTCGGTGAGTGTCTGCGCCGGCGCCACCGTGATGCTGTCGCCGGTATGCACCCCCATGGGATCCACGTTTTCGATCGAACACACGATCACGCAGTTGTCCTTGCGGTCGCGCATGACCTCGAGTTCGAATTCCTTCCAGCCCAGCACCGATTCCTCGATCAGAATCTCGGAAGTCGGGCTGTAAAAAATGCCGCGCTGGCCGATCTCGTCGAAATCGGCCTCGTTGTAGGCGATCCCGCCGCCGGTGCCGCCGAGGGTGAAACCCGGACGGATGATCAACGGATAGCGCCCGATCGTATCGCGCACCAGGCGCGCCTCTTCGATGGTGTGCGCCACGCCGCTGACCGGCACTTCGAGGCCGATCTTGATCATGGCCTGTTTGAACAGTTGCCGGTCCTCGGCCTTACGGATCGCCTCGGCGCTGGCGCCGATCATTTCCACGCCGTAACGCTGGAGGATGCCCTTGTCCCAGAGTTCGATCGCCAGGTTGAGGGCGGTCTGACCGCCCAGCGTCGGCAGCAGCGCGTCGGGACGTTCGCGGCGAATGATCTCGCGCAGGATGTCGCAGGTCAGCGGTTCGATGTAGGTGCGGTCGGCGAACTCCGGATCGGTCATGATCGTGGCCGGATTGCTGTTGACCAGCACCACCTCATAGCCCTCTTCGCGCAGGGCCTTGCAGGCCTGCACGCCGGAGTAGTCGAACTCGCAGGCCTGCCCGATCACGATCGGGCCCGAGCCGATCAGCATGACTTTCTTTATATCTGTACGTTTTGGCATTTTAATAAACGATGAACGATGAATGATGAACGATGAAGAAACTAACGAAAGACGATTTCATTGCTGTTTCCTTTTTTTTGCGGTAATTACGGAAGCGGTGAAGATTGCTATGAGTTCTTCCGTTTCGTCCAACAGCCCTTGCATCTCATCTGACAGAACGGTTTTACTGCCGACCAGCAGTTCCAACCAATATACAGTCTCATCCAACTCCTGCAGACCACCCTCCATCTTGCTTATGAACTCAGCCGTGGAACGCGCTCGGGACGCTTCGCGATGGTGCGCACCAACCGACGTTCCGCTTCTCAGCACTTGCTTTCCAAGAACCTGGGCCACGGACGTTTTCGCTAAAGAACAATACATTCGGATAATCCGCAGTGAATATTCCTTCAGCCTCTCTTTCAAATCCCAAGGTTTCTGTTTTTCCGCATTCATCGTTCATCATTCATCGCTCATCACGTTGGCGGAATAATGCGCGATGCGGGGAAAAAACGCAAACGAATTGCCTGAGCGTACGGATATAATGCCGCGATGAAATGGCCGTTACACCGCGACTTCAGCGTGTTGGATTCTGGTTCCGAAGTGCGCATCGACTTCAGGCCGTGCGTCAAGATAGTCGCGGATGGCGCCACGGATGTTCGCCAAGGCTTCTTCGCGTGTTGCGCCTTGTGAGCAACACCCAGGCAAGGCGTCTCACCAAACGGCAAAACCTTCGTCGGATTCAACCAGTGTGACGTTGTAGCGTTCGGCATTCATGGCGATAAGAAAGCCAGAATGTAGTCGAAAAGTCAAGTAGCGGCGGAATGCCGGGTATCCGCACCGTACACAGCAAGTTCAAATTCCTGTTGCCTGCCACTCATTCATCGTTTCTTCAACGACGCGGCCACAAAATCGCGGAACAAAGGATGCGCATCGAGCGGGGTCGACTGGAACTCCGGGTGGAACTGGCAGCCGACGAACCAGGGGTGGTCGGGCAGTTCGATCGTTTCGACCAGGTTGCGTTGCTCGCAGACGCCGCCGATCACCAGTCCCTTGGCCGTCAACTCCTCCCGGAAACTGTTGTTAAACTCGTAACGGTGGCGATGGCGCTCGGAGATGTCGTCGCGACCGTAGGCCTTGCGCGCCAGCGTGCCGGCCCGCAACCGGCAGGGGCAGGCGCCCAGGCGCATGTTGGCGCCCTTTTCGGTCAGACCGCGCTGCTCCTCCATCAGATCGATCACAGGATGCCGCGTGGCCGGATCGAATTCCGTGCTGTTGGCGTCCTCCATCCGGCAGACATGGCGCGCGAACTCGATCGTCGCGCATTGCATGCCGAGGCAGATGCCGAAATAAGGAATCCGGTTCTCGCGGGCATACTGCGCGGTTTGAATCATACCCTCGATACCGCGGTCGCCGAAGCCGCCCGGCACCAGAATGCCCTGCACCCCGGCCAGTTTCCCGGCGGCGCCGGCGGATTCGACATCCTCGGATTCGACCATGCGCACGCGCACCTGCACACCGTTGGCGATGCCTCCGTGAGTCAGGGCTTCGTAGACGCTCTTGTAGGAATCGCGCAGGCTGATGTACTTGCCCACCACGGCGATTTCCACCGCGCCATGCGCCGGGGCGCGCATGGCGTCCAGCATGGCATGCCAGTCCGCCATGTCCACGCGGTGCACATGCAGTCCCAGCATCTCCAGGATGAAGACATCCACATCCTGGCGCGAGAGCGCCAGCGGCACTTCGTAAATCGAAAAATCGACGTCCTTTTCCTCGATCACCTTGTTGCGGTCCACGCCGCAAAACAGCGCCAGCTTGTCGCGGTGTTCCTGATCGAGCGTCTGCTCGCAGCGGCAAATCAGGATGTCGGGGAAAATCCCCAGACTGCGCAGCACCCCCACCGACTGCTGCGAGGGTTTGGTCTTCATTTCGCCGGCGGCCTTGAGAAAGGGCACCAGGGTCAGATGCACGAAAAGTCCGTTTTGCCGTCCGATGTCCTGGCGGTACTGGCGGATGGCTTCGAGAAAGGGTAGCGACTCGATATCGCCGACCGTACCGCCGATTTCGGTGATGGCAATATCCACCTCATCGCCATCGATGGCGTGAATCGCCTCCTTGATCGCATCGGTGATATGCGGAATCACCTGCACCGTCTTACCCAGATAGCCGCCGGCGCGTTCCTTGGCGATCACCGAACCGTAGATGCGGCCCGAGGTGAAGTTACTCACCCGCGTGCAGGGAATGCCGGTGAAACGTTCATAGTGGCCCAGGTCGAGGTCGGTTTCAGCGCCGTCGACCGTGACATAGACCTCGCCGTGCTGATAGGGCGACATGGTGCCTGGATCGACGTTCAGGTAGGGATCGAGTTTCTGCATCCGTATCCGGTAGCCGCGCCGCTTGAGCAGCAGAGCCAGCGAGGCCGAGGTGAGTCCCTTGCCAAGCGAAGAGACCACACCGCCGGTAATGAATATGTGCCGCGTCACATGCTGTCCCTTGCTCATGCGTAAACTCCTCTCATGAAAATCACGGCCGCTCCGGGCCGCCGCCGTCCAGATTAAGCAGCAGCGCGCCGCTTTCCAGGGCCTGCTTGCCCTCCATACGGCTGACGTCGAGGGCGTAATCGCCGGAAAAACAGGCCTGACAGAAATTTTTGGCGGCTTCCCCGCCGAAGGGGGCCAGCAGGCCCTCGATGCTCAGGTAGCCGAGCGAGTCCGCGCCGATATAGGCGCGGATTTCCTCCACCGTCCGGCGGGCCGCGATCAGTTCCTCCCGCGTCGCGAAATCGATGCCGAAATAGCATGGATGCATGATGGGCGGACACGAGATGCGCACGTGCACCTCGCGCGCGCCAGCCTCGCGCAGGGCGGCGACGCGCCGCCGGGCCGTCGTGCCGCGCACGATCGAGTCATCCACCACCACCACCCGCTTGCCGCGCACGACATCCGCCACCACCGCCAGCTTCATATCCACGCTGCTGGTGCGCTGGGCCTGTTCGGGCATGATAAAAGTGCGCCCGACGTAGTGGTTGCGGATGAATCCGTAGTCGAGCGGAATGCCGCTGCGCCGCGAGAAACCCATCGCCGCCGAATTGCCGCTGTCGGGAACCGATGTCACCAGGTCGGCCGCGACGGGATGCTCGTCGGCCAGCCGCTCCCCGAACTGCAATCGTACGGCGTGTACGTTAAGTCCGAAGACGCGGCTGTCGGGCCGCGCAAAATAGACCGATTCGAAGATGCACTGTCCGCCGCGGCCGGAAGCGGGCGCCTCGGCGAATACGCTGCTGTGAAGCCCGGAGGCGTCGGCCACGACCAGTTCGCCCGGTTCCACGTCGCGCACGAATTCCGCGCCCACCTGATTCAGGGCACAGGTCTCGCTCGCGAAAACAAAGCCCTCGCCCAGGCGTCCGATCGAGAGCGGCTTGAACCCGTAAGGGTCGCGGGCCGCCATGACGCAGTCCCTGGTCATGATCAGGAATGCGAAGGCGCCGCGCAACTCGCCCAGCGCCCGCGCCACGCGGCGCGGCCGGGTGCGAAACATCGGGTCGGCCAGCAGATGCACCAGGACCTCGCTGTCGGTGCTGGTCTGAAAAATGGCCCCGGCTTCCTGATACGATTGCCGCAGCGCCTGGGCGTTCACCAGGTTGCCGTTGTGCGCGATGGCCCAGACGCCGTCCACGCACTCCACCACGATCGGCTGGACGTTTTGAATGCGCGACGATCCGGTGGTCGAATAACGCACATGCCCGATGCCAAGATTACCGATCAGGCTGTCCAGTGTGCCGGGCCCGAAAACCTGGCTCACCAAACCCAGCCCCTTGAACTGACGCACCCGCTGGCCGTCGCTGACGGCCATGCCCGCGCCTTCCTGGCCGCGGTGCTGCAAGGCAAAAAGTCCCGAATAGATGATCGGCGCGGGATCGGGAACGTTATAGATGCCGAACAACCCGCAGGCCTCCCGGGGTTGATCCGCCGGGCATGTTGTCCGATCCATGGTCATCCCCCCACTGCGCACAGGTTTAACGAGCCATACCGGTCCGCCGCTCAAGGTAATCACGCACCCCGTCGGCGGCGCGCCGTCCATCGGCGATCGCCCTCACCACCAGCGACGCCCCATTGGTCATGTCGCCCGCCACAAAGACGCCGGGCACGCTGGTCATGTTACGTTCGTTCCGCGCCACATTACCACGAGCGTCAAGGGTCACGTCAAGCTCGCCGAAGAGCCGGTTGGAGCGCGGACCGACAAACCCCATCGCCAGCAACACCAGATCGGCGGGCACGCTGAATTCGCTGCCCGGCCGCTCCCGCATTTGCGGCCGCCCACCGTCCGCCGCCGTGATCCATTCCACCTCGACCCCCAGCAGCGCGGTCACATGTCCGGCCTCTCCCAGCAGCGCCTTGGTGGAGACGTTCCAGCGGCGTTCGCCGCCCTCTTTGTGACTGCTCGAATCGCGGCGCTGTAGCGGCCACAGCGGCCAGGGCGTGGACTCCGCCCGCGCTGACGGCGGCTCGGGCAGAATCTCGTACTGCCGCACGCTCGCCGCGCCCTGGCGCAAGGCCGTGCCGACGCAATCCGAACCCGTATCGCCACCGCCAATCACAACCACATGCTGTCCGGCGGCGTCGATACGCTCCGCCGCCGTGATACTCTCGCCGTCGCAGCGGCAATTCATCTGCCGCAGGTATTCAAGGGCGAAGTGCACCCCCGCCAATTCCCGTCCCGGCGCCTTCAAATCGCGCGGTTCGCGCGCGCCGCCGGAGAGGCAGACGGCATCGAAGCGGCTTTGCAGATAGCGCATGGAAACGTCCTCGCCGACACGCACGCCCAGCTCGAAGACCACGCCTTCGGACTCCATCAAGCGCACGCGGCGGTCAACCACCCGCTTCTCCAGTTTGAACTCCGGAATGCCGTAGCGCAGGATGCCACCGGCATGCGCGGCGGAATCGTAGACCACCACCCTGAATCCCATGCGGTTCAGGGAATCGGCCACCGCCAGGCCGGCCGGGCCGGAACCGATCACGGCCACCCTTTCGTCGCGCCGCACGGAAGGCGGACGCGCTTTCATGAGCCCAAGTTCAAAGGCTTTTTCGGCGATGTATACCTCCATCTGCCGGATGGTGACCGCCTCGCCGTTCAGACCGCATACGCAGGCCGCCTCACAGGGGGCCGGACAGATACGGCCCGTGAACTCGGGAAAATTGTTCGTCGCCAGCAAAAGTTCCAACGCCTCAGGCAGACAGCCGCGGTATACGGCGTCATTCCACTCGGGAATCAAGTTCGCCAGCGGACAACCGTAGGCATGACAAAAGGGCACGCCACAGTCCATGCAGCGCGCCGACTGTTCCAATATCAACTCCGCTTCAGGCAGCAATTCTACGGCATTGAAATCGTGGACCCGCTCCGCCTTCGAACGGTAGCCGGGTTCGCAACGGGCAAACTCCATGAAACCGGTGGGTTTACCCATGCACGACCTCCTCGCGCTCGGTCTCCGCGTCTTCCGGCATCATCTGGCCCAGCACACGCCGGTATTCCATCGGGAAAACCTTGACGAAACAGGGCAGGCGGTTGTCGAAATCGGCCAGAATCTCCCCCGCGCGCCGGCTGCCGGTGAAACTCAGATGCCGCTCCAACATCTTTTTGAGTTCGCCGATATCGCCCGGCCGCGCGACCGGCTCAAGGTCCACCATGCTCAGATTGCAGCGCGTATCGAACAGGCGGTCCTCGTCATATACATAGGCGATGCCGCCGCTCATGCCGGCGGCGAAGTTGAGCCCCGTCCTGCCAAGCACCACCACGCGTCCGCCGGTCATGTATTCGCAACCGTGGTCCCCCACCCCCTCGACCACCGCCCAGGCGCCGCTGTTGCGAATCGCGAAGCGCTCGCCCACGGCCCCGCAAATATAACATTCGCCGCAACTGGCGCCGTAAAGCAGCACATTGCCGGCGATGATGTTGGCCGCTGGATCGTAATCGCTGCCGGCCGGCGGCTTGACCACGATCCGCCCGCCGGAGAGTCCCTTGCCGACATAATCGTTGGCCTCGCCTTCGAGCACTAATGTCAAACCCTTGGCGGCCCAGGCGCCGAAACTCTGACCCGCCGTGCCCTGAAAGCGCAGTGTGACCGTATCGTCAGGCAGTCCGGCATGTCCGTAACGGCGGGCGATTTCGCCTGCGATCATCGTGCCCACCGTGCGATGCACATTGCGGATCGGCGAGCGAACTTCGACCGGGCGGCGCGCCTCGATGGCGGGCAGCGCCTGGGGCAGCAATTGACGATCGAGCGCATCCTCAAGGCCGTGATTCTGCGCCTTCGTGCAATGGAAAGGTCCGTCCGACTCCGGACGGAAAAGAATCCGGCTGTAATCCAACCCGCGGGCCTTGTTAAAGGCGATGGCGTCGTTCATTTCCAGCAGGTCCGAACGGCCGACCATTTCATCCAGCGTGCGCAGGCCCAGTTGCGCCATGATTTCGCGCAGTTCCTGGGCGATGAAGCGGAAGAAATTGACCAGATATTCCGGCCGGCCCTTGAACAGTTTGCGCAGCGCCGGATCCTGGGTGGCCACGCCCACCGGGCAGGTGTTTTGATGGCACTTGCGCATCATCAGGCAGCCCAGCACCACCAGCGGCGCGGTGGCAAAGCCGAATTCTTCCGCGCCCAGCAAGGCCCCGATCGCCACGTCGCGTCCGGTCTTGAGCTGGCCGTCCACCAGCACTCGGATGCAGCCGCGCAGATTGTTCAAAACCAGCGTCTGCTGCGCTTCCGCCAGACCCAGTTCCCACGGCGCGCCCGCATGCTGGATCGAGGAAAGCGGCGCGGCGCCGGTGCCGCCGTCGTAGCCGCTGATCAGCACGGCGTCAGCCCTGGCCTTCGCCACCCCCGCCGCGACAGTGCCAACGCCCAATTCCGAGACCAGCTTCACGCTGACGCGGGCCCGCGGATTGATATTTTTCAGGTCGTAAATCAGCTGCTTGATGTCCTCGATCGAATATATGTCGTGATGCGGCGGCGGCGAGATCAGCGTCACGCCCGGCGTCGCGTAGCGTACGCGGGCGATCTCCGCGTTGACCTTATGTCCCGGCAACTGCCCGCCCTCGCCGGGTTTTGCGCCCTGGGCGATTTTGATCTGCAATTCGCGGCAGTTGACGCAGTACTCGGCCGTCACGCCAAAGCGTCCGCTCGCCACCTGCTTGATGCCGCTGCAGCGGTTGTCGCCGTTGGGCAGCGGCGCGTACCGGGCGGGATCCTCGCCGCCCTCGCCGCTGTTGCTGAGCGCGCCGATGCGGTTCATCGCGATCGCCATGGTCTCGTGAGCCTCGCGGCTGATCGAACCGAAAGACATGGCCCCCGTCATGAAGCGCTTGACGATCGTCTCGACCGCTTCGACCTCTTCGAGCGGCACGACGGGTTGCGCTTTGAAACGGAAAAGTCCGCGCAGCGTGGATTGCTTTTGCGTCTGATCGTTGATCAAAGCCGCGTATTGCTTGAACATCGCGTAGTCGTTCGCGCGCGTGGCCTGTTGAAGCAGGCGGATGCTGTCAGGCGACCAGAGGTGGCGCTCGCCGTCCACCCGGTACTTGTAGCGTCCGCCGTCGGCCAGCATTTGCGGCGCATCCGGCGGCGGCGCCCAGGCGGCGCGATGGCGCGCATTGGCCTCGTCGCCGATCGTGTCGAGGCCGATGCCCTCCACGCGCGAAGCCGTGCCGGTGAAATATTTGTCCAGCACCGTCCGATTGAGTCCGACGGCCTCGAAAACCTGGGCGCTGCGGTAACTGCGCAGCGTCGAGATGCCCATCTTGGACATGATCTTGCGCAATCCCTCGTTGATCGCCGCCGTGTAATTTTCCAGCGCCTTGGCGGGGCCGATCTCGCCCGCGAGGGCCTTGCTCTCCCCCAGAACGACCACCGTTTCGTAGGCCAGATAGGGATTGATCGCCGTCGCGCCGTAGCCCAGCAGCAGGGCCATGTGCATCACCTCGCGCGGCTCGCCCGATTCCACGATCAGGCCGGCGCCGGTGCGCAGGCGGCGCCTCAGGAGATGCTGATTCACCGCCGAAACCGCCAGCAGCGCTGGAATCGGCGCCTGCGCCTCCGGCAAATCGCGGTCGCTCAGGATCAGTATCGTCTTCCCGTCCGTCACGGCGGCTTCGGCGCCGCGACAGAGCGCGTCGAGCGCCAGTTCCAAGTCGGCGCCCGTGCCGCCCGCGGGAAATCCGGCCGGCAGAGTCTCGGCCCTGAAACCCGGCAGGCGCAAGCCGCGCAGACGCTCCAGGTCTTCGTTCGAAAGAATCGGATGGCGCAATTTGATCAGCCGGGCATGCTGCGGCACTTCGTTCATGATGTTCGCGGGGTTGCCGATAAAGGTCATCAGCGACATGACCAGTTCCTCGCGAATCGGGTCGATCGGCGGATTGGTCACCTGCGCGAAGAGTTGCTTGAAGTAGTTGAAAAGCAGTTGCGGTTTTTCCGACAGCACCGCCAGCGGAGTGTCGTTGCCCATGGACCCCGCCGGTTCGTGGGCGCGCGAGGCCATCGCCTCCAGAATGATATCCGTGTCTTCGCGGGTGTAGCCGAAGAGCTTTTGACGCTTCAAGAGTGTCTCCCGCCGCGGCGTCAGCGGGGCGATCGCGCCGAAGAGTCCCTGGATCGTCACGCGGTTTTCGTCCACCCAGCGGCGATAGGGCTGTTGCCGGGAAACGCTGGCCTTGATCTCGGCGTCGCCCATCACGCGATGGCGCAATGTGTCCACCACAATCATCTGCCCCGGCCGCAGCGCGCCCTTGGACCGCACCTGCTCGGGCGGCAGGTCGAGCACGCCGGTCTCCGAGGCCAGCACCATGAAGCCGTCCTTGGCGATCGTGTAGCGCGCCGGGCGCAGGCCGTTGCGATCGAGCAGCGCCCCCACCAGCCGGCCATCGGTGAAAGCCACCGTGGCGGGGCCGTCCCACGGTTCCATCAGACCCGCGTGATACTCGAAAAAGCCTTTTTGATCCGGCCCCAGCGGATAGGCCTCGCCCCAGGCTTCGGGTATCGTCATCATCATCGCATGCGGCGCCGCGCGGCCGCCGTTGATCAGCAGTTCCAGGACATTGTCGAGACAGGCCGAATCGCTGCCACCGGGGTCGATCACGGGCAGCAGTTTCTTGATGTCGGGTCCGAAGACATCCGACTCCAGCGCGTGCTCGCGCGCCGCCATCTGCTTCAGATTGCCGCGCAGGGTGTTGATTTCGCCGTTGTGCGCCAGGTAACGGAAAGGCTGGGCCAGTTCCCAGGATGGAAATGTGTTCGTACTGTAACGCTGATGGATCACCGACAGCGCGCTGGCGAAGCACTCGTCCTTCAGGTCGCCGTAAAACTCCGAGACTTGTCCGCCCATCAGCAGTCCCTTGTAAACCACCGTGCGGCAGGAACAACTGGCGATGTAAAAACGCGCATTGTCATCGCCCAGCGCGCGCACGGCGCGCTCGGCCTGCTTGCGCAGCAGATAAAGTTTACGTTCCAGAGCCGCGCCGTTCACGCCCGGGGCTTCCAGGAAAGCCTGCATTACGAATGGCCGCATCCGGCGCGCCTCGGCGCCCAGTTCATGATCGTCCGTGGGCACGTCGCGCCAGGCGAGCAGTTTCAACCCCTCGCCCCGCGCGGCCTCGGCCAGCGCCTTCCGCACCGGCGCGCGCGCAGTCGGCGTGCGCGGCATGAAAACCATCGCCACACCGTAATTGCCGGCCGCCGGCAGAGTCACCCGCTGCGCGGCCAGTTCACGGCGGAAAAAGGCGTCGGGAATCTGCAGCAGCACGCCCGCCCCGTCGCCGGTCAGTTGATCTCCACCCACGGCGCCGCGATGCAGGAGGTTCTTGAGCACTTCGATGCTGCGCGCGACCAGTTCATGCGTCGGGCGGCCATGCAAATTGACCAGAAAACCGACGCCGCAACTGTCATGCTCGTTCGCGGGGTCGTATAACCCCTGCGCGACAGGCAACCCCATGACATTTCGCTGGCCAGATTCCAACATAACTATTCCCTGGAAAATGCGTGTACCGCGTCGCCGCTCTGGCTTTGACTGTATAATTCCGGCGGGGCATTTGTCAAATGAAGGCAACCGCTCTGACGCTGCTTGTCGGTGGCGTGGCGGCCCACCCGGGTGCGAGCGGGGATGCAAGCGGGACGCTTGCACCACGAAACTTCAACCCGCATTATTGATTACGATGGCGCTTTCGTACTTTGCTTTTATGCATCATACGACTAACATCCCCGCCTCTTTCGCCATGATTCAATCGAAACCCATCCGCCGCCGCCCCGCCGCCGCCAGTCAAGGCCCATCTTCGTTCGCCACAATCATGCTCTGGGCCGCCCTCGGCATCGTCGTGGCCTTCGCCATACTAATGCTGGCCGGGCGCCCCGCCCACCCGCCCGCGCATGTCCTGCCGCCGGGCGGCGTGACAACCAACAGCGCGGCGCCAGCCGTTACCAACGCGCCGGTGCAACCGAGCCTGGGTAATGCGGGGTTCCCGACGCCGCAAACCAATCTGCTGGCCGCCAATCCGGCGGGCATCTTCATGCCCACGGGCACGGGCAACCCGAACTCCGGCCTCTTCGGCTCCGTCCGCACGCAATCCTCGGGCGCCGCGCAATTTCATGAAGGCGTCGACATCGCCCCCGTCCAAAAGGGGCGCGGCGGGCTGGCGCTCGACGATGTAACCGTCATCGCCGACGGCACGCTGGCCTATCTCAACCGCGCCACCGGCAACTCGAACTACGGCCGCTATGCGGTCGTTCTACACAGCGACCCGCTGGGCGAGGTTTATACCCTGTACGCCCACCTGGCCGATCTGACGCCCGGCCTGGCGCCCGGCCAGGCCCTGCGCCGCGGCGCGGTGTTAGGCCGCATGGGCCACAGTTCATCGGGCGCCATCCCGCTCGAACGAAGTCACCTGCATTTCGAGATCGGCCTGCTGTTGAACCGCCGCTTCGACGCCTGGTTCCATGCCCAGCGCCTGACTCCAGACCACGGACTCTATAATGGCTGGAATCTGGCCGGCGTGGATCCGCTGGCCTTCTATCGGGCGCGCGACGAGGAGACCGAACTTTCATTCGCGCGTTTTATGGATCGCGTGCCCGCCGCCTTCGAGGTGATTTTACGCGCCCGCGCGCTGCCCGGCTTTTTTCAGCGCTACCCCGCGCTCTGGCGGGGCGCCAGGGAAACCGGCCGGGCCATCGTGGTGCGGGCCAGCGAGAACGGCGTGCCGCTCGGCGGCCGCGCGGCCACCCCCGCGGAAGCCGGACGCCTCGGTCGCGCCGCCGCGCAAGTGCTGAGCGTCAACGCCGCCGCACTCGGCCGCAACGGCGCGCATCTCGTGGCCGGAGGACGCGGCGGCTGGACGCTGGGCAAGGCCGGCGAACAGTGGCGCCAGATCCTGCTCTACCCGCAACCTTGAAAACCAGACGTTTCGTAGCCTGGAGGGACGACCTCCGTGTCATCCGTATCGGCTACTCCACCCAGGGACTCTGCCTGCTCTCCGGCGTGTAACAATGCAGTTCGATCTTGTTTCCGTCGGGATCGGCCAACCATGCCTGCCAACTCCGGTCCTTGCCCAGTTTCGGGTCGCTCACTTCCACCCCCTGGCCGCGCAGCGCCGCCACCGTCGCGGGCAGATCGTCCACCTCCAGGCAAATATGCTTAAAGGACGCTTGCGGAACCGCCGGTTGCACGACCCCCTGGAATATCTCGATGAATGAGCGCCGCCCGATTTTAAGGTAAGCGCCGAAACGCTGCCCATCCTCCTTCACGAAATCGAAAGCCGGCTTGCATCCCAGCTTGCCGCAATAAAACTCCACACTGCGGTCCAAATCAGCCGCGTTGAAACAAACATGCGCCAATCCTGTAATCATGGGGCGTTCTCCAAAAGGGTGCAGGGTTCAGGGTTCAGGGTTCAGTGTGCAGGGTTCAGTGTGCAGGGTTCGGGGTTCAGGGTTCGGGAAATCTTACAGGATGTTTGGAAGGCATGCTAGAGACGAATAGCGCGGAACGTAATGGGTCAGTTACGCGGTGGGACCGCCTGAAGGCGGTACACCAAACGCGGGAATAATAAGAAGTAATGCCGTTTGGTGTACCGGCTTTAGCCGGTCTTTAGTCCACCTCCCCTATGTCACTGACCCATTACCGCGGAACCTGGAAACCCTATTGGCGCAGGATGCCGGCGGGTGTATTCTGAGCACGCCATGCGGCCACCAACTTTTACACGCCATGTTCTCGTCGTCGCCGGTGTTCACCTGGGGATGCTGGCGCTGGTGATTCTGATTTCCGTGATCCCTGGCTGCGTCTCGCTGCCGCCGCCTAACAGCCCGGTGGAATTGATCGTCGAGATTCCCGAACATGAAATGGGACCAGATACGCCGCCGGACCAAAAGACCGATCAGAAGGCCGCGCCCGATCGGATCAAAGAGGTCAAACCGGAACCGATACCTCTAAACGACAAACCAAAGCAAGATGCTCCCAAGGACGAGGAGGCGATTCCGGAGATCAAGGACAAGCCGAAAGATACGGTCAAGTCCGATAAGGAGCCGAAGAAGACCAAGACGATCGAAATCAGCCACAAGATTGTCCGTCGCACGCTGAACCTGCCCGAAGCGACCAGCAAACGTAAAACGACGCTCACCCCGGATGAAATCCGCCAGCTGCTTATCCACGGCGCCACACCCGGAAAACGCGCCACCTTCTCCGACGCCGACATGCGCCGTCTGGCAAACTCCGACCTGCGTTTCGGACGCGGGGTCGAGATGTCGCGCGACTTGCTCAACTTTGACCAGATCAAACAGATTTTGTTAGGAGCTTGGCAGCAACCTGGATCGGTGGACATCAATGGATTGATGACAACGGTTCAAATTTCGCTGCGCGCCGACGGCAGGCTGGTCAGTAGTAGCATCGTCAAGGCTTCCGGCAATCCCCTGATGGATCAATCGGTCATGCAGGCAGTTCGTTCCGTGGTGCGCATTCCCGGCGTGCCCGCGGAATTTCTATCCGCACACCCGAATATCGAAATTGTCTTCGAATCGCGCAAATAAAGGAACCTCACATGCTGAAACGTCGTACTTTGATCGCCTTAACCCTCGCCGCGCTGCCATTGCTTGCTCACGCACAGGATATCTGGATCACCAAGAACATGTCGGCCAAGTTCTCGATAGACCTGACCGAACTGCGCGCCTCCGCCGGCGGGGGTGCGCTCTTCGTGCAGACCCTGCAAAACGACCTGGTGCGCTCAGGCTGGTTCAGCATCGCCCGCCCGGCCACCTTCACCGTGCGCGGCAGCGCCGCAGCCGGGGCCGGCATGAGCGCGGCCTGCGAACTTTTGGACAACAGCCGCAACCGCGCGCTGTTGAACAAAGCCTACAACGGGACCGCCGCCGAAACCCGCCGCCTGGCCCACCAGGCCGCCGACGACATCGTTTTCGCCGCCACCGGCAAGAAGGGCATGAACGGCGCGCGATTGCTGCTCGCCGGCCGCATGGGCGGCGGCAAGGAAATCTTCCTGTGCGACGCCGACGGCGGCAACTTGCGCCAGATCACCCACGACAACTCCATCAGCCTGGCGCCGCAGTGGGCGCCGAATGGCGAACTTTTCGTCTACACCTCCTTCCGCCGCAACAACTTTCAGGAGATCAACCTCGTGGACCTGCGCACCAACCAGCGCACCGTCATCGCCGCCTATCCCGGCATCGATATGACCGGCGGCGTTTCGCCCGATGGCGGCAGTGTGCTGATGACCCTTTCCAAGGATGGCAATCCCGACATCTATGTGCAGGGCCTGCGCGGCGGCGCCCCCATCCGGCTCACCAAGTCCATCCACGCCGGACAGGCCAGCCCCTGCTGGTCGCCCGACGGCAACGCCATCGCCTATGTCTCCGACCATTCCGGCCAGCCGCAGCTTTACCTGATAAGCCGCGGCGGCGGCGCCGGCAAACTGCTGACCAGTCGCGGCTCGCAAAACGTGGCCCCCGACTGGGGCGGCGAAGGCATCGCTTATTGCAGCCGCCGCGGCGGACGTTATGTGGTCTGCGTCATCAACCCCGCCACGCGCGAGGACCGGCAAATCAGTCCCGGCGACTGCGATTACGAGGACCCCAGTTGGGCGCCCGACGGGCGGCATATTTTCTGCACCCGCACCTCGGGCTATCGGTCGACAATTTGCATGCTTGACACAATGGGAGACGCGCCTCTAGCATTGCCCCTTGGTAACGGTGATTGGACATCGCCCGCCTGCATGCGTTAGCGGCGGCGTATCGGTTTTTTTGAACGGAAACTTAAGCGAACAGAGATACACGAGCAAACAGGGAGAGAATCATGACGGCGAAAACTTGGATCATGGCGGCATTGGTGGTTTCGGTGGCGGTCACGTTTGGCACCGGATGCAAACGCACGAAGGTCAAACCCGGATCGGGTCTGGGGCAAAACAGCGAGCTGCTGAACGGCACGGGCGGAACCGGGCTGGATGGGAATGGCTTGCCTGGCCGTCCTGGCTTCGACGGCGCGCTCGTCAACGGCCAATTCCCGACCGTATTTTTCGATTTCGACAGCGCCCAGGTTAAGGAGGGCGAACGCGCCAAGGTCGCGCAGGTGGCCGAGTACCTGAAGGCCAACGCCGGCGCCACGGTCGTGCTGAGCGGCCACACCGACGAACGCGGCAGCCAGGAATACAACACCTCGCTGGGCGAAAACCGCGCCCTGGCCGTGCGCGAGGCGCTGACGCAGGACGGTGTGGACGCCGCCCGTATGCAGACCCGCAGCATGGGCGAAGAGCAGCCCAAGAATCCCGGCCACGACGAAGCCGCATGGTCGCAGAACCGGCGCGTCGAGTTCCAGGTGCTGGGCAGCAAGTAACGCTCTGCGCCTCGCCTGAGGCGCACGGTCGGGGCGGAGTCCAAACGGACTTCGCCCTGCTTGTTTTAAGCTCTCGCCTGCCGTAGCATGACGGCATGAACGGTATGCCAATACCATTCCATCTGGCGATGTTCTTCGGGTCCGACGGCCCCATGGAATGGATGATCGTTGCCCTGGCCGTGCTGATGCTCTTCGGCAGCCAGCGCCTGCCGGACATGATGCGCACCCTGGGTCGCCTGAGCGCCAAGCTTTACCGCGCCCGCGACGAGTTTCGCAAAGAATTTCAGAAAGCCATCGAACTGCCGGATGAATCGGAGGTCGGAGATCGGAGGCCAGAGGTCGGAGATCGGACATCGGAAGTCGGAAGTCAGCGGGCGGAGGTCGGAGAGCATCCCGATATGACATCCTGTCTACCTCAATCCAATTCTAAACTCCAACTTCCGGCATCTTCCATCCCGACGGCTGACGTTCAACATCAATCCTTCGAACTTTCGAATACCACCGCCGACCCATCACATTCCACCCTCCACCTTCCACCCTCCACCCTTTACCCTCCACCCGGCCCCGCTGACCTCAAACCTACGGCCACCGGACCAGGCCATACCTCGGAGTTCGAGGTATGAGCATGCCGGATGCATACAATGGTCGTTTGCCGGAAGTGCCGGAGGCTCCCGTAGAGGGCGGCCCCTACAAACCTTTTTTGGGACATCTGGAGGACCTGCGCCGCATGCTCCTGCGCAGCGCCACGATCGTCGCGCTTTTGTTTTGCGCGGCCATGGCTTTTGCGCCGCAACTCTTTGCATTCTTAAAATGGCCCCTGCGCCGGGCGGCGATCGATCCTGATCGTTTCCTGCTCGCCTTCACCGTGACGGGCGGTATTCAACTATGGATGCAGATGGCTTTTGGGGCGGCGATTGTGGCCAGCGCGCCACTTTTGCTGGCGCTCTGGACGGCCTATCTACTGCCCGCGCTGAGAAAGCGCGAGCGGCAGTTGCTGGTTCGCGGATTGTTGCTCGGCGCCCTGCTTTTTCTTGCCGGCGCCGCGCTCGCCTTCCTGGTTTTGCTGCCACCCACCCTGCGCGTGATGCTGGATATTTACGCCTGGCTGGGCATACCGGTGACTTTCTGGACGGTGGACGATTATGCCGGCTTCTGCCTGAAACTGATGCTGGCCTTCGGCATCACTTTCGAGATGCCAGTTTTATTGCTGGCACTGGGTTATCTCGGCATCGTCACCGCCGCCCAATTGGGGCGCTTCTGGCGGCATGCCATCGTGATCGCGCTGATCGTATCCATGGTCGTCACGCCCACCACTGACCCCGTCAGCCAACTCGTGCTGGCCGCCCCGCTGGTGCTGCTCTATGCGCTCAGCATCCTGCTGCTCTGGCGGCACGAACGACGACAGGCGGCGGGGATGTGAGGAAACAATCCCATTCAACGCCTATTCTGGAGATGCGCGGCATCGGCAAGTCGTTTGCAGGTGTGCGGGTGCTGGATGATGTTCAATTGACCCTCTATGCCGGCGAGACGCATATCCTGGCCGGCGAAAACGGAGCCGGCAAAAGCACGCTGATCAAAATTCTGGCCGGCATTTATACAGAGTTCACGGGCGAAATCAGCTTCAACGGCCGGCCGGTGCGCTTCAAAAATCCGCAGGCCGCATCCGCACTGGGCATCCGCGTAATTCATCAGGAACTCTCGCTGGTGCGCGAGATGAGCGTGCTCGACAACCTTTTTCTGGGCCGCGAGTTGTGCCGCTATTCCATGCTGCGCCGCAAGACTCAGCGCGAACAGGCCGCGGCGCTCTTGCAACGTCTGGGGCTCGATCTCGACCTTCAGCGTACCGCCGGTTCCTACCCCCTGGGTCTGCAGCAGATGATCGAAATCGCCAAGGCCCTGCTGGGCGATGCCGTCGTGCTGATTCTTGACGAACCCACCAGCGCCCTGACCGGAATCGAGGCGGAGAAGTTGTTTGCCTTCATGGCGGCGCTCAAAGAGCGCGGTTGCGCGCTGATCTATATCTCGCACAAGATGGAGGAAATCTACCGGCTGGCCGACCGGATCACCGTGCTGCGCGACGGACGTTGGATCGGCAGCGAACGGGCTGACGCTTTGCCGCGTGCGGAGATGATCCGCTGGATGGTGGGACGCGAGTTGACAGGGCATTTCCCGGCGCGTCCCGCCCTTGTGCCCGGCGCGCCGGCGCTTTTGCGAGTAACCGGCTTCAGCGTGGCCGATCCGGCCGGCAAACGCGATTTTGCCGTCAGGGATCTATCGCTCGAAGTCCGGCGCGGGGAGATCGTGGGCTTGGCCGGACTTCAGGGCGCGGGCAACTCGGAGCTGTTGCTTGGTCTTTTTGGCGCTTACCCGGGCGGCGTGCGCGGCCTGATGGAGGTGGAAGGAAAGCGTCTGACGCCGGGCTCGCCCGCCATGGCCATCGCCGCCGGACTGGCGCTGGTCACCAACGACCGCAAGCAGACCGGACTGATCGCCGATCACAGCATCCGCTGGAATCTCACCCTGGCGGCCTTGCGGCGCTTATCGCCCGCCGGCTGGCTGCGGCCGCGGCGCGAAAGGGCCTGCGCTGCGGATTATCTCGAACGACTGGCGATTCGCGCGGCATCGTCCGATCAACCAGTGGCGACACTATCGGGCGGCAATCAGCAAAAGGTCGTGCTAAGCAAGTGGCTCGCGACACAGCCGCGCGTGCTGTTGTTGGATGAACCGACACGCGGAGTCGACATCGGCGCCAAGCATGAAATTTACGAATTGATGAACCAATGGACCGCGCAGGGACTGGGCATTTTGCTGATCACCTCGGAAATGCCCGAATTGCTGGCGCTGTCGGACCGGATTCTGGTAATGCATGGCGGTCGCGTCACGGCGGAACTTTCGCGCCGGACAGCCACGCCCGAAGGCATCATGCGGGCGGCCATGGGAGAGGAAGCGGCGGCATGAAACGATCGGAGCTGATGCAACAAGGCCGACAATGGATTCGTTCGCCATTTGCGCGGGCCTTGCTGGCGCTGATTTGCATCGCGATCCTCGGCGTAATCTTTAACGCCGACGGCGCCTTTTACAAATGGTCCACCCATCGCGATATGTTCCGGCAGATATCCGTCTTCGGTATCCTGGCCTGCGGACTGACTGTGGTCATCATCGCGGGCGGCATCGATTTGTCGGTGGGCAGTCTGGTCGGCCTGAACGCCGTGCTCTTCTCGATGCTGACGATCCATTGCGGCTGGCCGGCCGCCGCGGCGATCGCGGCCTGTCTGCTGGCCGGAACGGCGGCGGGAGTGTCGTCAGGCGGACTGGTGGCGAAGTTCCGCCTGCAGCCCTTCATCGCCACCCTGGCCATGATGGTCTTCGCGCGCGGCCTGGCCAAATGGATATCCGGCGGACAAAAGGTATCATCGGCGGTTCAGCAGGCCGACGGCGCATATAGTTATGTGGAAACACCGGCTATTTTTAACGCCTTGAATGCCAGAATCTGGCACGACAATGTGGCCGTGGTTTCGGTGGTCTTTCTGGTCTGCCTGGCCGTGACGGCGCTGATTCTTGCGCGCCTGCGCTGGGGCCGTTATGTTTACGCCATCGGCGGTAACGAGGAGGCGGCGCGACTCTCGGGCGTGCCGGTCAAGGCCACCCAGTTGCTGGCGTATGGACTGTGCGGATTGTTCAGCGCGGTGGCGGGCTTGTGCCAGGCCGCCCAGGAATTGCAGGGCGATCCCGAGGCCGGCGTCTCCTACGAATTGACGGCGATCGCGATCGTCGTGATGGGCGGCACAAGTCTGGCCGGCGGACGCGGCGGCGTGGGACTGACGCTGCTCGGCGCCTTGACCATCGGTTATCTCGAAAAGATACTCAGCATCAACGCGGTCGGCGAAGCCGCGCGCCTGATGCTCACGGGTACAATCATCGTGGTGGCCGTCATTTTCCAAAAGGGCGCGAAAAGATGAGAGGCAGAAGCCAGAATTCAGAATTCAGAATGAATTCCCTGTTTTCTGGAGGGTCGGGCTTGCAACTCTGCGAAGCAGCGCTTCGCTGCGTAGCACGAGCCTTCTGACTCCTGAATTCTGCCTTCTGGATTCTGCCTTCTGGATTCTGGCTTCTGGATTCTGGCTTCTGGAACTGTTATCTTGAAATGACCGAACCGAAAGGAAATCCGATGAAAATGATCCTTGTCGTCTTGATGAGCGCTTTCCTGACCACCGGAGCGCTCGCGCAAAAGAGTTTCACCATCGGCATGAGCCAGTGCAATCTGGGCGAGCCCTGGCGTGTGCAGATGAACGCCGATATCAAGAAGAGCGCCGCGGCGCATCCGGAGTTGAAGCTGATCTACAAAGATGCCCAGAACGATACGCTCAAGCAGCGCGCGCAAATCGAGGAATTCGTCGCCGCCGGGGTCGATTTGCTGATCGTTTCTCCAAAGGAGGCCGTGCCGCTCACGCCGCCGGTGGCCGCGGCCTTTAAGAAAGGCATACCGGTGATCGTTCTCGACCGCCGCCTGGTGGGCGACCAGTTCACCTGTTTTATCGGCGCCGACAATCGCCGCATCGGCCGCGCCGCGGGCCGCTGGATCGTCGAAAAGCTCCACGGCACAGGTCAGGTGGTGGAGTTGAAAGGACTGATGACCTCCACGCCCGGTCAGGATCGCAACGCCGGGTTTCGCGAAAGCATCAAAGAGACCGGCATCAAGGTCGTCTTCGAGGCCGACATGAAATGGCTGGAGCCCGATGCGCGCAAGGAAATGGAATCCGCCTTGGCGCGCTTTCCGGACATAAAGCTGGTTTATGCCCATAACGATCCGGGCGCCCACGGGGCCTGGCTGGCCGCCAAGGCCGCGGGGCGCGAAAAGGATATTCTTTTCGTGGGCATCGACGGTTTGCCCCAGGAGGGCCGGACTTATGTGAAGCAGGGCATCCTGGCGGCAAGTTTCGAATATCCCACCGGCGGACGGGAAGCGATCGACGCCGCATTGAGTATTCTGAACGGGAAGCCGCCGGCCAAGGAGATCACGTTGAAATCCAAAGCCTTCACGCCGGAGAATATCGAAAAAGGCGGGGAAGAATTGCCGTAGTCAGCGCGCCGGTTGTTACCACGTTCACGCTTCCCGGAGGGCGGCTATGACACGCGCCACCACCTGATCGAGGCTGAGGCCGGTGGTGTCTATGACGATGGCGCCCGGCGCCACACGCAGCGGCGCGGTCACGCGGCCGCTGTCGCGGGCGTCGCGGCGGGAAATCGCGCCCAGCACGCGCTTCACTTCGCCATCCTCTCCCTGCCCTTCCGCCGCCCGGCGGCGGGCGCGCTCCTGCGGGTCGGCATCGAGGTAGAACTTGTGCCGAGCGCCCGGGAAAACGATCGAGCCGATGTCGCGCCCTTCCATCACCAGCGGACCGAAGCCGGCCGCTTCGCGCAGCAGTCCGGTCACTTTGGCGCGGATTTCCGGCACGGCGGCGATCTCGCTGACACGTTCGGCCACCGGCGCGGTGCGAATCGCGCCGCCCGGATCGAAACCGTCGTAGGTGAATTTTACGGCCCGCTCCAGCACGCTGGCGGCCACCCGCATGCGCCCCACCGCCGCCACCACGCCCGCCACATCCCCCGACGCCACGCCCAGCGCCATCACGCGCCAGGTGATTCCGCGATAGACCGCGCCGGAATCCACATAGACCCGCCCCAAAGCCTCGGCCACGCGGCGCGCCACAGTGGACTTGCCGGAGGCCGACGGCCCATCGATCGCAATCGCATCAGCCGGCATCGCCGCCCACCTTCCTGAGATCGCGCCAGAAATCCGGATAGGACTTGGCCATGCAGCCCACATCGTCGAACTGAACCGGTCCCGTGGCGCGCAAGGCCAGCAGCGACATGGCCATCGGCAGGCGGTGATCGCCGTAACTATCGATCCCCACCCCGCCGCGCGGCGTCACCGGCCCCTGCACGCTCAACCCGTCATCGCGCGCTTCCGCATCGGCGCCGAAACGCCGCAGGTTGTCCACCACCGAGGCGATGCGGTCGGACTCCTTCACGCGCAACTCCGCGGCATCGCGGATCGTGGTGCGTCCCTTCGCCAGCGCGCCCAGCACGGCCACCAACGGCAATTCGTCGATCAAGTCGGGAATCTCCGCACCGCCCACTTCCGTGCCATGCAACTCGGCGCCCTCCACCTGGATCGTCGCCACCGGCTCGCCGCTGCCATCGTCCGGCTCCGGCGTCACTAGCAAGCACGCCCCCATGCGGTTCAAGACACCCAGCAGCGCCGCGCGCCGCGGATTAATCCCGACGCCCGGCAGCGTCAGGCGCGCGCCCGGCCAGGCCGCGGCCATGGCGATCCAGAAGGCCGCGCTGGAAAAGTCCCGCGGCACGGTCCAATCCCGCGCCTTCAGCCGCGGTCCGGCCGATCCATAGCCGTCCAGTTCGATCCGCGTCCCCTCGTTGCGCACCGCCACGCCCAGCGCCCGCAGCACGCGTTCGGTATGATCGCGCGTCGCCGCCGGTTCGCTCAGCCGCGTGCGGCCCTCGGCAAAAAGCCCCGCCAGCAGCACGCAGGATTTGACCTGGGCCGAGGCCACGGGCGTATGGTATTCGATGCCGCGCAGTTCGCCGCCGATAATACGCAACGGCGCCGTGCCGCCGGGTTCGGTCAATTCCACCGTGGCGCCCATCAGGCGCAGGGGTTCGGCGATGCGCCGCATCGGCCGCGAAGAAAGCGAACGGTCGCCGGTCAGCCGCGTCGCAAAAGGTTGTCCCGCCAGCAATCCCGCCAGCAGGCGCATGCCTGTGCCGGAGTTGCCAAGGTCCAATGCCTGCTGCGGCCTCCGCCACCTGGCGCCACGGATCGTCAGTAGATCTTCAGCCCATGCGTGGCTCGCGCCCAGCGCGCTCAGGGCCTCAAGGATAATCCCCGTATCCTCGCTGCGCAGAAAGCCCCGCACATGCGAGACGCCTTCGCAGAGCGATGCCAGCAAAGCGATACGATGCGAAAGGCTCTTGTCCCCCGGCGTCAGAATCGTCCCGTTCACGGGCGCGCACGGCCGCACTATCATGCTTGTAGTCATATGGAATGTTCACCGCCTGCGTGGAACGATCAGCGTCCGGCCCACTTCCAAGTCGCCGGAGTTTTTCATCGTGGCGCGATTGGCTTCATAGATCACGCTCCAGAGATTGGGATCGCCATAACTGCGGTCCGCGATCTTGCGCAAAGTGTCGCCCGAGCGCACTGTGACGGTGCGCCCCGCCGGCGGCCTGGAAGACACAGCCGGCGTACTCACCGACGCCGCCGTTGTGCGGACCACCGTCCCGGTTGTCGCGCTGAGGCGTTCGAGTTCCGCCACCCGCGCGCGCAAGGCGGCGTTCTCGGCCTCGATCCGCTTCACCTGCGCATCCAGCGCGGCGGCCCGCCAGACCATATTGCTGGCATCGCGCCCGGTCAAACCGGCGAATATCAAGCGCGCCGCCAGGGCGCGCTGACGGATCATCGCGACCTTTTCGGTATCGGGGCGCAGTTCCAGATAACGGTCGTAGTGATAAACCGCCTCCACATAATCGCCATGCGGACGGTCGAGCAGAAAAGCCAGCGCCAGATGCGCCCGCGCCAGTCCCGGATCGCGCCGCAAAACGTTGCGGTAGGCCGCCTTGGCGCCCTCTTCGTCCCCGCGCTCCTCCAGCGCCTGCGCCTCACGCAGTCTGGCGTCGTTCAATTCGCTGCTATCGGCCTGCCGCGCGGCACGACCGCAACCGGACATCAGCAGCAGCGCCAGCACGAACGCCGGCGCCACACAGCCACGCATCGCCTTGAAGTTCCCGCGCATCATGATCGTGAGCGTAACATGTCGAGCGCCGTTTCGACCACCTCCGAAACGGGCAGCGCGGACAAACAATCTCCCTCACTGCGCCCGCACACGCGCAGGCGGCAGGGCTGACACGGCAGCGGGCGTTGCAGCACGCGGCGCCGCGCGCCGTAGGGACCGGTGCGTTTGGGATCGGTCGGACCGAAGAGCGCCAGCACCGGCACGCCGCAAGCCGCCGCCATGTGCATGGGGCCCGTGTCATTGGCGATCACAAGATCCATTTGCTTCAAAATCGCGCCGGTTTCGATCAATGAGGTTGTCCCCGCCAGGTTCACCGCCGCGCCCGGCAACTGCCCGGCAATCGCCACGCAACCGGCCGCATCGTCTCCGCCGCCAAAGAGATAAAACGTGCCGCCCGTCAGGGGCCGCAGCCGGCGGCCGGCTTCGGCAAAATTTGCCGCCGGCCAGTTTTTGGAAGGCCAGCGCGAAAATGGGATCAGACCGATGCGCGGTCCCGGCGTATCCAACTTGTGCTCGGGAAATTTGACCGGAAAAAGCGGCGTCGTCGGCTCTAAACCGAGATAGCGCACAATGTCCAGATTCTCTTCGACCGCATGGCGGTTACGCCGCCGCGGGCCGGCCAGATGCGTGTAGAACAATCGGGAGCCCTCGCGCGCGAAGGAGGGACCGATACGCCGCCCCGCCCGCGCCAGACGCGCGATCAGCGCGCTCTTGAGCAAGCCCTGTAGATCCACCACCAGATCGTACTTCTCCGCCCGCAACTCCCGCCACAATGCGCCAAACTCGCGGACGGGCGCGCGGCGGTTGTAAACGATCGTCCGGCTCACATCCGTGAAGCATCCGACCAGTCCGGCGTACTCGCTCTGCGTCACCCAGTGGATCTCGGCGCCCAACTGTTCGCGCAGACAATGCACCGCCGGCAGGGCGTGAAAAAGGTCGCCCAGCGAACTCAGTTTGACGATCAGTATGCGCCCGGCCTTCATCCGCATCGCTTCACTTGCCGCGTATGGCTTCGCGGTCAAGCGTCTCGCGTTCGCGGATTTTTGCGATTTCGAAACGCAGTTGTCCTTCGAGCGTGGCCAGTTTCTCGGGGTCATCCGCCGCCCGCGCGGCCTCCAGTTTGGGGCGGAACATGATCTCGATCTCGGCCACCTTGGCCTTGGCCCGGCGGGCGATCTCCGCCATGGCCTCCTTCTGTTCGGCGGTCAGCGACGACATACCCTCGCCGCGTTTCGCCATCCTGTCCATCGCCAGATCGAAAGAGCTTTTCAGTCCACTCATGCCGGTCTCCTTTTATGCCATCCCCGCCGCCTTGGCCGCGGCCCGCCGCGCCCGCCGCACCGCCGCCGCCGCGAAAACCAGGGGGTAGGCCTCTTCTTCGTACCACAAACTTGAAAAATAGTATCCAATCGTGGCCGGCAAGGGAAGCCGCGTTCCAGCGGCAGTGGCATTGTCGATCCAGGCAATGCCGCGCCACACAGCATCGAGCGCGGCGGCGGCGGACGATTCCGCCAACGCCTCGACGGCCCAGGCGCTCTCTTCCAGCGTTGGCGCACAGCCCGCCGCCCCACCCCAACCGCCGTCCGCATTCTGCGCGGCGCAAAGCCAGCCTTCGCCCGCTTCCAGCATCGCGACCGCCTCCACCGCCTCGTCCGCCAGCGCCCGCAAACCCAGCAGCACACGGGAAGTGCCGTAGGTTGGATTCCCGGCCTCCGGCGCCGTTTCGCAGCCAAACCACAACGGTATCCAGGCGCCATCGGCGCCTTGAGATTGTTTTAGATAATTCAAGCCGCGCCGCTGCGCCCGCGCCAGACGGCCCGCGAACGCCGCCGGCAAGACCGGCCGCCACACCCGCAGTGCGCGCAGCGCATGCGCCGTCAGATCGGGACAACTCCGGTCAAAAGGCCAGCGCCCCCAGCCCCGGCAAAATGTCGGCCAACCGCCGTCGCAATTTTGCAGATCGAGCAGCCACTTCACGCCGCGCCCAGCCGCCGCCTGACTGCGCACATTTTCAGGGTCCAGCGCATGCAATGCCAGCAATGCGCCCGCGGTATCGTCCGCGTCCGGCACGGCCCCGTCGCGGTCGGTCCAGCCCCACCCGCCCGCCGCGGCCCCGGTAAAGGGATGACGGACCCGCCACTGGCGCGCCAGCAAGGCCTCGCAAACTTCCGCGCGGGCGCGATCCGTTTCCAGATTCGATGCGACACCGCCCGCGCCCCACAAACCCCGCACCGCCAGCGTAGTCACCCAACTCGACAAATCGACATCGATCGGCCAGGCGCCGTTAGCGCGCCGGATCCCGATTAGAAATTCCGCGCCGCGCCGCGCCGCCGCTTCTCCGGCAAAGCCCGAAGCCGCGAGGCAGAGCACGACAAAGGCCGTCAACGGAACCGCCTCAAGATAGCCGCCACTGGCGGGCTGAATAGTTTCCAGACGCCGCAAGACCGCCGACACGGCCGCGGCCTGCAGGCCGCCTCCGCCGCGGCGTCGCCACTGATACAATCCAACCGCAATCAAGGCGGGCAGGGCATAACTGACCACCGGCAGGCGCAGCCAGCGGAACAGCCGCTGCGGCAAAGCCGCCAGCGCGAAGGGCAGTTGCGGACCCAGCCGGCGAACATCGCCATCGAGCGAACCGCACCAGTCCGCCAGCGCCATGATCGGCGCCGCAAACGTCCGGTCGCCGCCGTAACGCTTTGTCACGGCGGCGCTGAGCGCCGCCGCGTCCGCCCCACCCGCCGCGCGCGCCAGCCAGGCCTCGCCCGCCATGCGCACCGCCTGACTGTCGTGGATGGCCTGCTCGCCGGTGGCGCGCAGAGCCGACACCACAATCAACGTCGTGCTGAGATTGCTGCGCGCGCGCGGCGTGTCGCCCCACCCGCCGTCCGCGTTGACATGCGCCACAAGCCAGGCGCGACCTTCGGCAATAACCGGCTCGTAACGCGTTCGATCCAGCGCCGCCAAAGCCGCCACCGCCGTCGCGGTCGCCAGCGCGCTATCCGACAGCCGCCCGCGCCACCCGCCCGCCGCCCCACGCGCCGCCAGCAGTCTGCCCGACAGCCCGGCGTATAAGGCATCCAGACGTTGAATATCGATGGACGGCATAATCATTCGTAACCGCCATGCGCGGGAATAAGGGGTTCGACGCTCATCGCTTCAGCGCCTCACGGGACCAACGGACGCCAAGCGGTCATGGATGCGGTTTTCGACTCCTCAGGGTAAAAACGTGGCTGCATTCCATCCATGCTGTTGGATTTTGGGGGGCACATGGCGGGGTTGCAAGCAAAAATGCGCCACACGCTGGTTATGCTAGCGGAATCACGTCCCGACATTCGACATTCGATAATGGCGGGGCGGGGACGCGCACGCTTGATTTCGTCCAACTTTCCGTTAGGCTTAACCCCATTCAGAAAACAGGCACACAATAAGAGCGTGGAAAAATGACATCGAAAGAACGCGTTCTGACAGCTTTCGTCAGGAACAAACCGGATCGAGTTCCGGTGAACTACATGGCTAATTCCGAAATCGACCGGCGGCTCAAAGAGCACTTCGGCCTGCGGTTGGATGACGCGGAAGGACTGCGGCAAGCGCTGGGCGTGGATTTCCGGGGTGTGCTTGTGCCCTACCGTGGCCAAAAACTGCACGCCGACATTCCTGAACGCGGGGTCAAGGTGGACGACTGGGGCATTCACCGGCGCTGGGTCGAACACGAAACCGGCGGCTACTGGGATTACTGCGATTTTTCGCTGCGGGATGCCGGCGAGGAGCAGATCGCGGCCTGGCCCCTGCCCTCGCCGGACGATTTCGATTACAGCCAGGCGGCAAACGACTGCGAGCGCGACCGGAAATATGCCATCTACGCCGGGAGTACCGGCCAGGCCGACGTGATCAACAAGGGAGGGATGCTCCGCGGGACGGAGCAATCGCTGATCGATCTGATCACCGAGGACAAGGCCGGCATGCTCCTGACCCACCGCCGCACAAACGTCCAGCTCGATATCCTGCGCCGCACCCTGGAAGCCGCCGTCGGCGCCATCGATTTCCTCTGGATGGGTGAAGACCTGGGCACACAGATTGCGCCGCTCATCAGTTTGGAACTTTACAGGAAGACCATACGTCCAATTCACCAGCGATTTGTGGACCTGGCGAAGAGTTTCGACATCCCCGTCATGATCCATTCATGCGGTTCGAGCAGTTGGGCCTACGAAGACTTTGTGGAGATGGGCATCGCGGTTGTCGATACGCTTCAGCCCGAAGCGAAAGAAATGGCGCCGGAATATCTCAAGCGACGCTTCGGCGGGCGGCTGGCCTTCCACGGTTGCATCAGCACGGCTGGCCCGGTGGCTACCGGAACCGTCCAGCAGACCATCGCCTACTGCCGGAAAACGCTGGAGATCATGATGCCCGGCGGAGGCTATTGCTTCGCGCCGACGCATCAGCTTCAGGACAACTCGCCAACGGAGAATGTGCTCGCCATGTACGATACGGCGCGCCTATACGGGAAATACTGACCGTCCACCGCGGCGCACCGCCGCGGTCCGGGCAGGAAAGAAGCGCATGGAATTGACCGCTTTAGGATTCGATGGCTGGTTCGAACAGCATTCCGCCGCCCTTTTGCAACCGGGACAGAGCCGTGCGCGCGTCACGGCGGTCGATCGTGGCGCCTTCCTGATCCGAAATCGGGAGGCGGAGCGCCATGCGGAGCTCGCGGGCAGGTTTCGTTTCCAGGTTGAGAACGCCGGCGATCTCCCTTGCGTGGGCGACTGGGTCTGTATTCAGGGCCAGACCGCGGGCGGACCAGCCGTGATTCAGAACGTTTTTCCCAGGAAGACGCTCCTGCGCCGCAAGCGCCCCGGCAAGACGGTGGATTACCAACTGATCGCCGCCAACATCGATGTCGCCTTCATCGTCCAATCCTGTCATTTCGATTTCAACCTGCAAAGACTCGATCGTTACCTGGCGATGGCCGACGAGGGCAAGATCGAACCCCGGATCGTCCTGAGCAAAACGGACCTGATCGCGCCGGAACAACTGGAGCGGACGATCGCGCAGATCAAGGACGCTGGCATTACCGCGCAAATCCACGCGCTCAGCAATAGGACGAATTGCGGTCTGGATCAGTTCCAGGCTTTGCTTGCTCCCGGCAGGACCTATTGTTTGCTGGGTTCCTCGGGAGTCGGCAAGACCACCCTCATAAACCGGCTGATCGGAAACGATGCCTTCGACACCAAGGCCGTCAGCGGAACCGGAGAAGGAGTCCATACCACCTCCCGCCGCCATTTGATCCTGCTCGGCTGCGGCGCCATGCTGATCGATACGCCCGGCATGCGAGAACTGGGGCTGCTTGGAACAACTGACGCTGTGAAAGAAACTTTCGCGGACCTGCACGATCTTTCACAAAACTGCCGCTTTTCCAACTGCAGCCATATCCAGGAACCCGGTTGCGCACTCCTGGGCGCGATCGAAAACGGGGAGTTGAACGAAGAACGCTACCGGAGTTACCTCAAGCTCAAGCAGGAAAACAAGTTCCACGATCTGACCTATGCCGAAAAACGCGAAAAGAACAGAATCTTCGGAAGATTCAAGCAATCGGCCAAAAAGAATCTGACGTAGTGAGATACTGGCAGCGAATCATGGGAACAGGCATAGGATCTGGAAGCGCAGTTGCCAATCGGCGGCATCGTCCGGACGCTCCACGTTGTAGAAAGCCTGCAGTTGCAGGTTGATCGGCATTTTGCCGAGTTTCATAATATTTCCCAGGACACCACTCAGCCTGGATCAAGTTTGATGACCCCGCGCTGTCTCTTGACGGTGATGATCCGTTGTTTCAGGGTCTCGAAGACGGGGCGTGGATTGGGCAGCGACAGGAGGTGCAACTGAGGCGTGGTTTCGTCGTGGGAGACAACGGTGATGCTGCCGATGCCCAGGATGCGGTCCAGCAAAGACTGGTGGAATTTAATGTCCTCCACATGCCAGAGTTCGAGCGTGTCGATATCCTTGGACAACAAGCCACGCTCGTAATCGATGCGGTAATTGCTGACGCGGTAGCGCACGCTGCGAATCCGCACCACCAGCACGGTCATCAGGACCGCCGCGATTATCAAGCCGAGCAGCGGCGCCCACCAGCCATGCGCCCGCAACGCCACGGCGCCCGCGATAATGCCAACGCTTAGAAGCAAGCCGGCCAGCAACGGCCACAGCGATCCGCGCAGAGTTGGACTGCCTTCAAAATAGACGACTTCGTCAGTGTCAACCGGGATTGCGTCCGATTCGCTGGAAGCGGCGCCGGTTTGCAAAGACGGATCGATTTCGGCCATGAGTAATCTCCTTATATCGCGCATTCAGGCAACGCGAAACTCGATACGAAGGCATCATAGCTTCAAGCAGATGAATGTCCAGCCGTTTGCGTACACCCAAAACATCGTCCGACGTCGTTCCGGCGTTTCATCCGCGAACAGATCGCCCAGGATAGATCGCCTACCGTCACCAGAGCGCGCCATTTTCATCCGGGATCAGCTTGGCGAGGTAGTTTTCCAATTCGCGCCCGTACTCGGTGTCCTGGCCGGTGATGGCCAGTTGTTTATGCACCAGCAGCAGGCCCTCGGGGCCGGACTCCGCGTCGCCTGCGCTGACGAAGCGCGCGGCGGGATTTGGTTCGATCAGGCGGCGCAGCGCGCGAACGAAGGTTGTATTGCGCCGGACGTAGGGCGGGAGCAGTTCCGGCAGGCGGTGGGCCAGGTCCAGTTTCAGGCGCAGCAATTCCTCGTCCGTGGTCCGGGTGGGATCGGCCAGCGGCACGCCGCGCAGCATCTCGATGCCCACCAGGCCCGCGCTGTAAAGGTCCGAACGGATATCGGCGGGTTCCCGGCGGTGCACCTCGGGGGCCATGTAAAGCGGGGTTCCGAGCAGAAAGCCGTAGCGCTCCTGCGCCATCACGGCCCGCCCGAAGTCCACCAGCTTGACGTAACCAAGGCGGTCCACCATGAGATTGCCGGGCTTGACGTCGCCATGCACAAAGCGGGTATCGTGCAAAGCTTCCAGTCCGCGCAGGATCATTCGCAGAATATAGACCGCGACCCCGGGTTGCACACAGACCCGTCCGTTCTCCTCACGGAAGATCACATCCGTGAAGCGCGCCCATTCGGCCGCCGTGCAGCGGGCGCGCACGGTCGCCAGATGGCTGCCGTCTAGCAGGAGGCGCAGATCCACCCCGTCAACCGGTTCCATCTGCAGATAACCGATCCCGTTGGTTTCCTCGTAGACATCGCGCGCCACCAGGTTCGGACTGCGCACAACCTGCAGCCGCGAAGTTTGCATGGCGATGCGGCCCATATCGGTCCAATACTTTTCGCTCGTCGGATAGATCGTGGGGTCGAAAAGTTTGATGGCATGGCGCGTCAGGCAACCGCGCGCGCCCTGGCGGATGCCCAGGAAGACGACACCCTGCCTGCCATGGCCCAGCGGGCGCACAAACTGGTAGGCCACGGGATAATATATCGCGGCCTGGCGGATGATCGCATGGTAATTATCGATCAAACTCGCACGGGTCATGCCGGTTTCAACCGGCGGCAGACTGGGCGCGGCCTGCTCGTGCGAGGTGTCGAGCGCCGTTTCGTTCGACTGCAACCGCAGTCCGGCGCGGGCCAGGTCACCAGGAGTTTTCACCGTCCGCCCTTCCGCATCATAAACATGCTTTCCGCCATAAATTCCCGCCTCCCGCGCGCCGCACAAACAACCGCAGGCTATTCTACGCATCTATGACGCCGGAGCAAGGCGCGTGTTTTCGAATAACGACCTGTAAATTCCGTTCATGCTCGTCCGCCGCCCAGGCGGCGGCGATGCGGTAGCCGGGCGCCCAGACAATCTCGTCACCGCATACCATCACGGGAAATCCCGCCCGCTCAATCCGCGGCGTCTTGGCGTCGGTAAATATGTCCTGTAACTTGCGCGTTCCGCGCAAACCGAAGGGGCGCATGCGGTCGCCAGGCCGCCAGGCGCGCAGCGCCAGGGCTCGCCCCGCCCTGACACGCTCGCTCAAGGTCGCGCGTACGGGCCATACACCCGGTCGCACGGGACGCTCGCGCGCCACACCCGCGGCGAGGCGCATCGTCACAATCAGCCCCAGCCCATCCAGCCGCGTAAGGCCCGGCACGCGCAGGGCCCAAAGGCCGCGGATCGCTTCCAGATTGCGCGGTATGCTTGACCGGGCAGGCGTCAGGGTTGGACGGTGCAATATCAGCCGGTCATAACGGCGCTCCACGCTCCAGCCCGCGGCCAGCGCCAGCCGGCGCGTGCCGCGGCTGGTGGCCGTCAAGCGTTCGATGCCGGCCAGACAATCGAAGGCCACGGTCTCCGGCGGCGCGCCGGTCTCGATCAACCAGCGCCGCAAGGCGCGCCTCCGCAACGCAACCGGCAGGCGGGTCAGATTCGCCAGATCGCCCGGATCGTCCGCCGCGACCGCGCCGTCGAGCAAGGCGTCCTCGTCGCGAGCGATCGCGGCCGTCCGCGCCAGCGTCTCGCGAATGCGCGGATTGAAACGGCTCTCCAGCAAGGGCAGCAGTTCGTGGCGCACACGGTTGCGCAGCATCGCCGTGTCGTGATTGGAAGCATCCTCGCGCCAGGCCTGACCACGCGCCCGTAGAAAACGTTCGATCTGCGCGCGCGACACGCCCAGCAGCGGACGAAGCACCCGCACCCCTTGAAGTTTGACAGCCGGCGCAATGCCGCCCAGCCCGGTCGTACCGGCGCCGCGCAGCAGACGCAGCAGCACCGTCTCGGCCTGATCGTCGAGGGTATGCGCCGTGGCAATCGCATCCGCCCCCACCCTCCGCGCCGCGCGCACGAGAAAATCGTAACGCGCCTCGCGCGCGGCCATCTCCAGCGACAACTGCCGCCGCCGAGCGCGTTCGGCCACGCGCGCGCGGCCGGAGATCAGCGGTAGCGACAGAGATTGCGCCAGCCTTTTTACAAAATTGGCATCCGCGGCGGCCGCGGCGCCGCGCAGGCCGTGATTGAGATGCGCCACGCTGAGGCGTAACTTGAGCGCCGGGGCCAGGTCATGCAGCGCCAGCAGAAGCGCCGTGGAGTCGGCGCCGCCGGAAACCGCGACCAGCAGCCGCCCGCCGCGCGGCAGCAAACGCCGGTCTAAAGGCAAACCGGCAAACCGGACCGGCCGTCCCACGGAACCGCGCGGCGCGTTCACTGTCGCCTCACGCGCCCGGCGTAAGCCGGCTGACGCCACCCATATACGGCACAAGGGCCGCCGGCAGCACAATCGTGCCGTCGGCCTGCTGTCCGTTTTCCATCAGCGCCACCACCAGGCGCGCCAGCGCGACACCTGAGCCGTTGAGGGTGTGGACAAAATCAAGTTTGCCGTCGGGGCGGCGATAGCGGATATTGGCGCGGCGCGCCTGGAAGCCCTCAAAATTGCTGCACGACGAAACCTCCAGCCAGCCGTTCTGCCCTGGCGCCCATAGTTCGAGGTCGTAGCACTTGGCGGCGGCGAAACTGATGTCGCCGGTGCAGAGTTCCAGCACGCGGTAATGCAGCCCGAGCGCCTTGAGAATATCCTCGGCATGTCCGACCAGTTTTTCCAGCTCTTCGTAGGATGTCGCGGGCTCCACGAAACGCACCATTTCCACCTTGTCGAACTGGTGGACGCGGATCAGTCCGCGCGTCTCCTTGCCGGCGGAACCGGCCTCGCGCCGGAAGCAGGGCGTATAGGCCGTGTAGGCGATCGGCAGCGGACGCTCGATGATTTCGTCCCGCAAATAATTGGTCACCGGCACTTCCGCCGTGGGAATCAGCCAGAGATCGTCCCCCGGCACGGCATACATATCCTCGGCCATCTTTGGCAGTTGGCCGGTGCCGTACATCGAGGCCGAATTGACCACGAAGGGCGGCGACATTTCCACGTAACCGTGTTCGCGAACGTGGAAATCGAGCATGAACTGGACGAGCGCCCGTTCCAGGCGCGCGCCCTGTCCGAGATAGAGCGGAAAGCCCGCGCCCGTCATACGCGCGGCGCGCGGAAAATCGAACATCCCCAGCGTCTCGCCCAGTTCGACATGCGTCTTCGCGACGAAATCGAAAACTCGTGGCGCGCCGACAACGCGCGCCACGCGATTGCCGCTGGCGTCGGGTCCCACCGGCAGGCCGGCATGCGGGGTATTGGGAATGCGCAGCAGCAGATCGCGAAAGCGCTGGTCAAGCTCGCGCACCCTGGCGTCGGTATCGCGGATGCGATCGCCCAGCGTGCGCACCTCAAACTCGCGCCCAGCCGTCTCCTCGCCCTTGGCGCGGGCGGCGCCGATGGCCTTGGACGATCGGTTGCGTTCGCCCTTCATGCGGTCAACGTCGGTTAACGCCTGGCGGCGCTCCAGATCGGCTGCCAGCAGTTGATCGAACAACTCCAGATCGGCGCCTCGCTTGATCAACGCGGCGCGGACCTGCTCCGGATTTTCGCGAATCGTCTTGATATCCAGCATGCGGAGATCTCCCCGGGCTTCAAACCCGCTGCCGCGTAAGATACACAAACGGGGCCGCAATCCACAACCCAAGAGAAGCAACCCGTTCGCGATTCAATTCTTTTTGCCGACAAACCCGGCGAACGCCAGAATTTGCCGCCAGTATTCCGCTTCGTTCACGTACAAGACATCGTTGTGCCCGGCCCCCTTGACCCAGTAGGCGAACTTGGGTTCAGGCGCCAGTGCGTACAGCTTTTTGCCATGCCAGATCGGTATCGTCCGGTCAGCTTCCCCATGGATAAAAAGGGCCGGCGCCTGGAGTTTACGGACCTCCCGTATGTTCCGCATCTTGTCTACCGGCGCTATGGGTATCCGCGTCATGACGCGAAAGGCCGTCAGAAAGGCGCTTTCCACAATCACGCCGCCGACGGGACGGCGGGTCGCCAGATGCAGCGCGACCGCCGCTCCGAGCGAACGTCCGTGCAGAATTATGCTCTTTGGCGGTATGCCTTTTTGTTCCACCAAATAAGCATAAAGCGCGGCGATATCCTCGTATGCATTGCCTGTGCCGGGTTTCCCGTCGCTGATGCCATAGCCCCGATAATCGAAAGCGTAGACATCGAACCCCAGGGAGCGATATTGCTCCATGAACTCGCGCACGCCGCCAAGGTCTTCGGCGTTGCCATGCGCGAACAGCACCACCGGCGATGGCGTCGCATTGGTCAGGGCCAGCACCGCGATTTTTTGTCCGTTTGGCGTGACAATACGAAAAACGCCCTTGCCCTCCGAGTAAGTCGGCGATGGAGGTTGAAAGGCCAGGCGATCCGACAGCAACCAACCTCCGGCTACAACACAAATGTAGACTTCCAGCAGCGAGCGAAACAGCCGGCGGAGCGTAAAGTTCCCGATTACCCGCTTCTTCCACCCCTGCTGGTTCGCTCCGCTCATGGCCGGCATCTTACGGGAAGATGCGGCGCAATTCCATACAAACGGCTCTATTGGTGCGCGGCCGCGTCGAAGCGCTGAAGGGCCGCGTCGTCGCCGGATTCAAGCACATACTGTCTGGCCGCTTCAGGATCGTAAGCCGGCGCCGCTCGCGTTTCGATCGCCAGCGCGCCGCTGGGACATTCTCCCAGGCAGGCTCCAAATCCGTCGCAGAAATCCTCCTTCACGAGTCTGGCCTTGCCGTTTACCAGTTTCAACGTGCCCTCTGAGCAGGCCGTGACACAGTGTCCGCAGCCATTGCATTTGGCATCGTCGATACGGATGATTTTACGCAAGAGGGGCATGGGTAGGTTCTTGGTGTTAGGTGGTAGGTGGTAGGCAACGATCGTAATCTTAATCCGGGTAAAACGGATTAAGATTACGATGGTGCGGCGCGGGTTATTTCCCTGCCATGGCGGCTTTCATATCCTCCTCGACGGTCGTGATGGGTTTGATGGCGAATTTGTCCACCAGGATCTTGAGCATGGCGGGCGTGACAAAGGCCGGCAGCGTCGGGCCCAGCCTGATATTGCGGATGCCGAGGTGCAGCAGGGTCAGCAGAATGCAAACCGCCTTCTGTTCGTACCACGACAAGATCAGCGATAGCGGCAGATCGTTGACGCCGCACTTGAACGCGCCCGCCAGGGCCACGGCGACTTTGATCGCCGAATAGGCGTCGTTGCACTGTCCGCAGTCGAGCAGACGGGGCAGTCCGGCGACCGTGCCGAAATCCAACTTATTGAAACGGTACTTGCCGCAGGCCAGCGTGAGAATAATGCAGTCCTTAGGCACCGCCTGCGCGAAATCGGTAAAGTAATTGCGTCCGCTCCTGGCGCCGTCGCAACCGCCGATCAAGAAGAAGTGCTTGATGGCGCCCTGTTTGACCGCCTCGATCACCTGGCCGGCCACGCCCATGACCACCTCGTGCCCGAAGCCGACGAGTATCGTCTTGCCCGGTTCGTCGGCGGCGAAGCCCGGCGCTTGCAGCGCGGCCGCGATCGCCGGCGCGAAATTGCGGTCGGCGATGTGCGTCACCCCCGGCCAGGCCACCAGGCCGGTGGTGAAAATGCGCGCCTTGTAACTTTCCGACGGGCGCTGGATGCAGTTGGTGGTCATCACGATGGCGCCGGGGAAAACGTCGAATTCCTTGCGCTGATCCTGCCAGGCGCCGCCGTAGTTGCCGGCCAGGTGCGGATAGGCTTTCAGTTTGCTGTAGCCGTGCGCCGGCAGCATTTCGCCGTGGGTGTAGACGTTGATGCCCTTGCCGGCCGTCTGTTTCAGCAGTTCTTCCAGATCCTTGAGATCATGACCCGAAACGAGGATCGCCTTGCCCTTGAGCGGCGTAATCCGCACGGCGGCCGGAGCGCGCGGACCATAGGCGCCGCAGTTGGCCGCGTCGAGCAGTTCCATGACGCGCAGATTGATCTTGCCGCACTCGTCCACCAACGCCAGCAGCCGGTCCAAGGCCGGACCAGGCGTCGCCAGATAGTCCAACGCGCGATAAATGCCGTCGTAAACCGCCGGATCGTCCTGACCAAGCACATGCGCGTGATCGGCGTAGGCGGCCACGCCTTTAAGTCCGTAGGTCAGCAGTTCCATCGTGCCGGTGATATCGGGCCCGTTGGCCGCGGCGATTTTTTCCCAGCCGGCTTCGCGGCCCTGAGCCAGCAAGCCGTCCTGGCCGCCGGCCGGACGCCAGTTTGCCGGTCCGCTCAATATCTCAGGGACCGTCTTTTTGGCGGCGCAGGCTTTCTCGTACAAGGCGCGCGCCGTGTCGCGCATCGCGGCCGCCTGTCTCAGCAAGCCGGCCAGCCGCGCGGGATCGAAGTTCACATTGGTGACCGTGCTGAAAAGGGCTTGCACCGTGAAAACGTCAACCGCCGGATCGCGCGCCCCAAGCGCCGCCGCGCGGACGGCATACTGCGCAATCCCCATCGCGGCGTACAACAACAAGTCCTGCAGCGTGGAGGTTGCCGCGTCCTTGCCGCAAACGCCGACGTGGGTGCAGCCCGCGCCGCCAAAAGTCTGTTCACACTGATTGCAAAACATCTCGCTCATCGTTATTCCTGTCTTTCCATTTATGTTATGGCCCGCGCACGGGCCCAGATTTCCACGTTTTCTGTTCAGTCATCCTCACATGTTTCCATCGACTCGCCGCTTCAGCCGGAACTAGAGCCATTCCTCCTTGCGAATCTCGCCGTCCAGCCCGACGACAATCCGTTTGACCGGGACCTTGCGGCCGGCCGCGGCCAGCGCACGCTCGGCAAGCGCGGAAAGACCCATGCAGCATGGAACTTCCATGATCATCACGGTCAAGGTGTTGATTTTGGCATCGTCAAACCAGGCCTTGATCTTTTCGACGTAAACATCCTGCCCTTCATCGAGCTTCGGGCAGGCGATCGCAATCGCCTTGCCCTTGAGGTATTCCGGGTGAAATCCGCCCAGGGCGTAAGCCACGCAGTCCGCCACCAGCAGGACATCCGCCCCCTGATAATAAGGCGCAGTCGGCCCGATCAGGTGCAACTGAATCGGCCATTGTCGCAGTTGCGAGCCGACTTTTCCGGTTGCCGCTTCCGCCGCGTCACTGTCTTTCCGGCGGTCCATCATCATAGAGCCCGGGCAATTATGCGCATGTTCCTTCATGGTCCTGTTCCTTCCTTCTTTAGTTTAGCCATTTTCGATCGCCGATCCCGCCTGTCCATTTCTCTTACGTCCGATGCAAAAATCATCGCGGCCCCCGCTCCGCATCGCCAAAACGTTGCTCCAGCATGGAAATAAACTCCTGGCTGCGACGGCGCGTCTCGGCCATCGGCGCATCGGCCGCGGCGAACGCGGAAAACAACCGTCCGATCTCTGTATCGGAAAGCTGCCGGTCCATCCACGGATACAGAACCTCGTCTTCCTTGCGGATGTGCTCCGTCAAAAGCTGCCGGTAGCCCTTCAGGTGTTTGACGGCGGCGGCGGTGTCGCGTCGCTCGATGGCATCACGGATCGCCCGCACATGCGCCCGCCCGGTTTCGTGGTCATCCAGCATCACCTTGATGATGTCCAGATTTCCGTCAAAGCACTTGAAAAGGATGTCCTCCTCCTTGGCATGATGGCACTTGTCGGCGAAAGAGCGGATGAAGTCAACGCTGGCCAGCGCCAACTGCCTTCCCTCCGTCGTGTCCAAATCCATCTGGCGCAGCATGCCGGGGATGCGCGCCAGCACGCGTTTGATCAAAGCGTGCTCCTCGACCAGTTTGCGCAACGGCGGCGAATGAAAGGGTTCGCCCGTCTTTTTTTGCGGCTCCGATTTCCTGAGCGGAACCACAACCTTGCGGTCAGGGTAGACGATCTCCGCAATCCGTGTCAGCATGCGCTGCTCGTCCTCCGGCGCGAGACGATGAATCTCCAAAATATCCTTCAGCAGACAAGTGCCCACGGCGCAGGTGACGCAGGCCACGCCGAATTCCGCCAGCACATCGCCCACTTTGGGGTGGCGGACGATCAGTTCCTTGATGCGCCCTTGCATAATCTTATCCATGGTCCGCCTCTCCCTTGACCGGCTTCGCCGCCTGTTGTTCCGCCATTCTGATTCCGCAGGGCGTCAGGCAGCGCGCCGCGCCGGACGTGACAGTTCCCGCCGGTAAGCGCGCCGCCCGTTCTTCGGCGTTGACCAGCTGGTCGGCATCGTAGAGCACTTTGAAATTGACGGTCTCCTCAGCCCGCGGATGATGGTGATGCCCGACGATATCGCAGACCTCCCGGATGAATTCCTCGGGATAGTCGAGGCGCTTGAGGATTTCCCGCGCCACCGGCGGGCCCTCGGCTTCCTGATGGGCGGGTTCGGATAAGCCGAATTTCGCCTCGGCGTTTTTGATGCCGATATCGTGCAACAGCGCGGCGGCGATGACGATGTTGGGATCGGCCTGCGGCTCCTCCGCCAGAATCAGATCGGCGTATTCCGCCGTGCTCTTGGCGTGGCGGATGCGCCGCGCATCGGCGCCAAAGTAGGCCTCCATAACGTAAGACAGCGCCTGTTTCCTCAACAATCCCTTCATGCGCGTGTATTGATCGAGTTTCTCGACGCCGACGCATTCCTTGGCGTGCTTGCACCAGTCCAGACACGATTGCATGCCGGGACGGAAGACGGTCCTGGCGCAGACAGGACAGTTTGCCATGGCTTCGTCGCTCCAGATTTCCACCTCGCGCCCGCAACCCGGGCAACGATAGCTCTCGGGCTTCGGCTGAACGAACCCGACGCTTCCCGGACAATGTTTCGAAAGCATAAATGACGCCTCCTGCGAGCTCCCGCAGCATATGAGACCATATCAGTATCATTCGGTCAAGCGAATAAATACTATGCGCGTATTTACTCGACAGTCAACGGCGAAAAGCCTTAAATTCGCCCTCCAAAGGGAGGAGCCGCCATATGCGATCGGTCCACGCCCGGACGAAATCCGGATCATGAATGCGTTGCTGGCGGTGGCAGGCGGAGTCCTGGCCGTGAATCTCCCGTTCGGTTTCTGGCGCGCCGGCACGCGCAGATTTTCGGCCGCATGGTTCGCGGCCGTGCATCTGCCGATTTTGCCGGCGGTGGCGATGCGGCTGCTTTCCGGCCTGGGCTGGCGCTTGGCGACTTTTCCCGTCTTGATCGTAGCATACCTGACCGGTCAGTACTTCGGCGCGGTCCTGAGACGGTGGGCAAAGCGGGTTTGCTGATCTTCCGGCGGGATTACCCGCGCCTGGCCGAATGTTCTTTGCGCGCTTTTGCGGGGCGTTTTTCGGGAGTCTTGCGCCTGGTTTTGTCATCGGGCTGCCCGGCGACAAGCGAGGCAATCGTCGTCGCACGTAACTCCAGCAAGGCGTTTTTTTCAATCCGTTTGACGGTCTTCCGGAGCGGGCAGCTTGCCTGGTTGGGACAAACCGCCGACCGGAAAACACAGCGGGTGAAATCGAGCGCGCCGTGAAACACTCCCATCAAATCCGACAGCAATATCCGTGAAGGATCTTTTCGCAATTTGAATCCGCCGCCCTGGCCGCGGGAAGATTCGAGGATCTGGTGGCGCGCCAGCGTCTGAAGAATGCGCCGCAGATACTGTCGTGGTATCGCGAAACGCGCGCCGAGCGACGTGACCGACGCCACCTGTTCCGGGTTGCGCGCCATGTAGCACAGGGCTCTGACGGCATAATCGGTGTCACGCATGATTAAGTTCATTTTCGAATGATACCATTAATATATCATAAGGGCAATATCCGGTTACACGCCTCTCGAAGGCGCCCCGGTTTTCAGGGCCGCGGCAAGCGCTCTTGCGCTAGCTGAGCAGCGGCACAATTTGCGCGAAGACCGCTTCCGGCGTGAGCCCGTAACGGCCGCGGATGACGGCAAGATCGCCGTGCGGCAGAAATTCGTTCGGCCAGCCCACGCGCAGAGCGCGTCCGGAGTAGCCGAAGTCGGCCAGCGCTTCTTCCACGGCCGAACCGAACCCGCCATCCCGCACGCCATTTTCCAATGTCACGATCGCCGCCGCCTGGTCGGCCTGGCGTTCCAGCAGCGCCCGGTCGAGCGGCCGCACGAAGCGCGCATTGACGACGCCGGCGGAAAAGCCGCGCTGGGCCAGCATCGTGGCCACGCTTTGCGCCAGCGGCGCCATGTCGCCCAGCGCCCAGAGTTGCACCAGCCGGCCCGACCGCAAAATTTCGGCCTGGCCGATCGGCAACGGATCTGGAACCTCCGGCACAATGGTTTGCGGCCCGGCGCCGCGTGGATAGCGGATCGCCACGGGGCGTCCCCACCCGACCGCCGCGCTGAGCATGCGCGCCAGTTCCGCCTCATCCCTGGGCTGAAGCAGCACAAGATTGGGCACTGTGCGCAGCAGCGCCAGATCGAACACACCGTGGTGGGTGGGTCCGTCATCGCCGACCAGCCCAGCCCGGTCCAGCATGAGTATCACCGGTAGATTCTGCAGGCAAACATCGTGAATCACCTGATCCACCGCGCGCTGCAGGAAGGTGGAGTATACGGCAAACACCGGACGAAGTCCCCGCGCGGCAAGCCCCGCGGCGAAGGTTACGGCGTGTTCCTCGGCGATGCCGACGTCGAAAAAGCGCGTGGGAAAACGCTTGGCGAAACCTTGCAGTCCCGTGCCCGCGGCCATCGCGGCGGTGATCGCCACGATGCGGTCATCCGCGGCCGCCAGCCGTTCCAGCGTGGCGCCAAAAACCCGCGAATAACCCGGCATGCCGCCGCTGGTCTGCAAGGGCATGCCGCTGGCGACATCGAAAGCGCCCGTGCTGTGCCAGAGGTCGGGCGCCGCCTCGGCGGGCGCGTAGCCCTTGCCCTTGGTCGTGGCCACATGAATCAGGATCGGCTCGTTCGATTCGCGGGCCAGTTGCAGGGCGTCGAGCAGCACGGGCAGGTCGTGGCCGTCCACGGGGCCGACATAGCGAAGCCCGAACTCCTCGAACACGCCGCTGCGCAGGAAGCAGCCCTTGATCGCCTCCTCCGTGCGGTTGTAAATACGGCGCAGCAGGCGGTTATCGCCCGCCACACGGTGCGCCCAGCTTTCGAAGCCGCGTTTCCAGCGATTGTAGCGCGGGCTGACGAGCAGGCGTCCCAGGTAGCGCGACATGGCGCCGACATTGGCCGCGATGGACATCTCGTTGTCGTTGAGCACCACGATCAGCCGCGAAGTTGTGCTGCCCAGGTTGTTGAAGGCTTCGAACGACATGCCGCATCCGAGCGATCCGTCGCCCACCACCGCGACCACATGTTCGCTTCCGCCCAGACGGTCCCGCGCCGCCGCCAGGCCCAGAGCGGAGGAGATTGCCGTGCCCGAATGGCCGGCGCCGAAGGCGTCGCAGGGACTCTCGTCGCGCCGCAGAAAGCCTGAAATTCCGTCCGTCTGCCGCAACGTCGCGAAGCGCTCGCGGCGGCCGGTCAGCAGTTTCCAGGTATATGTCTGATGCCCGACGTCCCAGACCACCTTGTCCCCGGGCGGTTGAAAGACCCTCAACAGGGCGATCGTCAGTTCCACCACGCCAAGGTTGGATGCCAGGTGCCCGCCAGTGCGGCTGACGGTGTCAAGCAGGGTGGCTCGCAATTCCGCCGCCAGCGCAGGCAATTCATCCACGCTCAGCCGCTGCAAGTCGGTGGGCGACCGGATACTATCGAGCAGGGTATTCATGATCGAAATTAACTGATTCTCCGCTTGGCACAGAATGACACAAACCGCCGCGCTGTGGCAAGCCGCCGCCAAATTAGTTGTGGACAATGGCGCGAAAGTTAGTCCATAATTTTGCCCACGTGAACATTCATATTCCCACAATCATTCAGGGCGGCATGGGCGCCGGGGTGTCCAGTTGGCGACTGGCCAAGGCGGTGTCTAAACTTGGACAACTCGGGGTGGTGTCGGGAACGGCGCTGGACCAGATTTTGGTGCGACGGCTTCAAGACGGCGATCTGGGCGGCGACATCCGCCGGGCTCTGCAAGCCTTTCCATTGCGTCGCCTGGCCCAACGCATACTCGACGCCTACTTCGTCCCGGGCGGCAAGAAACCGGAAGCGCCCTACCCAATCACCCCGATGCATACGGCCAACGACAAACATGAGGCCCAGGAACTGTGCATCGCGGGCAATTTCGTGGAGGTGTTCCTCGCGCGGGAGGGTCACACCAACCCCGTCGGCATCAATTACCTGGAAAAAATCCAACTGCCGCACCTGCCGTCCATTTACGGCGCGATGCTGGGCGGCGCGGCCGTCATTATCATGGGCGCCGGCATTCCCGTCGAAGTGCCCGGCGTGCTGGATGCGCTGGCGCAACATCAGGCGACCAGCTATCCGCTGCACGTTATCGGCGCCGCGGCCGGCGATAATTTCAGACTGACCTTCGATCCCGCCGCTTTTCAGGAGACTGAACTGCCCCTGCCGGCGATCCAGCGTCCCGCCTTCCTGCCCATCGTGGCCTCGGTGACCCTGGCCACTATGCTGGCGCGCAAGTCCAACGGTGTTGTGGACGGGTTCGTCGTCGAAGGGCCCTTGGCGGGCGGTCATAATGCGCCTCCGCGCGGTCCGCTCAAACTGGCGCCGGATGGACAGCCGATTTATGGACCGCGGGATGTTGTGGATCTGGCCGGCATGCGCGCCTTGGGTTTGCCTTTCTGGCTGGCCGGCGGTTACGGCTCGCCGGAACGCTATCGCGAAGCGCTCGCCGAAGGCGCGGCGGGCATTCAAGTCGGCACAGCTTTCGCGCTCTGCGTGGAATCCGAAATTGTGCCGGAGATTAGAAAGGCTTTGGTGCTCCAGGGGGTGACCGGCAAGGCCCGCGTGTTCACCGACCCCGTGGCATCGCCGACCGGCTATCCGTTCAAGGTGGCCATGCTGGAAGGAACGCTCTCCGAAAAGTCCGTCTACCAGGCCAGGCGGCGGGTTTGCGATCTGGGTTTTCTGCGCGAGTTGTATCGCCGCCCCAACGGCGCCATCGGATATCGTTGCGCCGCCGAACTGGAAAACGCCTTCGTGGCCAAAGGCGGCACAATGGAAGGCACGACCGGAAGAGTCTGCCTCTGTAATTCCCTGGTCGCGAATGTCGGCATGCCGCAAAGGCTGCCCGACGGTTCGACGGAACCATGTCTGATCACGCTCGGCGACGATTTAACTTCCGTCGGCCGCTTCTGCTCCCTGCAACATCCCGATTTCAGCGCGGCAGACGTGATCCGTATTCTGCTGGGCTGAAAACAAGCCTTCCGGGGGCGGTAACCCGCACCCCGGAGCATTCGGCGTTAATTACCGACGATGCGAGCGGCCACCTTCGCCGCCGCCACGACGGCCTTCGCCGCCACCAAAACGGTCGCCGCCGCCAAAGCCGCCGCCGCCGCCAACGCGGGGTTCCTTCGGACGAGCTTCGTTCACCGTCACCGTGCGGCCGTCCAGGTCCTGGCCGTTCAACGCGGCGATCGCCGCCTGCGCTTCCTGCTCCGTGCCCATCTCGACGAAGCCGAACCCTTTGGAGCGTCCGGTCATTCTGTCGCTGATGACTTCCGAACTGTCAACCTTCCCGTATGCCGAGAAAGCCTTGCCGAGCGAGTCGCTCGTCGTGTCGTAACTCAGATTGCCCACGTACAACTTCTTACCCATCGTTACCGTCTCCTCATCCTGTTCTCGCTTGTGGACCCATACTTTTTACTTTCCGGTATCCTTTATGGAAAGTGGGCCTACTACAGACCCGTTCCGGCAGACATCCACAAAAAGCGGGGGATGAACTCACGCCCCACCACCACCCCTTGCCGAATGACCTACCGCTGTATTCTTACTGCAAAGCGGCGCGGATGTACAGCGGCATTTTGTAACGGCTACAGGCATCTGATCCGTGGTGCAAGCGTCCCGCTTGCACCCCGCTTGCGTCATGTGGGCGGACCGTCACGTCTCTGACCCAGTGCGGCAATTTTGAAGCGCCGCAAAAACTGCAAATCGGGGACTAAGAGGGATGATTTGGGGTTTATCACCGTTGACGGCGATACGCGAGATAGTTTAGAAGTGGTCCATGAAGGCTGTGCGGCAAACACTCTTTTTCGCTTTCTGCCTGGTCGTCGCGGCCCAGTCGGCATTCTGCACAAACACCAACTTGTCGCATGACGCCGTGCGCTTCCCGGTCGGGGAAACCCTCAAATTCACATCCTCATGGGGCGTGATCCCCGTGGCACACACCGAGATCGGCAGCGCTTGGACCAATCGGAATGGCCGCCAACTGCTCAGACTGCGCTACCACACCGGCACCTACTCGGTCTTCTATCCGGTTTACGCGATGGAGGACGACGCGGAGGCTCTGACCGACCCGGTCACGATGCTGCCGGAAACCTTCAGCATGACCGTGCGCCGGCGCTGGGGCGCGACCTGGACCACCTTCGCAACCTTCGATTACGCCCGCGGGATCTGCCATCATGTCTATCGCCACCGGCGCAGCGGGGTCACCAAAGAGCAGGATTTGCCGATCACTTCCGGCACCCGCGACCTGCTTTCGTTCCTCTACCACATGCGCGGCAGACTGCCGGAACCGGGCAACACCAACACTTACACCGTCGTGGCCGACGAGGGATTCCTCGATATGCGCGTCCACTTTACCGGCCCGGATTCCCTGCAAATCGACGGTTTTCCAAAAACCGAATGTCTGGTCGTCGCGCCCAAGGCCAACTTCAAGGGACTGATTCTCGACGAGGGCAAAGTCCGCATGTGGGTTTCCCGCGACCCGCGCTGCATCGCACTGCGCCTAACCGTGGACGCGCCACTGGCCAATGTGTATGTGGACCTGACCAAAGTCACGGGACCTGGCACCGACGTCTGGGTGCGCGCCGCCGGACCGCCGGACAAACCATAAGAGAAGAGTGTTCAGTGTTCAGTGATCGTTGTCTTCAGCCACGCCAGGGCCGATTCACGATCGCCAAACGCGCCTTCCAGTTGCAGGTCGTAGGCCTGGCGCCGCCAGCGTCCGATCTCCGGTCCCTCCGGTATACCCAGCGCGAGCAGGTCTCGCCCGCTGATCAACGGAGGCGGCAGGACCGGCTCACGCGCCATTTCGTCCTGAAACGCCCTCAAGAAGTCCAGGTTTTCCACCAAACCATGACTGGCCTGGCAATCCAGACGGTGCAGTTCCAGTTCCTGGGCGAAACTCGGCGCACCGACAAGTCTGCGCAGGGTCGAGCGCCGCATCCCGCGCACATCGCCAAAGCGCATATGATTGCCAACCATGAAACTCACCGTTTCGATCGTTTCGCGCGGATAGCGCAGGCGTTCGAGAATCGAGCGGGTCATCGCTTCGCCGACGCCGGCATGCTTTTCAAACCGCCAGCGACCGTCGCGAAATTCGGCCGTCGGCGGCTTGCCGACGTCGTGCAACAGCACCGCCAGCGCCAAATTCAGCTCACGCGCCGGCAACGCCGTCAGCATCATCACGGTATGCCGGAAAACATCGCCCTCGGGGTGAAACTGTGGCGGTTGTTCGACTTTCTTGAGGGCGCTCACCTCAGGCAGGATCACCCGCAATAGCCCCAGGTCGTCCAGCAATTCCAGCGCCGCGCCCGGGTCTTGCGCCTCCAGCAGCGTGCGGCTTAGTTCATCGCGGATACGTTCGACGCTGATGCGCGCCAATTGCGGGGCCGTCGCACGGATCGCCGCCGCCGTACCGGGTTCGATCGTAAAACCCAGCGTGACCGCGAAGCGCGCCGCGCGCAAGAGGCGCAAATGATCCTCGGCAAAACGCCGCGCCGGATCGCCCACAGCGCGCAGCAAGCCCGCGGCCAGGTCCGCCCTCCCGCCCACAAAATCGAGGATTTCGCCGCCGACAGGATCCAGAAATAAGGCATTGATCGTGAAGTCCCGCCGCTGGGCGTCGGTCGGCGGATCGGAGAAGATCACGCCTTCCGGCCGACGCCCATCGGCATAGGCCAGGTCCCGGCGAAAGGTCGCCACCTCGCACGCCAGGCCTTCGTTCACCACGATCACCACGCCAAACGATTTACCCACCGCATTGGCGCCGGGAAACAAGGTCAGCACCTGGTCGGGGGTGGCGCTGGTGGCCACGTCATAATCCTTCGGCGTCCGGCCAATCAGCAGGTCGCGCACGCAGCCGCCCGCCAGCAGCACCGTGTGCCCCGCGGCGCGCAAGCGATCGGCAACCGCCAGCGCGGCCCGCTGGCGTGCCTCATCCAACTTGAGCGTCACACGTTGGGGAATCTCGTGTGGAATAATCATCCTGAGAACGTAACTTGATTAATCGCAAAAGAACACAAAGATCGCAAAGTCAAAGGGATGCCGAGAAAAAGCGTTTCAAAAATGGCGACTCGCGACAGCGCTGCCTTCATTCTTTCTCTGCGTTCTTTGCGTTCTCTTGTGGTTGATTTTCCCTTTCAGCATCATGGGCGCGTTGGCAAAGTAAAAGCCGACGGCAGCAGCTCGCTCAGCGCATACCGCACAACCTGCTTCATCCGTCCGCGCGGGGCGATCAGAATCTCGAAATCGGGCGCGGCAAATTCGGCCATGACCTGTAAACAAGCGCCGCAGGGCCGCGCCGGCTGGCGCACCGTGCCGGCCACCAGCGCCAGCCGCCGTAGCCGCCGGCGCCCCTGCCCCACCGCGGCCGCGATGGCCACACGCTCGGCGCAAACGGTCAGGCCGTAGGAGGCGTTTTCGACATTGGCGCCGGCGACAATCGTCCCATCCTCCGTTTCCACCGCCGCGCCGACGGGATAGCGGGAATATGGACAGTACGCATGCCTGGCCGCCGCCGCGGCGGCGGCCAACAGCGGAGAGAATCCCGAGTTTTCCCGTTTCATGCGCCTTCTCCTTCAATCTTCCGTGCGCCTCTACACTTCTCTCGCCAACCGCCCCAACCATGCCTGTAGCAAACGCCCCGCCTCGTCCATCGCCGACCGCGCCGCGCTCAGTACGGCAGCGTGCGAGGCCGGCTCCGCGCCGCCCGCCGCATTCGTCACGCACGACACAGCCGCCACACGCAACCCCGCCGCATGACCCAGAAGCGCCTCGGGCACGGTTGACATGCCGACCACATCGGCGCCAGCCATGCGCAAAGCCGCGACCTCGGCGGGCGTTTCGTAAGCGGGCCCCGTCACGCCTGCATAGACCCCCACCGTCAGAGAAATGCCTGCTTCCGTCGCCGCAACCGCCAGCGTTCGTCGCAGGCCTTCATCATAAACCCGAGCCATGTCCGGAAAACGCGGGCCCCAGAACGCGCTGTGGGCGCCGATCAGAGGATTATTGCCCATCGCGTTCAGATGATCGCGCACCGCCATCAAAGTCCCTGCCGGCCAGTCGCCGCGCAAACTCCCCGCGCTGTTGGTTACAAGCAGCGCCGACGCCCCCAATGCCCGCGCCACGGCAACGGGAATCGCGACCGGTTCCCAACCCGCGCCTTCGTAGAAATGGCGACGCCCGTGGAACACCAGCACAGAGCGGCCCGCCACATTCTGCACCGTCAATTCGCCGGTATGACCCGCCACCGCCGGAGCGCCCAGCCCGGGAATATCGCGGTAGGCCAGACGCGCCAGCGGCGTACCCGCGGGCGCGGCCGCCTCCCAGCCCGACCCCAGGATCAACGCCGCCATGGGCTCGGCGCGGGATACCCGCGCCCGCACCGCATCCACGGCCGCTTCGATGATTTTCTGATTCATGTCATCCGTTCCATCACAAACGGCCCCGGCGCTTCCGCCCTTTCGCCAACATCGAAGGCCTTCTGCAGATGCGCTTCGGCCGCCGCGCGGCGCGATTCGTCGTTGGCATGCACAAACGCCAGCGCTTCGCCCGCCTCGACCCGCGTGCCCACGGACGCGATCGCGCTCAGACCGACTGCCGGATCGATCTCCTCGTCCATACGGCTACGCCCCGCGCCCAAAACCATGCAGGCCCGCGCCACGGATTCCGCATCAACGTCACGCACCACCCCCGCCGCCGCGGCCTTGAAAGGTGTGACAAACCTGGCGCGCGGCAGGCGCGCGGGATCGTCCACGATGCGCTCATCGCCGCCCTGCGCCCGCAGCATGGCGCGGAAACGATCCAGCGCCGTCCCGCCATCGAGCGCCAATTCCAGGCGCGTCCTGGCTTCGCGCGCCCCCGGCGTCAGCCGGCTCAGGCGCAGCATCTCGACTCCGAGCGACAGCACGGCCTCCCGCACGCTCGCGGGCCCGGCGCCGCGCAAAACGGCGATGGCCTCCGCAACCTCCAGCGCGTTTCCCACCGCCGCTCCCAGCGGACGGTTCATATCGCCCAGCACGGCCATCGTGCGCAAGCCCAGCGTGCGGGCCGTATCGAGCAATGTCCGGGCAAGTGCGCGCGCCTCGTGGGTGGAATGCATCAATGCGCCGCGACCGCACATCACGTTCAAAACCAGCCCGTCCAGATTCTCGGCGAGCTTTTTGCTCAAAATACTGGCGACGATCAGCGGCACGGATACCGCGGTGCCGGTCACATCGCGCAAATGGTAAAAGCGGCGATCGGCGGGCGCCAGGCTCTTCCCCTGACTCGCGATCGCGCAGCCGCAGGCATCGAGCGCGGCCTTGATTTCATCAGGTTCCAGCTGCGTACGAAAACCGGGAATCGCATCCAGTTTGTCGATCGTGCCGCCGGTCAGCCCCAAACCGCGACCGGCGATCATGGGCACCGTCAAACCGCAGGCGGCGGCCAGTGGCGCAAGCACCAGCGACACCTTGTCCCCGACGCCGCCGGTGGAATGTTTGTCGATGCGCGGCGCGTTGCCGTGACGTTCCAGCACCGTTCCGGAATCCCGCATGGCTCGCGTAAGGGCGGCGGTCTCATCCGCCGTCATGCCGCGGAAGAAGACCGCCATGGCGAACGCCGACATCTGATAATCAGGCACCACACCCCGCGCGTAGGCGGCGACAAAGGCGCCGATCTCGTCGTCGCTCAAAACCACGCCGTCGCGTTTGCGTTCGATGATCCACTGCGGCTGCATGCCCGCAGCTTAGACGCAAGGCGTGTTGGGATCAAGACGCAGTTCTGAGGCAAGCTTCATATACCCAAACGCTCAACTTCCAATCGTTAGCGGCACTTACCGTTGAACCTTGAGCGTTCATTATTTACCGCCGCGGAGGGCCGCGCCGCACGGCTTGGTGATAGGGCTTGGGGGCGGCGGCGCCGTGCGTGAATTTTGGGCGCATGCCGTCGCCTCGCGCCGGTCCGGCTACCACGGCATCGCGCAGCGCCACCGGGCGGCCATCGAAACGCGCCTGGCGCAGTCCGCCGCGAACCTGCTCGGCGGCCTGGGCCTGCACTTCGAAGAACGACGCATCCTCATCCATGGCGATCCTGCCGATCGTCGCCGACTGGATGCCGGCGTTTTCGCACACCAGCCGGACAATTGCGCCTTCATTGGCGCGGTCCCGGCGGCCAATGTCGATCTGGAAGCGATGCATCGGCCCGTCGGCCTCCCGGCGGCCGCCGATGCTGCGTGGCGCATGCGCCGTTTGCGGGCCGCGAACAGCATGCCCTTCATGCCGTGCCGGGGGCGCGGAAGAAGCGTTGATGTCGGTCGTCGTGCCGTGGGTCGCGTGGTAATGCTTGACCTCGGCCGCCACCAGATGCGCGACAAGCTGTTCCTTGCTCAACGACTGGAAGATTTCGGCCACCGGCGGCAGATAGTCCGCGATGGCGGCGTGAACGACATCGGTGGCCGCCAGTTTCGTGGCCATGGCCAGCAGCATACGCCGGCAGGCCTCGCGTCCATCCGGCACCTTGCCGACGGTGAAACGAATGCGCAACGTGCGTTCCAGTTGGCGCAGACGGAAGTTTTCGGAGGGACTGGCGAACACCAGCGACACGCCCGATTTGCCGGCGCGCGCGGTGCGGCCGCTGCGGTGGGTGTAAACCTCCAGGTCATCGGGCAGATCGTAATGAATGACATGCGTGATGTCGTCGATGTCCAAGCCGCGCGCGGCCACATCGGTCGCGATCAGCAGGTGCACCTGCCGGTTGCGGAAATGGCGCATGACGCTGTCGCGCTGGGATTGCGAGAGGTCGCCATGCAGGGCCTCGGCGGGGTAGCCGTCGCGAACCAGCGCATCGGCCAATTCCTGAGCTTCGCGGCGGGTGCGGCGAAAAATCAGCCCGAACATCTCCGTCTCCACATCCAGCAGCCTTTTAAGCGCCACATAGCGGTGTGCGCGCTGCAGCAGATAGGCAATGTGAACCAAATTGGCGGCGGATTGGTTGCGCGTGCCGATGGTGATCTCGAAGGGCTGGTCCAGGTACTTGCGCGCGATCGCGGCCACGCCACCCTGCATGGTGGCGGAAAACAACCAGGTGCTGACCTGATCCGGCAAGGCGTCGAGGATCAGATCGAGATCCTCCTTGAAACCCATGTTCAACATCTCGTCGGCCTCGTCGAGCACGGCGATCGTCACCCCCGAAAGATCGAGCGCCTTGCGGCGCATCAAATCGCAGAGCCGGCCGGGCGTGGCGACCACCACCTGCACGCCGCGGCGAATCTCGGCGATCTGGGCGGAGATCATGGCGCCGCCGTAGACGGCGACGGTCTTGAAACCTTTAAGATAGCGGCCGAACTGGCGCAGTTCGCCGGTGATCTGCATGCACAGTTCGCGCGTCGGGCAGAGGATCAGCGCCTGCGGCGTGTGGCGTGCCGTGTCGAGGCGCTGCAGCAGCGCCAGCCCGTAGGCGCCGGTCTTGCCGGTCCCGGTCTGGGCCAATCCCACAAAGTCAGTGTTGCCGGCCATCAAGACAGGTATGGCTTGTTCCTGGATCGGCATCGGTTTTTCGAAGCCCATCTCGGTCACGGCTCTGATCAACTCAGGTTTAAGTCCCAACGACTGAAAATTCATGGCGTGCTCCAGCTACAGGCATGGCCAAAACGATGGCATGCATTGACGCAGAAGATTATACATTTAGTACATCCGTGACAATCTTAAAGGGACTGGTTAGTCCGGTCGACGGTCCAATGCAGCCGGGCCGCCTGCCCGGCAAGTTCGAGCCAGCCCTCGGCGGCCGGCATATCTTCAAGCAACCCAAGGGCGCTGGAGATGTTGTCAAGACCACGGCGTGTCGCGGCGGCTGAGGCATCCCCCCCTCCGGTTGTCATGGCGATGACCGCCAGCAAACCGCGCATGTTTTGGCCAAACCCGGCGGGATTGAGCCAGAACCAGCCGGCGGCGCCGGGATGGCGGGCGCCGGTGCCGCGCCAGCGCGGAGCGGAATCGGCCGCGCCGGCGGCAAAACAAGCCCGTAATGCGCCGGCATGGCTGGCGGCTATTCTCCATCCGTTGGTCGCCACCATGGCCGCCTGCTCGTCAGGCTCGAAGGCGTTATACAGTCCCGGAAAGGCATCCTCAAAGCGCAGACCTTCGGATGGCATGGCGGGATTGAGCGGATGCGTGTGCAGCCCCGTCCGCCAGCGTTTGTTCCAAAGACGCAGCGCGGTCTGTAACGCGGACTGATCGAGCGCGGCATCGGCGCCCAGCCAGACACCGGCCAGCGCCGTGGGGGTTTTCAATCCCTTGAGACCGGGCGGCAGGGCGGACCCCAGCGGCCCACGCAGATGGCCACTGTGGGCGCTGTCCAGTACGGCGACCGCCAGAGTATTTGAGCATCCAAGGGGGAAACCCAGCGATTCGATGGCCTCGGACGCATCTTCTGGGATAAACTGGCGCAGCAGCGCCGCCGGTAAAAGCGCGACGGCGTCCACGGCATTGCCCAGCAGCAGCGCCAAGGCGTCGGCAGGTCCGCCCCGGACAGCCGGGTCCACGGTCTTAAGCGGCAATGACAGCGCGCAGGCAAATTCACCCGAAATTCGCGTGGCGTCGGCCTGGGTCAAAGCCCACGCTATGGGCGGGTTCTCGGGGCGGTCAAAGTCAAGCCATCCGCGGACCATGGAAGGATCCGGCCAGAGCGCGCCGACGGAGGCCCAGCGGCCGGCGGTCGCGACCGAAGGATGGCTAGGCCGGTCATCGAGGGTCTCCAGGAGCGTGTGCGCCCCGGTCGAACTGGCCGACCAGCAACCGAGCAAAAGGCCTTCGGAAATCGCCAGCGACAGCCGCTGCCGGACACCGGCTCCGGCAGAGGCAACCCAAACGGTGTCTCCGTCGGCAAACGACGCCTTGCGCAATCCCGGCAATAGCCCCAGTCCGGCCTGCCAGCGCAGCCGCTGGCTTTGTCCGCCAATCCAAGAGGCGAAGACCCAGGCATCGGGTCCGCTCGTTCCGTAAAGATGCGGCAGATAGGCGAGCACGGCGCGGCGATCAGCCAACCGCACCAGATAACGCTGAAAGTCGCGATCATGCGCCAGTGCGTCCAATAACTCCGCCGGCAGCCCCAGGGAAAGCGCCAGACGGCGGGCTACGGGGTCGGCAAACAGCGCCGACAGACGCACGGCGGGCTTGGTCACATCGGCGACCAGCATGGCGTTGGCCGGAATGGCCGCAAACAGCCGGCGCGGCTGGTATGGGACGCTAACGATCCAAGCCATGAAAACGGCTGTCAGCAGCGCCAGACTCGTCCAAAAAGCGCAGCGGCGGGCAAGCGTCATAAGAGGTTTAGCGACCCGATCAGATCGCGCATGGATGACATGGCATGACGGCGCATATAGTCCGCGATGCCTTCGACAACCTTGCCTGCAACGGCGGGGTCGCCAAAATTCGCCGAGCCGATCTGGACAGCCGAGGCGCCGGCGATCAGGAATTCCAGCGCTTCACGCGGGCCGGAGATGCCGCCGATGCCGATCACCGGAATTTTCACGGCGCGGGCGGCTTCGTAGACAAGTTTTACGGCGATGGGATGAATCGCGGGGCCCGAGAGACCGCCGGTGACATTGGCCAGTACCGGGCGGCGGGTTTCCACATCGATAACCATCGCCGGAAAGGAGTTGATCAGGGCCAGCGCGTCGGCCCCGGCCGCCTCAACCGCCCGGGCAAAAGCGGCGATGTCGCTGACGTTCGGCGCCAGTTTCGGCATGATCGGCAGCCGCGTATGCGCGCGCACGGCGGCCACGACTTCCGCGGCCGTGTCGAGCCGCGTGCCGAAAACATGTCCCCCGTCCTTGATGTTCGGACAGGAAATATTGATTTCCAGGGCATGCACGCCGGGAACGCCATCCAGCCGGGCGGCCACCTCCGCGTATTCTTCAATCCGCCGGCCCCAGATGTTCACAACGACCGGCACAGCCTGGCGGCGCAGAAACGGCATGTATTGGGCGATAAATCCATCCACGCCGGGATTCTGCAAACCAATGGCATTGACCAGCCCGCCTGGCACTTCGACCAGGCGCGGCGTGGCGTTGCCCGCGCATGGCGCCAGACTGATGCCTTTGACGACGATGGCGCCGAGTTCCGCCAGCGGCATCACATCGGCATATTCCACTCCATAGCCAAAGGTACCCGAGGCGACCATGACGGGATTGCGCAGGCGCAGACCGGCGATGGTCACGGCGAGATCCGGCGGCGTGGCGGCGGGTTGGGTCACTGCAACTCTCCTGATGTCTTCGTGCAGATAATATGCGGTTATTCCTTCAGCCTAACAGCCTTCAGTCTATTCCCCTTCTTACTCCCAGACAATCCTGGCGGCGTCGAAGACGGGACCGTCTTTGCAGACGCGGCCCCAGACTTTTTCCCCGTCGTCATTATTCAGGCGTTGCACGCAGGCCAGGCAGGCGCCAACACCGCACCCCATGTGACGATCAAGCGACACCCAGGCCCGCTGATTTCCGGCGGCGGCCCGCTGGGCCACGGCATGCAGCAAACCTGTCGGTCCGCAGGCAAAGAAATCGTGCCTGGCGTCCACCTCGCGGGCGGCCAGCCAGGTGTCCAGCGGCGTTGTCACCCGTCCATGCTCGCCAAGCGAGCCGTCCTCGGTGGCAACATGCACCTCCCAGCCAAGCGCGGCAAAGGCGGAGGTCATGAGAATGTCCCTACCGGTGGCGCCGCCGACAAACAGCAGGCCGCGGCGCGGGTACCGGCGGGCGAGCAGGTAGAGCGGTGCGACACCATAGCCGCCCGCAACCAGCACCGGCAGAAGGGGCGCTTGCGCCGCATCGGACGGCGGCAGGGGAAAACCGTGGCCGAGCGGACCAAGCAGGCTGAGCGTGTCTCCGGCGCGCAAGGCCAGCATGGCGCGCGTACCGCGGCCGACGGGCTTATAGAGTATCGTCAGGCGGCCCGCTCCGGCGTCGCAGACGCTGAAGGGACGGCGCAGTATGGCGTCGGCGGGCGCCACAAGTCCCAGACTGACGAATTGACCGGGCAGCACCGTGTCCGCTATGCGCTGCGAAGCGAGGGTGAGCAGACGATAGTCCCCCCCCGCAAGCTCATGTTCCATGACGGTCGCCGTTTCAAGCTGCATGACGCACACAGTCTGCTGATTTGGCGCGGGCGGGTCAAGCACGAGTAAGGTGGAAGGTGGAGGGTAGGTAATATTGCACTGGTCTTGGGCTGATCGGTCTGTTAACGTAACGGCCCTTGCGGGGGGCGTGCATGAACGTTAAACGGATACTCAACGAAGAAGCGATTCTGCTGAACCTTCAGGGAACAACCAAGCAGGAGATCATCCACGAGATGATCGCCTTTCTGGCGACCAAGAACAGGCTCAAAGATCGTGATGCCGCGCTCAAAGCGGTCATGGACCGTGAGCAGAAAATGTCCACCGGCATGCAGCACGGGGTGGCTATCCCGCATGGCAAGACAGATTCGGTGGAGCGGCTGATCGCAATGCTGGCGTTCAAACGGGAAGGCATTGACTTCGGCTCGATGGACGGGAAGCCTTCAACAATTTTCCTGATGACGCTCTCGCCATTGAACCAGACGGGGCCGCACATTCAGTTCCTGTCGGAAATCAGCCAAGTTCTGAACGATCCCGTCCACCGCGAGGCGCTGTTGACTTCACAATCGGTGGCGGACGTAATGCGGGCGCTCAGTTTTTAAGGCCGGCTTTTGTTCTGTTTCCACGCTGCCGCATGGCTTCGTAAAAGCAAATCCCCGCCGCCACTGAGGCGTTCAGCGAACCGATCCGGCCAAGCTGCGGAATACTCACCAGCGCATCGCAGGCGCCCATGATTTCCGGCCGCGGGCCGCGTCCTTCATTGCCGATCACCAGCGCCGACGGCCGGGTAAAGTCGAACTCCGACAACGGCGCCGCGGCTTTCTCGCTCGCCACCGCCACGCGCATTCCGCACGCTTTGAGTTTTGTGACCAACTCGGTCAAATCCTCGACCCGCGACAGGGGCACGCGATTGACCGCACCCGCCGAACTGCGCACCACCATGCTGGTCACGCCCACCTGCCCGGCTGCGCCAATGAACACGGCGTTAATGCCAAGCGCCTCGGCCGAACGCAGGATCGCGCCAAAGTTATAGGGATCTTGAATTCCATCCAGCACGGCGCAGAGCGGATTTTTCGGCAGATTCGCAAGCGCATCCACGGCGTCGAAATAGGGAAACTCCGTCATCCGCGCCGCATAACCCTGGTGTTCGGAAGAGCGGCAGGTGGTTTCGATCTTCGCCGCCGGAACTACCTGCACCGCGGCGCCCAGCGCGACGCCCCAAATTTCCGCCTCTTGAATCTCCGCATCCGGCATGCTATCGGCCAGCAACAAATCGTGCATTCCCCAACGGCCGGTCGCCAGCGTTTCCCGCACCACATTGCGTCCCCAGATCCAGCACTTCTGGTGATTGCCCAGCAGGCTCTGCTTACCCTTGCCGCGCCGGTAGCGTTCCATGGCAGGCGACGCTCAGGAGCAGGGTGGAAGGTGGAGGGTGGAGGGTGGAAGGCGGAGGTAGAATAAGCCGAAAGTCTGGAAGCTGGGAAAACTCGCCGTTATCCTCCACCATCCACCTTCCACCTTCCACCTTCCACCTTCCACCGAAGTAATCATGATCGGCGCCAGCGCTATTTCAGCGGCGTCAGGGGAGCGGCGACAGGCGGGGCGCTCGGGATCAATGGGGCATCCTTCGGGAAAGTCTTTTTGGCCCGCTCAATTACGGCAGCGGTCACATCCACCGAATCGCGTATAAAAGCCAGGCCCACGGTGCGGTCGGCAATCAGATCCAATCCGCGCTTGTCCGCTTCCGCCTGAATGGCCGGGTTCAGCCGGTCGCGGAAACCACGCAGCACCACCATGTCGTGCCCCTGCACCTCGCGCCGCACGGCATCCACCGATTCCTGGAAGGCCTGCTCGGCCGCCTTCAGATCGCCCTGCAGTTTATCCTGCTCGGCGCCGGTCGCCGTCTTCAACTTGCGGTCCAATTCGCCTTTTCTAAACTTGAAGGCGTTTTCCATGCGTTTGACCTTGGTGATCGCCGCTTCGCGCGTGGCGCGGGCGTCGTCGTTAATCGTGCGGTCGATACCCAGTCCTGTCGCCACCTTGCCCATGTCGATCACGCCAACGCGATGCGTGGGACGCAAGACAACCAGCAACACCACCGCCGCCAGCGCCACGATAAAAACCACCTCGTAAATGCCCGCTCCCCGCCTGCCTTGCGCATCGCTCATATAATAGATCCTTTCGCGCGGACTCGACACGGTCCGTTTCGCAGTCTTTTAGCACGTTTAATCCCTCGGGCAAAGACGTAAGTGAAAACCGTCGGCAATTTATCTCGCTTTTGAGCTTGCTTACACGGCGGGAAACAGGTAAAAGAATTCCCTTTTAAGGAGATATCCATGTCGCGTATTTGTGATGTTTGTGGAAAGTCGCCGATGTACGGCAACACGATCGTTCGCCACGGTTTGGCCAAGGCCAAGGGCGGCATCGGGTTGCACACGACGGGTATCAGCCGCCGCCGCTTCCTGCCGAACCTGCAACGCGTCCGCGTCCAGGAAAACGGGCGGGTGCTGCGCAAGACCGTTTGCGCACGCTGCATCAAGGCCGGCAAGGTCGTCAAGCCGGTGGTTAAAAAAATCGTCAAGGGCTGACGCCTGAACCAATCGCAAAACCCACGTTTTGTGGGAGTTTTGCGATCGTCACTGACCGCTGGATTTAATTTCCCCGGCTGCCCGCCAGTTCGGCAAGGGCTTCCCGCAAGGCCGCCTCGTCTTCGATCTGAAACAGGGCCGGAAGATCGCGCCGGTGCGGCACCAGCGCGCGCACATACTGCGGAATCCACTTGCGAAAGAGCCGCACGCCTCCTTCCGATCCGTAGAAGGCCAGCATGCGATCGAGATGCCGCCAGAGAAATGCGATGCGCTCGGCGCGCTCGTCAAATGGTTCCGCCAACTCGCCCGCCAGGTCGCGCGCGATCTCACGGATCAGCCATGGACGGGCCAGCGCGCCGCGTCCCACCATTAGCCCCGCACAGCCGGTCAGGGCCAGCATCTGGCGCGCCGAAGCCACGGAGACAATATCGCCGTTGCCGATCACCGGCATGCCTCGCGCGGCGGCCACGCAACACCGGATGGCTTCGAGGTCGGCGGCGCCCGTGTACGCCTGAGCCCGCGTCCGACCGTGCACGGTCACGGCGGCGACCCCCGCATCCTCCAGCCCCGGCACCATGCCCGCCGCCACCAGCGCCGTCGCATCCCAGCCCAAACGCAGTTTGACGGTCACCGGAATTTTTACCGCCGCCCTCACCCGCGCCGCAGCGGATACGGCGGCCGCGGGCGTGCGCAACCAGCCGGCGCCCGCCCCGCCGCCTGAAATCTTGCGTTCGGGACAGCCCATGTTCAGATCGATCAGCGGCGCCCCCTGCCCCTCCAGCGCACGCGCCGCCTCGCAGAGCATCGCCACGTCGGACCCGTAAATCTGCCAGCCCAGCGGCGCGTCCTCCGCGGCCGTGGCCAGCACCTGCGCCCGGCGGCGGCCCTTGCCGCGCAAGAGACTGTGGGGATTGATCAGTTCGGTGTAAGCCATGCCGAGCCGTCCATAGGCCCGCAGGCAGAGCCGGAACGGAAGATCGGTGTAACCCGCCATCGGCGCTAGCAGCACCGGCGAGGCCAGTGTCAGCGGCCCTATTTTCAGCGGCGGTAGTTGCGGTGCCATCGAAGAATCTCGATAATCCCTCAATGGCTTAACCGGCGACAAAGTTCCTTGCCCGGTCGCGCGCCATGAGCGCGACGCGGTACGCCGCGAGATCGAACCCCGCAGGCGCCGCGCCCGAGGCCACCGCCGCCTGCGCCACCGCAAACGACACCTCCACGAAAAGCCGGCGGTCGAAGGGCTTCGGGATCACCGCACGCGCGCCGAATTCCAGCTCCGGCGCGCGGTAGACCCGTTTCACCGCCTCGGGCACAGGCTCGCGGGCCAGCGCCGCCAGGGCCTGGGCCGCCGCCTGCTTCATGGCCAGATTGACCGTGCGCGCGCCGACATCGAGCGCGCCGCGGAAGATGTAAGGGAAACCCAGCACGTTGTTGATCTGATTCGGATAATCCGAGCGTCCGGTGGCCATCACGCAGGGCCGCTTGCCCATGGCCGCCGCCACCACTTCGGGTTTGATTTCCGGACAGGGATTGGCCAGGGCGAAAATCGCGGGAAAGGCCGCCATGGCCAGCACATCGTCCGCCGTCAGACAGTCGGCCACCGAGACGCCGACAAACATATCCGCTCCGCGCATTGCTTCGCCCACCGTCCGGGCTTTCGTCGCCACGGCATGCTCCCGCTTTTTTCCGCTCAAATCGGTGCGGCTCGCGCAAATTACGCCTTTCGAATCGCACATCGTCACCGCCCCCACGCCCGCGGCCTTGAGCATTTCGGTGATACGCATGCCCGCCGCGCCGGCGCCGTTGACGACGATGCGCAAGTCCTCCAGCCGCCGTTCCGCCAGCCGGGCGTAGTTGATCGCGCCCGCCAGCACGATCACCGCCGTACCCCACTGGTCGTCGTGGAAAACCGGGATCTCCAGCATCGCATCCAGTTTGTCCTCGATCTCGAAGCAGGCTGGCGCGGCGATGTCCTCCAGATTGATTCCGCCATACATCGGCGCCAGCGCGGCCACGGCATCGATCACCCGCTGCGGGTCCGTCTTGCCCGTCTCGGCGCCGCCCAGGCGGCAGCGCCCCAGCGGCGCCGGCCAGCCATCCACATCGCCAAAAGCCTTGAAAAGCACCGCCTTGCCTTCCATCACCGGAATGCTGGCGGCGGCCCCAAGATCGCCAAGGCCTAAAATGGCAGTGCCATCGGTGGCCACGGCAACCAGATTGCGCTTGGCGGTATAGGTTCCCAGCGTCTCAGGATGGCGGTGGATTTCCAGCACCGCCTCGGCCACGCCGGGCGTATAGGCCAGCGATAAGTCGTCCGGTCCGCGCAACGGCTTGGGCAAATGCAGGGCGATCTTGCCCCCGAGGTGATACTCCAGAATCGCATCGCGTTTAGACGGCATGTCAGGCACTCCCCCGGCGGGCGAAGCTCTTACCGTCTTCATGTCCGCCGTAAGGCGCCAAGCCTACGCCAGAGTTGAACCCGGACGCAATGCAATTGTCCTGCAAATCGCGTGATTATCAGTCACATGGCAAAACAATCACAGGCGCAAGCGTCCCGCTTGCGCCACGAACCCATCCATTCCAAACCCTGATCTTCCTCATAAGGGCCAGGTTTGCTATGATTCCGGCATGGCGCGCCTGATCAATTCCAAGAAACCCGACCCGCCATCCGGACTTGGCGGAAAAAATTGGCTCGTCCGCACAATCCCCTACAATAACGCGGCGGCAAAATTCTGGTCGGGCCTGCTGGACGAAGTGGCCGCCGATTTTCCGCCACAGGCCGCGGTCGTTCTCAGCGCCCCCACGGGAGGCTGGCTCACGCCGGAACAATTGACGCCCGAACGGGTGGTTCAGCAGGATCTCGATAATCTATCGAACGAAGATATGCGCCAGGCCTATACCGACGCCATTTCCACCCTCGACCTGATCGGCCCGCCGCCGCAGACGACATTACGCATCCAGCTTCCCGACGAGCCCCTGCCGATGCTGACGCAAGCACTGGAAGTGCTGGACGCGGAGATTCTTCCTTTCCTGCTTGTCTGGTTGCTGGAATGGTCCAACGCGCCGGAAGTGCTCTGGAACGAGCCCGCGGTGCATGGCCGTTTTCTGGCGGACGATCCTGTCCGCCACCTGCGCTACCGCGTGGCCTTCCACCTCTCCAACCAGCACCTCCGCGAAGGTCTCTTTCAACGCGAGGTAACCGTATCCTTCGACCTCGAAACCCTCTCCGCCGCCACCGTGACCGCGCCTGATCGGTCGCTGGCGTGAATGCCGCTATCGAGCACTTATCAGTTCCGATAGATGAGCAGCGACGCAATCGGCCAGACCTTCGGGATCGTAGCCGCCTTCCAGCACCGACACCACCCGCCCGCCGGCGTATTCACGCGCCAACTCAAGGGTGGCGCGGGTAATTCTTCCGTAGCCTTCGGTCGTGATCGCGCACTGCGCGATGCTTTCGCCGGCGTGACCGTCAAAGCCCGCGGAGATCAGCATCAGTTCCGGACGGAATCGCGCCAGGACCGGCGCGAGTTCATCGTGCAGGGCCTTTAAGACATCCGCATCTGTCGCCCCCGCGCAGAGCGGAACATTGATCGTGGCCCCCGCCCCCGCGCCCCCACCCCGTTCCGAACGTTCTCCTGTGCCGGGATAAAGCGGCATCTGGTGTGTGCTGAAGTAGAGCACATCAGGCTCTTCCCAAAAGATGGCTTGCGTCCCGTCGCCATGATGCGCATCCCAGTCCACGATCGCAACCCGCGCCAACCCATGCACCGAGCGCGCATAGGCCGCCCCGATGGCCACGTTGTTGAAAAAACAAAAACCCTTGGCCCCCGACCGCCAGGCATGGTGGCCGGGCGGCCGCACGGCGCAAAACGCATTGGCCGCCCGGCCTCCGAGAACGGCATCCAGCGCGGTCAATACCGCCCCGGCGGCATGACAGGCGGCGTTCCATGTTCCAGGCGAGGCGATGGTGTTTTCGTCGGCGCGAAAAAGATGCCCGCTGGCGCACTGCGTCCGCAAGTCGTCGAGGTAAAGCGGATCATGCACGAGTTCCAGCGCCGCGCGCGCGGCCGGAGCGGCATCCAGCCGCAGCAGTCGCGTATCCCAATCGGATCGATCGAGGAGCGCCAGCAGCGCCTTTAAACGCTGCACGCTCTCGGGATGCCGCCGTCCTGGCAGATGGTCCAAACATGCCGCATGGGTTACAAGTGCGGTCGGCAGACGGCCTTCGCAAAAGACACTCACGGTCCGGCGTCTCCTAAAACGATTTGCGGCCAAGTTGGAAAGAAATCACCGGCGCCATCAATACGACGCACTTTCCCGGTTTCCTCCCATGCCGTAAGAAAAGAGGATTGCGAAAACTCGCCGAAAAGAACTTCGACCGGAATTTTAGCGTCAAACGCGATTCCGGCTTCCTGCGGGTCGTAGCCGGGCGAGAGCAGGATCAACCTTGAGGCGGAGGACGCAAGCCTCTGCATCTTTGCCCGATTCCTTCCTTCGGGTGAACCGGCCACGACGACTGTCGATCCCGACAAGTCATCGGGCAGATATACAAGCGACCGGACAATGCCGATACTCCGATCCGTTGGATGTTCAGCAAGGTATTTTCGCAACGATTTAGCGAAACCATAGTTGCCGAGCGTCTGTTCATCGCCGATCAGCCAGATCGAGGGAACATTTTTGCCAACGACAACACGATTCTTCGATCCGTTGATTGCGGTTTCGCCTTTGCCGGTCGACAGAACAATCACGCAGGCGAGAATCGCTACACCCATCGGCACAAACCATGCCCCGAGTTTTGGCCACTGCATCGTCCGCCAACGATTTACAAACACCGCCGCCAGAGACAGGCCAGGAACGATCCAAAGCCAGACCGATTCCGCAACGGAACTGAAAAATGCCGCCACGCCGAAGGTCAGCCATACTCCCAACGGAACGGCTTGCCAACGGGCGGCTTTCGTCGGCAGGCAAAGCATGAATATCGTCGCCCAAGCGAATATATATAGGAATCGCAGCGGCCAGCCAAACTCCACCAACCACGTCAAATGACTGTTGACCAGCGTACGATATTGCTCGTTGTGCTGTAATGGTTGATACCACTGCATATATGCTTTTCCTGAATTTCCTCTACCCCATCCTCCCGGCGCATCAACCATCATTACAGGCGACGCCCGCCACAACTCCGCACGATTGGTAATCGAACGGTCTGTTTCGATTACACCCTGGCCGTAACGTTCGTGGGCGTTGAGGTAAAGCGCGAAGACGAGAATCGCCAGGCATGAAACACCGATTGCCTTGATTCTTGGTAACGGCCAGGGGCGAGGAATAAAGGCCACCGATGCTGTAAGTCCCACAAAGGCCGCGAGAAGGCCGCCTCGGGAGAAGGTGTGAATAAGGCAACCCCCGAGTACAACGAAGAATCCGAGCGTTACCCAGAATCCCCCTTTTCGCAGGTACGCCAATCCCCACATGGCAACCATAAGTTCCGCAATCAGCGCGGCGGTCTTGTTCGGGTTGCCCAATCCCCAATCCATCCGCCAGATTCCATTGAAAAATATCTCTTCCATGTGCCCTTTCGACGTTTACTTTTCCCGGTTCCATGTTTCCGCCAGTTTTTTGGTAGGCAACATCGTACGGAAATCTTTCGGAACCATCTCGACCTTCTCGAACGGGAATATCTGTTGATTCACAATATCGCCGACGAATGCCGGAGTTCGGAATGACTCCGGCCAGGGCCGATTCGGTTGTTTGTCCAGACCCTTCCCTATATTCGAGAAAGTTTTGCTCATCCCGGTTTCTGACTTCGATTTTTCGTCGCGCACACTCAGCGCGTATTCGAAGAACTCCAGCCCCAGTTTTTCGGCGATCGGGTGGCCGGCATGCCCCAAACCGATGATAGCCTTGTAGACGATCGGATAACCAAGTTCCTTGCAGGCGGAATAAAAGCGCAGGGAACGTTCATAGCCGACCTCGTTTTCGCCAGTCGTCAGACACCAAAGCACTCTATTGGCCTCTGGTGTGGGTTTGTCGAAACTGCTGGGAACATGAATGTGAACGGCCAGAAAGTACTGCGGTTGCCTCAACACCAGTCGTGCCGCGTATTGGGCCGAACCGGACATGCCCCACAGGAGGAACCCTTTGTCGGGCATGCCGTATTTACGGGACAGTTCTTCGACGCCTTTAGCCCAAGCCTTCGCAACATCGTCGAATGTTTCGTCCATCTGCCTGTTGATTTGTTTGCTCTGTTCGTCCCAATTGGCGCGGGGATTCCAGAGCGACCGAGAACCCCAGCACAGGATTACCAGATTGTGCTTTTCCGCGAAACGCAGGATGTTTCCAACATCGTCATTGGTCTCCAGTTCCTGAAGACGCCGTTTAATCTCGCCCACGTTTCCGGCCAGAAGACACATGGCCAGGACACCGTCCGCTTTCGAGATATCCGTAACGCCTAATGGCGGACGCATGAAAAGGGTGATTTGAGGTTGTTTCTCGTTATGTGTTTTGACCACATGTTCGATCACAGGATCGTTGACGGCCACTCGTTCGATCCGTTCAGGTTTGTCAAACTGGTTCCGCTCGGGAAAGTTGAACGAAGCGGCCATGCCGCGAGGATACACGGCCGCCGCCGCGGCTTGATCGTCTCCGAATACCACGACCACCTGCCAGTCCCGCGTAACGAGAACATTCGTCGGAACCGCGAAATATAAGGTTTCCGCTTTGGTCTTGGGGAAGAATACCGGCATTGGATACGGTTGTTGGGTTCCGTGTCCAACCGGGTAAGGTTTGTCGGTTTTTTCGATGAATTTGCGTGACTGGTCGTAATAGTATGCCTTCGCGTACAGGTTGTCGGATCGCGTCTGCTCCTTGGTTTGGACCATTACTTCCAGGAACGGATGAAAGACCTGCTCTCTGGTTTTATCCGGTTTAATGACTCCCGGACGATAAATGGCAAACCCCCTCTTGGGTGGCTTGGCCACAAATTTAACCGATTGGATCGTAAAAAAGTCCAAGGCGTCGCCGGCAGCAGGAAAGGCCGTAGCCAGCCAGCAAAACGCGAGCACGCATATCTTTAAAATTCGCATGATTACTGTCCATTCACCGATTGCCAGACGCCAAGCAGTTTGGCATCCGGCAACCAACCCGTGATGGATGGATACTGCCGAATGACATGTATGTCGGCGACGCTTCGTTTGTCCACGTCAACCCAGAGCCCGGTTTTCATAGGTTCGGCCTTCCCGCGATTACCGAGAATTACCTCGAAATAATCCCGCACGAACGATTCGGCCCTTCTATCCGGCTCATGACCGTTGTTCGGAATATCAATCCATAGCCATGGCTTCCCCGCCGTCCGGCCCTGTTTGAAATATATCAACGAGGCGCCCAAGCGCTCGTCGTTTTCACCACAAGCGACGATGCCCGGCGGCGTGATCTCCGACGGTTTCGGCTCGTCCCACCACCCCGCTGAATAGGCGCACCATGCGATGACACGCTCCGGCTTCCACTCGACGAAACGCGCTGTAAAATGAGCCCCGCCGGAGAAGCCGTAAATCAGGATCGGCAGATCGCCGTTGTACAATTTGCCGATACCATCTAACAGGCGTTTACCAGAACCGTTACGCGCATAATAATAGCCCTTACCGTTGTGAATATCCTCCATTTCGGAGGCGAATGATAGCCCCACCAGACCCAGATTCTGTTTTTTGGCGAACGCCTGCCACACGGGATCCCCGACAAGCCCCTCACCGTTGCCATTGCATCCGGGGCAAAGCACCAGCACGGCCTTGGGGTTCCGCACGGTTTCGACATGGTACAGATCGGCCCGGATCATGCCGGGAACGGCCTCCAGAGAGAGCCGAGCGGGCACTTCCGCCTTGGAAAGGCAAACCATGAGAAGAAACACCAAAACAAACCTCTGCGTCTTCATACCGTCTTTATTGAGCACGATGTTTGCGCCTGTCTGGAAGAAACAGCAGGCATAATGCACCAGACAAAGTTGATTAGCAATAATGGTTCCAGCGGCTTACGATAGCGTCCCTCCATGGTGGCGATATTCTGGAAAGCAAGGAACAGAGTGAAAATTGTCACCGCTACAGGGATCAACCCAAATTGTCGTCGCCAGAATTCCAGGAAATTACAATCGAACACGAAAAAGATCAACGGCAACCAGAGCCATCGGAGATGATGCGTAACCCAACCATCCCACTCGTGCCGATTACTATCCGGCCATGAGGGGGCGAATGAAAACAACAGGATATTTTCCATAAGTTGGCGGCTTCGTTCCTTCCAACTGACATCCAGTGACCGATAAGCGCGGCGCCAATCTTCCTCCCCATTTGCGGGATCGATTTTTACATGAACGGCCGTTTCTTCCCAGGTACGGCGGATTACCCAAGGACTAAGCGGTGCCAAAGGCTGGACGGCTACGCTTGGAGATGCAAAACCACATTTATTTGCGCCAAATTCGACTTTGATTTCCCGCGCACCCGAATAGTGCTGGATTTTCACAATCCACGAATTGCCCAACGGCGCGAAAAAACCTAGATAGTGCCGGGTGCGAAGAGCGTTTGGAAGCAACAGCATTATGGCTAACAACAAACCTGTGACCGCATATTCGATCCGGCACCTCTTTGTACACCAACAGTAAAGCAGACAAACCGCCGCAAATGGCACGACGGTGGCCTTGGTCAAACAGGCAAGCGTCCAACATAATACGACGGCAAGCCATGCGTCCAAATTGCCTTTGCGCATAAATCTACCCGTCATCCACAAACTCAAGCCAATTAACGGCAGAAGAAGTGTTTCAATAGTCAGATAGTGATAGATGGTGAAAAGAGACGGCGTCCACGCAATGAGTGCCCATACCATCAAAGCGCCATTTTTGGAAAAGTCAAATTCGCGCCCGGCCCTGTAATATGTCCAGGGCATGATCACGGAAAGCATTCCACAAGCGAGCGCAACCAAATAGCGGTTGTCGCCAGTCAGTCCGCGGAGGATGTAGACATATATCTGATACAGGATCGGATCGCTCATGCCCATAATGTCGGGATGGAACAATCGCGATCCATTCAACCAATGTCGTAGCGGATCGGAAAAGAGATAATCGAGCGGATTGTGTTGGAAACAGACAAACAGGTGCAGGAGCGATCCGGCAACGACAAGCGCAATCAGCAACCTGCCAACGCTTTTGCCGTCGCGGTTAGAGATCACGTCTTACTCTCCAAAATATTGGATGTCACGCGCCGCAAACTGGAAAATACTCCGTACTGTTCCATCCAACGAGAATATCTCACATAGGCGGGATCATGGAGTAGATGCCGTTCTTCCGTCCAGGCACGGATGGCGTATATCCCGTTGGTCAGCAAGAGACAAACACAGGCGCGCAGGGCCGCCGGCCATGAGGTCTGTGCGACAAATGGCACCGCCATCAGCCACCAGACAAGGTTTTTTGAAACGTAAGCGGGATGTTTCAAGTACCGGTAAGGCCCATCGACAATGATGCCCCGGTTCGTCAGGTTTGAGAATCGGCAACCGAACGAACAGGTGGACCAAACATAGACAACCTGTAACATGAGAATGGCGAATCCCCATGTGATAAAAAGAATCGGATACGGCTGCAACCAGTCCATCCAGTTCGATTTGCATTGATAACTAAGGTACGTGGCCCAGAAAAAGGTCGAAAACGGTTTGTAACAGATGAGCGCGCTCAACCAGCCCAGCCACGTCGTTTCCGTTGAAGCGATGTGCGAATCGAGTATCCTTAACGTCAACAGGTACCCGATGGAACCGAAGATTACGTCAACACCAAGGATCAGATTGAAGGTGGTGGAGAAAAGATTGGCGAACGCGAGAAAGTTGACGCCTTGCTTGGTCAGGAAATCGAGGTGCTCCACGGCGCCGGCGAGCATGAACGGCAAGAAGAAGCCCTTCACCAACCAACCCAACGCGTGCGCTTTGATCTGGGTAAGATTGACTTTGCGCCACCTCCACAACAATGCAAGGCCGGTATGCCAGTATCCATCTTCAGGTTCCATCATCCGGCAATCCACCCAGATAATATACGGGATCGCTAATAAGAGGGTGGGGAGAAGCGCCCAGTGTACGATATTCCAGACCGGCCGATAAAACGCCTTGGTATATTCTGGAAAAAGCCAGTAACAGACCGCCAGAATGAGTAATGTGCCGGCCAACCCGGTAATTTTTACTACACAGCGCGGCCAGTTAACTGCTCGCTGCGACGCGCAAAGGCCGCTTGAAGCACGTAGCCAAACGCGGTTCACGGCAAAACTCAACACGGCCATCGGCAAGGCGGTGCAAGTTATAAATAATACCAACAACTGACTGCTTGCCGTAATCGAAAATCGGCATGCAATCGTCCAAGCCGTGGCAAGGCCGATCAGTCCAGAGAAGCCAATTCCTTGGGCGCTGATTCGGTCGCCACAGCGCCTGGCAAAGTTCAGCGCAACTGCGTCAGGCGGCGATGAAGTCACCTCTAATGTTGGGTTTGCACTACGCAAAAGAAACTCCGCAACTCAAATGACCTGATTTTAACCGCGAAACACATCAATACATGCTTTGACGTTAAGGCGCTAAGGAAATGGGGAATTTTGTTTAACTAAAAAATGCGTTCTTCGCGCCTTTGCGTCTCTGCGTCAATGAATTGCATTTACGTCTTCGCTGGATTGTATGGGGTTTTTGTTAAAGCATGCCCGGCGGTAAATCACCCACGTGCCTGCAATCAATAAAATATCCCGTCCCAATGACGCCCAAGTTTTCCAGGCGACAGGCTCACCACCACCAAAACATCCGCAATCGACTTTCAGACCGCGAACCAATGCCTGGCTGAGGGCCATGGTGAAGACCACGGTCAGGACAAGGATCGAGAACGCTCCCGCCCGTTGCCAGCGACCGAAAATGAGCAAGGTTCCGGCAATCACCTCAAAAGGCGGCAAACTCAGGGCAAAAAGATTGATGCTCAACTTTGGAAGTATCTGAAACGAGGCAATACTGTCCGCAAACGCTTGCGGGTCTTGAAACTTGATCACCCCCGCATAAATAAAGATACCGCCGATCAGAAGTCGCAATGTCCACAAAACAAAGCAATTAGCCCAAAATCTTTTCATTTGAGATTCTTGCAGAATGGCCGCCAAAGAACTCAAAGATCGCAGAGACTGACTGCTTCTCTGTGTTCCTTGTGATCTTTTGCGGCAACACGGTAGTTCTGCAAGAGAGTTCCTTTTACTTTTCATCCGGCAATCCGGCTTTCGTCCAGGCATCCCAACCGCCGCGAAAAACGGAAGTTTGCGTATATCCAAGACGAACGAGCGCTTGAGACACCAACTCGCTATCCTCGCAGGATCCGTCGGAACAATAAACGATCATGGGCTGACCTTTATCCACTTCAAGTTGAGTCTTCAACTTGGTGTAGCCTTTTTCAAACTCGTCTCTCGGCAAGGAAAGTGCCCCCGGCACACGACCGAAACGATAGAATATTTCCGGGCGGGCATCGAGAACAAGGCCTCGCTTCTCTTTCACAAAGGCGCTGAAATCATCCAACGTAATATCTTGGAGGGGAAAACCCTGCATGGCGACCATCTTCGGAAGTTCCATGTCGGCAAGTTTGGCAACTGCACCCTGCAAACGTTCCGCCTTGGATTTATAGACTAACGACAGCGGTTGATCGCGAAATTGGTTGAACAGCATGCCAAGGCAAGTGGAAACGGTTACAATTATCAAAACCGCAAAAAAATACCGCAAAAAATGTTTCCCATTAGGAGAGAGCAATATCCGATAAAAATCTATACGAAATGGAGCGTCCAAGATAGTATCATGCTTTCCTTTTCTAAGGATTAAGAAAAACAAAACCATACTCGCTGTTAACAAGAATAGATCACGTAGTAACACACTTCCAATCAGACCTTCATATTGTTCAAAAGTTTTCCCAAAACAGCCGCAAGAGATATCTAGTCCTCTAACAAAAGCCGAGCCAACAGCGACCGTGAAGGTCATCATCATGCCAACAATCAAAAACGCCGCAGACAAACGTAATGATTTAATTAACAACGCAATACTGACGATCAATTCAAGCCAAGGCATACTTACTGCGACAAAGGGAACCCAATCAAAAGGGAGGAGCCGATAATTCACGACATCCTCCGCAAACCCTTGTAAATTAAATAGTTTTGATGTGCTTGAAAGGCCAAACACAATAACAAATAATAGACTCAAGAGATATCGTATGAACCTTTCCGAACAGCGAATTCTGATAGTCTTTAACTTCATGATTGCGATTCCGTTGGCAGGTGCGCATTTTCCCATGCATCCAATCCACCCCTCAATACAAACACATTATCAATACCAATGGAAATTAGTTTTTTAGCAAGCAGTTCACTTAAGCCACAACTTTCACTTCCGCAATAGATTACCAAATATTTATTTCCAGAAAACAACTCCAGATGTTTTGCCAATCTCTCATCTATATTGCTTAGCGGCATAGAAATCGCCCCTGGTATGTGAACCTTTTGGTAATAGCCAACATTACGGGCATCAATGAAAATGGCATTATCCTTCTGCACCAATTCTAAAACTTTTCCGATTGCGATTTGTGAAATTGATTTCACACCTTCAGCGCGGTGTTCGCTTAGATCAAGATTAACCTTATCGATCATAAGCCATCCCAACACCGCACTCAACACCAGATAAAACAACGACTGAACACCGATGCGTCGGACCAATGGGTGGTGGATAAAGACCTTCACTTGAAGTCTCCACCAAACTGTTTTGCTAAGATCAGTTGCTCGGTCTTCTTTTCAATTTGACCAGTGTGTTCGTAGCAAGATGCCAGAAGCTTATGAGCATCGACGTCGGAAGGTTTAATGCGCAAGACCTGTTGAAGAGCCTGAGCAGCCACATCATAATTTTCACATTCCAAAGCCACATTTGCAATGTCTACGCACTCCTGCCTGAGTTGGGGACGTGGCTGGCTCGACAATATTTTTAAAAACCGTTTAGCATTTTGTAACGCGGCCTTGTCGTTTCCCTGCTTCTCATATAATAAAGCAAGTTCATAAGATACACGAAATTCCTCCTTTTTGGAAGACACCTCCACGTTTTGAAGAATTTCAATTGCTGTAGAAACGCGGCCGAGTTGCGATCTTGAGAGTCATGAGTTCTGACTCATGCGGCTAACCTTAGTCCTTCGGCCCTATCGATGTCAAGATGTTGGCGGATGAATTTCACAAGGGGATTGTTTTTGGACGCAACCCCGAGAAATAGCGGGAGGCTGTGGCGCAA
>JANYBP010000064.1 GCA_025360745.1 bacterium
GACGATTATGGCCGGTGCAATTTTGTCGAGGGCGATCGGGCCATAGAAGCCGGAGTCAACTCACGCATTGTAAGTCGTGCTCGCGGTGGTGCCGCCGCGGCCGGTCCAGTTGGTGTGGAAGAACTGGCCGCGGGGCTTGTCAACCCGCTCGTAGGTGTGCGCGCCGAAGTAGTCGCGCTGCGCCTGCAGCAGGTTGGCCGGCAGCCGGTCGCTGCGGTAGCCGTCGAAGAAGTTCAAGGCCGCCGACATGCATGGCGCCGGAATTCCCAGCTGTGCCGCCTTGACCACCACCCGGCGCCACGACGCCTGGCGGCTCTCGACCGCGCGCTTGAAGAACGGATCGAGCAGCAGGTTGTTCAGTTCGGGATTGCGCTTGAAGGCCTTGGTGATGTCGCCCAGGAAGACCGAACGGATGATGCAGCCGCCGCGCCAGACCAGCGCGATGCCGCCGTAGTTCAGGTTCCAGTTGTAGGCTTTGGCCGCCGCGCGCATGAGCTGGTAGCCCTGGGCGTAGCTGACGATCTTCGAGGCATAGAGCGCCCGGCGCAGGTCGGTGACGAAGCGCGCCTTGTCGCCTGTGAACTTACCCACCTTGGGCTTGATCTGCTTGGAGGCGTCAACGCGCTCCTCCTTGATGGAGGAGAGGCAGCGCGCAAAAACCGCTTCGCCGATCATCGTCAGCGGCATGCCGGCGTTGAGCGCCGCATCCACGGTCCACTTGCCGGTGCCCTTCTGGCCGGCGGCGTCGAGGATCAGGTCCACAACAGCCTGTCCCTGCTCGTCGCGGTGGGCCAGGATGTCGCGGGTGATTTCGATCAGGTAACTGTCGAGTTCGCCCTGGTTCCATTCCGTGAAAACCTTGTGCATCTCCTCGTTCGAAAGGCCGACGCCGCGCTTGAGCAGGTCGTAGGTCTCGCAGATCAGCTGCATGTCGCCGTACTCGATGCCGTTGTGGACCATCTTGACGAAGTGCCCGGCGCCGTTTTCGCCGATCCATTCGCAGCACGGCTCGCCTTTCGGCGTCTTGGCGCAGATCGTCTGGAAAATCTTCTTCACATGCGGCCAGGCCGCCGGGCTGCCGCCGGGCATCATGGAGGGTCCGAGCAAGGCGCCTTCCTCGCCGCCCGAGACGCCGGTGCCGATGTAGAGGAAGCCCTTGCTCTCGACGTAGGGCGTGCGGCGGATGGTGTCGGGGAAATGACTGTTGCCGCCGTCGATGATGATGTCGCCCGGCTCAAGATGCGGGAACAACTGCTCGATCAGCTCGTCCACCGCCTTGCCGGCCTTGACCAGCATCACGATCTTGCGCGGGCGCTCCAGCTTGGCGCAGAACTCGGCGATGCTGTGGCAGCCGATGATGCTCTGGCCCTTGGCGCGGCCGGCCATGAATTCGTCGACTTTCGAGGTCGTCCGGTTGAAGCAGGCCACGGTAAAGCCCTTGCCGGCCATGTTGAGCACGAGACTCTCGCCCATCACGGCGAGCCCGATCAATCCGATATCCGCTTTGTCTTTCATTTTTTCCTTTCGTTGCTGTCTGTTAGCTATATCAAGAATCCAGAATTCAGGAGTCAGAATTCAGAATAATTCGACTTTATTCTGACTACTGAATTCTGACTTCTGATATACTCCCCTGCTTCTGCCAGGGCGCTTTTTCCGGAAGCGCGGCGTCGAACTCCTTGAGTAGTTCCTGCTGGTAGGCGCCTGCGAAGCTGCCGTCGAAAAACCTGGCGGCGCCTTCGTCGAGGAAGCGCTTCCACGACAATTCCTCGCGGCCCGGCACGATCGGGAAGAAGAGCGCCTGGTTGCCCTTGGCGGCGTTGAAGTCGCCGTGCGCGTCGCCGATCATCAGTATCTTCTCGGCGGCATAGCGGCCTTCGGTCGCGAAGCGGATGTGCTCGGTCTTGGTGCCGGCCTCCTGGCCCGCGATATAGTTGACCATTTTCTCGACCCCGTGTTCCCGCCACTCGCGTTCGAGCGCCGCGACGGGGGTCTGGCTGACGACGATCACGTCGGCCTGGGAGCGGATCTTCTCCAGCGAGGGCCGGACCCAGGGGAAGGGCGGCACGCCGAAAACCATCTCCTCGATGCGCTGGTTGACTTCCACGCTCCAGGCCAGGACTTTCTTGAGTTCCGCGTCCTGCGAGGCCTTGACCTTGATCGAGAGGGTCGGGTTACCGAGTTTGCTCTCCTCCTTGATCCAGGCGTCGAGCGCGGGGACGCCGGAAATCTTCAGGCCGCGTTCGGCGAAGACATCGCGCGCGCCGATCAGCTTGAGGGCCTTTTGCACGGCCAGGAAGCGGTTGCAACCGCGGTTACGGGAATAGAGGTTGACGAATTCCCAGACCTCGCGGGCGTACTTGCTGGCCGCCTGCAGGCCGAAGTGCTTGATGAACGACGGGCAGAAGCACTCCTTCTGCTTGATTTCCATCGTGTCGAACACACAGCCGTCGCTGTCGATGCCAATGAAAAAATCGTGCCGCTTGGGCAAACCCTTCAGTGCCGCAACGTAGTCCATCTTTTCTCCTTATCCGGTGACGATTACTTCCTGTATCCCTGCGGCACGTACGCCGGCAGATTTTTCGCCGCGAACTTCGGCGCCAGACGGGCGAAGCGCTGGCGGCCGTCGAGCATCGGCACGCTGGGCCAGTCCTCGCCGATCAGCGGACGCGCGTAGTCCACGAAATTGTCGGTCACGTCGGTCTTGTCGGCGCTGATCCAGGCGGCCGGGAAACAGCGCTCGCTGTTGGCCACGTCCACCAGCGGCGCCTTGTCGTAGCGTACGCTGTAGATCGGCCCCTCGTCGCGCAGGATGGTGGACATGAAGCCGCTCTCGCCGGCGACGGCCAGCAGCACGGCCTTCTGTCCGACGCGATAGGCCTCGTCGAGATCCACCGTCGAGGCGTAGATCGCCGTGTCGCGCTGGTCGGTGCCGTAGCTCTGACCGCGCGCGGAACCGCGCGCCGGCAACTTGTGCTTGTTCAGGTAATTGACCATCGCCTGCTGCACGGTGGTCTCGCTGGCGCCGAATTCGGCGTGGCCGAAGGCGTCTTTGTGAATGCCCAGGTCGCCGACATCGCAGCCTTCGCTGACGACAACCACGGCCCGTCCGTGCTTCTTGACCGTCGCGTTGACCAGGTCGGCCATTTCGGGCAGCGACAGTTTGGCTTCGGCCAGGAAGATCAGCAGCGGCATGCGGCGCTCGGGATCGGCCAGGCGCGCGGCGGCGGGGATGAAGCCGATCTTGCGGCCCATGGCCTGGAGCACGAGCACGGGGTCGGAAGGATAAGCGCCGCGGTTCTCCTCCTCGGCGTTCTGCACCAGGTGCGACCAGTAGCGGGCCACCGAACCGTAGCCCGGCGTATGGTCTATCAACTTGAAGGCGCTGTCACCGACGTCGTTGTCGATCGTTTTCGGAACACCGATCGCGACCAGGTCGAGCCCGCGTTCGCTGGCGAGCCTGGCGACCTTGTTGGCGGTATCCATCGAATCGTTGCCGCCGTTGTAAAGGAAATAGCCGATGTTGTGGGCCTTGAGCACGGCGACGATGCGCTCGAAATCCTCGGCGAAGGCGCCTTTGACCTTGTAGCGGCAGGTGCCGATCGCGCCGGCGGCGGGCGTATTGCGCAGCAGGGAGATTTCCTGGGGATCCTGCGCGGAGAGATCGAGCAGTTCCTCGCCCAGCACACCTTCGATCCCATGCCAGCCGGCGTACACGGCGCCGATGCGGTCGGAAAAATGCCGGGCGGTCTCGACGACGCCGCGCAGCGAACTGTTGATCACCGGCGACGGCCCGCCGGATTGGGCAATGAGCAGATTTTTGTGTGTCATAATTACACTCCCGTAAACGCGCTGAATCCGCCGTCCACCGGGATGATCTGGCCGGTGACGAAGCCCGCGGCGCGGTTGTTGAGCAGCCAGAGCATTGGACCGACCAGGTCGTCGGGCGTGCCGAACTTGCGCTGCGGCGTGTGGGTCTGGATCGTTTGCCCGCGCGCTGTGAGGCTGCCGTCGGGATTGGTGAGCAGGGCGCGATTCTGGTCGGTCAGGAAGAAACCGGGGGCGATGGCGTTGACCCGCACGCCGACGCGCGAGAAATGCACCGCCAGCCACTGCGTGAAGTTGCTGACCGAGGCCTTGGCCGCGCTGTAGGCGGGGATTTTGGTCAACGGCTTGAGGGCGTTCATCGAACTGATGTTGATGATGTCGCCCGCGCCCTGCACGGCCATGCCGCGCGCAAAAACCTGCGTCGGCAGCAGTGTGCCCAGAAAGTTCAGGTTGAAGACGAACTGGATGCTGGCGGGATCGAGATCGAAGAAGGTCGTGACGCCCTCCGGCTTGGACTTCAGATCCTCCGGCAGCAAATATTCCCGCGTCGTGGTGCCTTTGGGGTGATTGCCGCCGGCGCCGTTGATCAGGATCGTGACCACACCGTAGCGCGCCTCGATCGCCACGCGGGCCGCTTCCAGGCTGTCGCGTTCGAGCACGTTGCAAGCCACGCCAAACCCATCGCCGCCGTCGGCTTTGATCTGGTCGGCCACCTTCTGGGCGGCTTCCAGCCGCAAATCGAGCACGGCGACCTTGGCGCCGCAGGCCGCCAGCGCGCGCGCCATCGTGCCGCAGAGAATGCCGCCGCCGCCGGTGACCACGGCCACACGGCCCCGTAAATCGGTCGAAATCGGTACTTCGTAGGACATGCCGTTATGACTCCCTTCGATTGTGCAAAGCGGCGATGATACACAAAGGTCGTTTTTTCGTAAAGTGACGATTGGGGCGTTGTCGGCAATTCTCATTGTGGGGTCGATTGACAAACTGAACGCGCCCCCGGCGGAGCCGGGTAGGCGCGTTCAGTTTGTCAATCGACCTGTGACCTCTTGGCTCCATAAGCCTTCGTGTTCTTCGTGACCTGCGTGGTGAACTTTTGTATGCTGGTTTTGGTTCCGGCTATGCCGGGTCTAGGAGAAGCGCATTATGCCGGTAGTCGCATTGCCGCCGGGGACAAAAGTGGTTCAGGGCGGGGTGGATCGTTTTAGCATCGTTTTGCCGCGGCGCAGGCTGGGGAAATACCGCTGGGCCGGATTGGTCCCGCTTATTTTTGGGCTGGGCTTCGGCGGCTTTTCCTATACTTGGATGTCCGGCACACTGCACGAGATCTTTCATTCCCATGGCGCGGGCATGATTTTCTCATTGGTTTTTGGACTGATCGGGCTGCCGGGACTTGTGCTCGGACTCGGGTTGGTAATCCTGGGGTTGGCCGTGCTGACGGAGCGGACCTATTCGGAAATCGCGCTGAACCGGGAATTCCTGAAAAGCATCGAACATTTCGGCGTCTGCCGCTGGAGCTGGAAAAGAGCCGCCGCCGGCATGACCGGAATCTCGGTTGGACGTGGGCTGGGAGCGGAGAGCGAGTCGGATCTTGGCTCCGTCAGTATCGCCACCGAGGATGGTCAGGGCCTGACCTTCGCCGCGGGCTATTCCGCAAGCTTGCTTCGACCGATTGCGGAAAATCTGGCTCATCTGCTGGAAGAGTTGCGCGTGGCGCGTGACTTCAAACCCAAGGTATACGACGGCGATGCGGATGAAGGGCAAGCGGCGGACGAGTCTGAACCAAGCGATGATGTGGCGCAACCCCAGTCCGGGCGGCATGGCCGGCGGCCGACCGTCCCGGCCGATAGCAGCAAGGTTGTGGAGGCGGCGATGCCGGCCAAGACCAACATCGCCATCTTGCCGCAGGCGCATGGTCTGGCCATCGCCATTCCGGCTTGTGGTTTTAAGGGCGCCGCGCTGATATTGACGCTTGTCGGCGCCCTTTTTGCCGGTGTTCCCTGCGCAATGCTGGCGAGCATCGTTTCCAGCGCGGGCAAGGTCAATCTCGGAATCTATCTGTTCATAAGCCTCTTTGTCGTCGTGGGCATCGCCTTGCTGCTGAGCGGGATCAATGCCGCTAGACTGCGATTCATGCTGGCGGTGGCGGCGGAGCGGGTGGCCATTCGCCGTATCGGGTTGTTCAGGACCAAAGAACAGACGCTGACCCGCGCGGAGATCGCCGCGATTCATATCGGTCCGAGCAATGTGACCGTCAACAATGTCCCGGTCATGGAATTGAAGATCGATCGCGCCGGGGCGGCCGCGACCGTCGGTCTGCTGATCAACCGCAGCGCTGACGAAATAAATTGGATCGGCGGTCTGCTGCGCCAGACGCTGCAGGTGGGGACGGAGCCCCGCTTGGAGCAGCACGCGGGCCCCGATGCCGCCGTCACCCAGCCGGTCGGCTCGAAGATCGCGATTCGACGACAGGGGGAGATGTGCGCCTATGTCGTTCCGCCGCTGGGTATGTTCAAGGGCGCGGCGCTGGGCGCATTGGTCTTCAGTATCTTCTGGCTGGGCATGGTCGCATTCATGATGACCATGGTCGTCAGGCGTCATGAATCCATCGGTATCCTGCTTTTCCTCGGAATTTTCCTGGCGGTCGGGCTGGCGATGCTGGCTTACGCGATCAAGAGCGGGCGACAGCGCGTGCTGCTGGTGGTGACGCCGGAGCTGCTGGCCTACGAACGCAGCAGTCCCTTTGGGACCAGCAAGCGGCAATTTCAACGATCCGAAATCACCGCCATCGGCATCGGACCGAGCGGCGCCTCGGTCAACAACAAGCCAATCCCCGAGTTGAAGGTGGAAATCAAAAAACGGGGCAGTATCGGCCTGTTGCAGGGACATTCCAGCGCCGAATTGGCCTGGATGGCCGCATCGTTGCGCTCAAACCTGCGGGTGGGCACGATTGCCGGAGATTGATTGGACTTGCCCGCGAGAAAGTGAAATAAAGGGGTTCTTCCGAGATGAAAGGGCGGTTTACTATTGAGGAATGCGGCATGAGCGACAGCAAAAAAGCGACTAAGTGTGTGGGACTAAGCGTGGGACTAAGTGTGGGGCGACAAAAGGGACTGTTGACACTTAGTCCCACACTTGATCGGTTACACTTAGTCGACTTGCTTAGTCGTTGGCTTCGCTTCACATGTAGTACCACTAGTGTAGTGTCCCTTAAATAGCTAGACATATGAAATCGGGGCTTTTGCTGGGATTTCCGCGAATAGGCATCGAACACTGGCTTGATATATGTATAGTCATTTTCGGGACACTACACTAGGCCAATGAATATTTACACGAAACCCCGGATGAACCAATCAAGGAGGGACGGGGCGCCCGCGAGCTCTGGTGTTCGGAATAAGGAGAGGTAATTTTATGGAACTGAAGGACAAGGTCATAATCGTCACGGGCGCGGGCACCGGCGTGGGCCGGGCTCTGGCGCTGGAATTCGGCGCCGCGGGGGCGCGCGTGGTCTGCGCGGGACGAAGAATCGAACGCATCCGGGAAACCGTGGCGGCCATCGAAGCGCGGGGCGGCGAAGCGCTGGCCGTGCCGACCGACGTGACCGACTTGGTCCAGGTCGAACGCATGGTTGCGCGGACGTTGGAGGTGTTCGGTCAGATTGACGTGCTCTTCAACAACGCCGGCAGTTTCGACGCGCTGGGACCGGTCTGGGAGGTGGATCCCGAAGTCTGGTGGCACGACGTGACCGTCAACCTGCGCGGTCCCATGCTCTGTTGCCGCGCGGTGCTGCCGCAGATGTTGAAACGCGGCGGCGGGATACTGATCAACATGGGCGGTGGCAACCAGATTGCGGGCGGCACGGGCTATAGTTGCTCGAAAGTCGGACTGACCCGCTTCACGGAACTGCTGGCCAAGGAATTGAAGCGCGAAGGCGCCGCGGTGCTGGTCTTCCAGATGGGGCCCGGGTTCGTACATACGCCGATGACCGATATCCAGATCCAGACCGCCGAGGGACAAAAGTGGCTGCCCTCCAGCAAAGAGGCGGTGGAGCAGGGGAAGGACCGGCCGCCGGAGGATTGCGCGCGGGCGGCGGTCAGGCTCATCCGGGCGGCCTGTCCCGAATTGAGCGGCGGCGCCTTTGGACCCGATACCGATTTTGACAAGGTCTTGCGCGAAACGAAACGCTGAGCGGATGCGGTGAAAAATCGGCTTCTCATGCTTGACTTACCGCCCATAAAAGGGCATAAGTTGCCTTTTACCGCGATCGAATGGAGCGTGATGCCGTATGTCCCAGCATTCCAGTTTGAAGTCGGTGGGCAAGCTTTCCACCAAGCGCAACGTTCTCAAACGGTTCGAGCGCGTCGATCTGCTCACCAAGCGCGGCAAATGGGCCGTGGGGAAGCGTGGCGTTGGACTCCCCAAAACCAAGCCCGAATAAGTTGCGGCTGCATGTCTGGATGGCGCAGTGCGGCGCCGGTTCGCGCCGCGCCTGCGAAGGCCTGATCGCCGCCGGACGCGTGGCCGTCAACGGCAAGGCGATCACGCAAATGGGCGTGACCCTCGATCCGCGCCGCGACACGGTTGCCCTCGATGGACGGCCGCTGCGGCCGGAACGGCTCGTCTACCTGCTGCTCAACAAGCCGCACGACGTGCTCTGCACCTGTCACGATCCCGAGGGGCGTCGCACGATCCTGCAATATCTGCCGCAAAATTGCGGCCGGCTTTATCCCGTCGGCCGCCTGGACCGCGACAGCGAGGGGCTGCTTCTGATCACCAACGACGGCGCGCTGGCGCTGGCCATGACGCACCCGCGCTATGGCGTCCAAAAGATTTACGAGGCGCGCGCCGTGCCGCCGCTGCCGGAAGGCGCGGCGCAACGCTTCCGCGACGGGATCATGGACGATGGCGAGACGCTGCATGCCGACTCGTTGAAGGAGCTGGACAGCGATGGCGACGGGATGTATTACGAAGTGACCCTCAGCGAGGGCCGGAACCGGCAGGTGCGGCGTATGTTCGCGGCCGCCGGGTCGGAGGTGACGGCGCTGCGGCGCGTGGCTTTCGGCACATTGCGGCTCAAGGGCATACGTTGCGGAGCCTGCCGGGAGCTGACCCGCGCGGAACTTGAAACCCTGCGTCACACGGCGCTGGGCGATGGCCCTGGAAAGACCGGGGTGGGAGAACAAAGCCATGAAGAAGATCGGACCGATCGCACTGGCCCTCGCCGCGCTGCTGGCGGGACCGGCATACACCCAAACCTCGTTCGTCGTACAGGCGACAGCCGACCGCGTCAGCCTGCGCTCGCGCCCCTGGCCGACGGCCGAAGTGCTGGCCCAGGCCGCCGAGGGCGAGCGGTTCCAGGGCCGGAGCGAGCAGGGCGAGTGGATCGGCGTCAGCGCCCCGACGGGCCTGACGCTTTTCGCCAAGGCCGAGATGGTCAAGGACGGCGTGGTGGTCAAGGGCCCGCTCAGTTTGCGCGCTGGACCAGGGGTTAGTTATTCCCGCGTCACGATTGTCCCCATCGGCGCCAAACTGGCCGTCGCCGGCGTCGCCGGCACGGGCGATTGGCTGCGCGTGAGCGCGCCGGCCGGCACGCTGCTCTGGATCAACCGGAAGTTCACCGCCGGCCCCGGCGTCGCGCCGGCTGCAACGGCCCCGGCGCAGCCCGCCATGGCTGTCGGCGAGGCGCCGGCGCCCGCGGATAATGCCGAAGGCCCCGTTTCGGCGATCATGACCTCCAACGGAATGTCGGCGCTCACGCTGCGCGCCGCCGCCGCCACACAGCCGGTGCCCTTTGTGCCGCCGCCGCCGGAACTGGCCCGCCGGGGGCTATCGGCGGCGCTGGGGCAGGGGCGATTGGTGACAGTCGAAGGCGTCTTGCGCGAGGTCCACGGCTGGTTCGGAAAGGTGACGAATTACAAACTCATGGCGGACGAAACGGACCAGGCCGCGATCGTGGCCTATATCTTTGCCGACGCTGGAACGCTCTCCGCACACACCGGACGCTTGAGCATCCGCGGCCGCGAGTACCTGCTCGAAAAGAGCAACCTGCCCGTGATTGTGCCCGACATGCTGGAAGCCGCGGCAAAATAAGGCGATGGCGCCAGGTAGCTTTGGTCCGCGTAATGGTTGCGGACACGGGTTCGTGACAGTCTCTGCCACCTGCTGCTACTCTGCGAAGTAGCGCTTCGCTACTTAGCACGAGCAAAGGCAGGCGGCTACACTACGCTCCGTTCCATCCGCCCAGCGATGAACCCTAAACTAAACCCTAAACCCTGAACCCTGAACCCTGAACCCTAAACCCTGAACCCTGCCCCCCGCTCACAGTTCCGTCTGCTCGCCCAGTTCCACGACGCGGTTGGGCGGCAGGCCAAGGAAGTTGATGGCCGAGCGCTGGTTGTGGAAGAGGTAGGCGAAGAGCGCCTTGCGCCAGTGCGGCCATTGCACGCGGCCGACCAGCCGCAGCGTCTGGTGGCCCACGTAATAACTGACATCCCGGCCTATGTTGAGACCGGCCATGTTGCATTGCTGCAGCGTCTCCTGCACATCGATGCTCTGCATGAAGCCGGTGCGCACGGTGACGCTGAAAAAGCCGTTGCCGAGGGGCTGCACGGCTACCCGCCGGAAGGTCGGCACGGTCGGCACGGTCTCCGTCACCGCCGCCAGCACCACCACCTGATCGTGCAGCACCTTGTTGTGCTTGAGGTGATGCAGCAGCACGCGCGGAACGATGCCGGGCTCCTTGCCCATGAAAACGCCGGTGCCCTTGACCCGCGGAATGCGGTCAATGTCCAGATGCTGGACAAAGTCCGCGAGTTTCAGGGCATCGGCGCGCTCCTGTTTGCGCATGAAGCGTATGCCGCGCTTCCAGGTGATCATCACCAGGAAGACCCCAGCGCCCAGCAGCAGCGGCACCCAACCGCCATGGATCAGCTTGATCATGTTGCCGATCAGGAAGAGCCCGTCGAGCAGCAGGAATACCCCGGTGATCGAGAGCGCCTGCCAGAAGGTCCAGCCCCAGATCTCGGTCTGGACCTTGAAAATCAGGACGGAAGTGACGGCCATGGTGCCAACCACGGCGATGCCGTAGGCCGCGGCCAGACTGGACGAATCCCGGAAACCCAGCACGAGCGCGATGCAGGCTAACATCAGGGCGGTGTTGACCTCGGGAATGTAGATCTGTCCGGGCATGGTCTGGGACGTATGCACGATCGTCAAGCGCGGCAGATAGCCCATCTGAATCGCCTGGCGCGCCATGGAAAAAGCCCCCGAGATCAGCGCCTGGGAGGCAATCACGGTGGCCAGCGTGGCGAGGGTCACGGTCGGATACAGCCACAGTCCGGGCGAGAGGGCGTAAAATGGGTTGCCCATGGCGGCCTGGCCCTGGCTGAGTAGAATGGCCCCCTGTCCGAAGTAATTCAAAACCACCGCCGGGAAGACCACCCCGTACCAGGCCAGCGCGATCGGACGCCGCCCGAAGTGGCCAAGGTCCGCAAAGAGCGCTTCGCAACCTGTCACGCAAAGCACCACGGCGCCCAGCACGATCAATCCGTGCAGGCGATGCAGGGCGAAAAACTGCACCGCATACCAGGGGTTCAGGGCCGCCAGGATGGCGGGCTCCTGGGCGATGCCGTAGACCCCCATCACGGAGAGCGCCAGGAACCAAACCACCATCACGCTTCCGAAAACGCTGCCGATGCGGGCGGTGCCGTTTTTCTGGTGCAAGAAGAGGGCGATCAGAACGCCCAGGGTCAAGGGCACCACCAGGGGCCGGAAGATCGGCGTCGCCACTTCAAGTCCCTCGATGGCGCTCAATACCGAGATGGCGGGGGTAATGGTGCCGTCGCAGGTCAGCAGCGCCGTGCCCACCAGGCCGAGCATGACGACGATGCCGGCGCCCATGTGGTGACGCGGGGCGCCCGGAGGCGGCAAAACCCGCGCCATCAGCGCCAGCACGCCGCCCTCGCCGTCGTTATCCGCCCGCAGCACCACCGACAGGTACTTGATCGTCACCACCAGGATCAGCGACCAGAAAATCAGCGCCATGACCCCCAGGATATTGGCCGGCGTCAGCGCCACGCCGCCATGCGCCGGGTTGAAGCATTCGCGCACGGCATAGAGCGGCGAGGTGCCGATGTCGCCATAAACCACCCCCAGGGCGCACAGCAACAGCGGCCACAAAGGCTTTCCGTCCGAGCGGTCGCAGGTCACCGGTGTGGCGGCCTTTCCATCCTCGCCGGAAACGGCGGGACTTTCGGTGTTGGGTGATTCGTCGCTCATGGAAAACAGGAAGCATGCGTTCCGCCCCGCCTATCGTCAAGCGTGTTCTGGTGTCCTGTCGAGCGTGCGGCGCGGTAGCCATGCGGCCGCTCAATATGTTCCCAGTTCCAGTCCCCGTTTAACGAAGTACTGGTAGGTCTCGTAATTGACCGTGGCGGGGATCGAGTGGTCGCTGTGCAGCACGTAACCGTGGTGGCCCTTGACGACCGGGATCTTGGCCTGCAGTTCCGCGTCCACCTTGCGCAGGTCGTTCGAGTAGAGCACCCGCACGTCCATGCCGCCGATCAGCGACAGACGCTCGCCGAAGTTGCGGTAAATGCGCGTCAGGTCCATGCCGGCCTTGACCTCGATCACCTGTAGCGCGTCGATGCCGGCCTCGACCATGCCGGGCAGGAGCGGTTCGACGAAGCCGCAGGAGTGCATGGCGACCGGGATTTTGTGCGCGTGGGCGAAGTCGCAGGTGCGGCGGTGGGCGGGTTGGATCAACTCCTTGTACATCGCGGGCGACATGAAGGGCCGTTCCTTGAAACCCATATCCTCGTAGAACCAGATGCCGTCCGGCCAGCCTTCCTCGGCGAAGAGGATTTCCTGAAGCTGGATCGTCAGCCGGGAGTAGGTGTCCACCATGTCGTGAATCCAGTCCGGATCGTCGGCCATGCCCATCAGCATGTACTCGTGGCCGCAGACGGGGTGCATCTGTTCGAAGACGTTGACGCCGCTCCACATGAAAAAACGTTGTTGCTCCTTCGCCTTGGCGCGGGCTTTGCGATAGGCCTCGAAGTCGATGCGCCGCCGGTCGGGCGTCAAATGCGGCTTGATCAGGGTTTCCCAGGCCTGGCGCTCCTTGACGGTGAAGTCCACATGCTCGGGGGTGGTGTCGTGCAATTTGTGGCGGCGCAGCAGCGCGCCATTGCCGTCGCGCATCAAGCGGGTCTCGTCGTTTTCCTCGAGCGTCACCGGCTGGAAGTCGAGATCGGCGATAAAATTAAAGGGCCAGCTTAGCGACATGTCGTAGTTGAAATGCTCGCTCAAATCCTCGCCTTCGCGGATATGTCCTTCGGCGGTCCACTTCTTCTGCGTGTCGCCCCAGAAATGTTCGAAAATACCGATCCGATCCACGGGCTGCCGTTTAAATATGCGCCCGATACGTTCGATGCCGGTCATGGACATGCGCGCCGATCCTTTCTTCACATCATAAGCCGCCGAATGCGGCGTACGTTCGAAAGGAAGTAAACATTCCCCGCCGCCCCATGTCAATCCCGCCGAATACGGATTCCAGGCAAACTGTTGGATACGTCCCTGTCGCGCGATAACGTTCGGTCAAATCACGATTGCATCGCGAGTTCGGCGGCGGGAACCGCCTCGATCTTCTCCGTCAGCGGATACCGCCGGCTGCCGGCATATACAACCAGTCCGCGTGTGACCACCCCGTCCGCCAAACCGGCCAGCAGACCCGATGCGTCTGCGCGTCCAGTCGAGGTGGCGCACTTGAACTCGTACCCGATCCGTTCCTCCCCGCGGTCGACAATCAAGTCGATCTCAGCCCCGGCCTGCGTACGGTAAAACCAAAACCGGCTGTCAGTGCCTTTTTGACGCTCGCCGGCGATCGCTTGTTCAACGAGCAGGCCCTCCCAACTGGCGCCGCGCCGGGGCGACCGCAACAAATCCAGCGCCGTGCGGATACCAAGAAGGGCATGCAGCAAACCACAGTCGCGCACGTAAAGTTTGGGCGATTTGACCAGCCGCTTGCCAAGGTTGGAGTGCCAGGGCGGCAGGCGGCGGATCAGATAATGCCCTTCCAAAATGTCCAGATGACCACCGACCGTGTGATACGTCACACCGAGGGAGCGTCCCAATTCGGAGGCATTGAGCAACCCGCCATGCACATGCGCGAGCATGCCGAGAAATCTGAGCATCTCCTGCGGCGAAGTCTTGAGTCCATATCCTGCCAGATCGCGTTGCACGAGGGCCTGGACATACTGTTCCAACCAACGCGTTCGACGGTTCGGATCGGGTTCCAGGCAGGCGTCCGGGAAACCGCCCCGCAACCAGTACTCGTCCAGCCCCGCCAGTTTTTTCGCCACCTCGGAAAATGTGAACGGCGTCAATTCCACGAGTCCCACACGTCCCGCCAAGCTTTCCGAAACCTGCTTTACGAGAGCCGGGTTGACGGAGCCAAGCAGATAAAATCGCCCAGTGCGGTGGCGGTCCTCGTCGATAGCGGACCTTAGAACCGAAAAAAGGGATGGCAATTCCTGCGCCTCGTCAAAGATCAGCGTACCAGGAAGACGACTCAGCGCTAGTTCCGCATCCCCGGCGAAAACGGCATAATCCGACGGCCGCTCCAGATCGAAATATGTTCCCGTCAAGAACGTTCGCGCCAAAGTAGTCTTACCGCACTGCCGCGGCCCGACAATCAGTACTGCCGGGAACTGCGTGGCCATTTCGGCAATCAGGCTCGTCGCTCGCCGCTTGATCATGGTTGCATTATAGTATTGCGATTTCTAATTAACAAGTGCTTTTTAATTATAGCTTTCTTTGATCTGGAACAGGCCCGTCTTTCGTCTTTTGGCGTCTTTTGGGGACAGGCAAACTGTAACTGTGCTCCTGGCCCGGGCCAGGAGCACACTGGACGGGCACCAAACCGGCCATGGGTCCGTCGATCCCGGCGGGCGGAATGGCTGGTTTTGAACCGCCCGCCTGCTCTAACCGGACATGCCGCCTGACGGTCTGTCCCCAATTGCCCTGCCAATTGCCCAGTCCCCAATGGCCCTGCGACCGCGACAATTTGCCGACAATTTGCCTGTCCCCAAGAAGCTAAGAAGCTACGGGGAACTTGATCTATCGTCGCCCTGTTATGCTCATGCCGAAAATTACAGACTCTGATCCATGTACGCCTTCGACTGGGTGTATCTCCCGACGTCGGTATTGTAGATATACGTGACGTGCGTGGTCATGGACGTGGGATTCTGGGTGTTGAACGAGAGAAAAGTGTCGTAACTGATAAAGCCCGACGTCCCACTTTCCAGCAATTCGGACGAGTAGTCATAAGCGAAGGCATAATAGGAACTGCCGACGAATTTGAAATAGCAGCGCTGTTGCGCCCCAGTTCAATCCCGGGGGGTATGCCCGAAACAGAGACTGGAAGATCCTTTGTCGATAGCCATTGGACCCCGTTGCTTGCCACCGCTGTGCCGCCATCTGAGATTGTGAATTCAGGCACCGCGGCGTTAACTGCCGTCGCCCGCAGAAGCGCGGCCAACACGAAAGCCTGAGATGTCATACGGCATTTCCGAACAACCCTGCAATGGGTGTCGGCCAAGATTGAGTGTGCAGAGTGTGCGGGCACCCGAAATCGAAGTTCTATTCCGTTGGTCATGTCGCTTCCCCTTCGTTTACATACGTGGCAAACTACCTTCGTTGTCCCATTGGCGTGGAGGTCATATCCTTATGCGAGATGCGTCCTCCATGCCATCGCGATCGGAATCGGCGCCGGCCGAAATTCCTGCATGACTCGACGTGTGGACCGCCGAAGGTTTCGCCACGCAGGAAGGAAGAATCAGGCCAAAAAAAGGGCGTTCTCCCTGCTCAAGCCCATTCGGGGACTGGCACGCCCCCTCTGCGAACACGAAACTGGAAGGAGCGCCCAGGCGGGCGCGTCCTTCGCAGTACCGTTCGCAGAGAACGAAAGTGCCATTTTCGAATGAAACGATTACTGCAATGACGCAAAATCTATCGTTTGTGTCTTCGTCTATTACTCCGGCGGGAGTCGCAGCGTTTGTCATGCCAGGCACGAGATGAAAGCTCGCAATCAGAGCGAGTAACTTTACGAGCAAGTTCATGAACGATTCCTTTGCGATGTCCGATGTCTTCATCCAGTTTGTCTTAAATTTACATGTAGCTTATGTCCCGCATGCATGCAGCGTCCAGTTGCAGTATTTCACTTTTCGTGAAGAGCGTTTCGGATGGGAATGTGTGGCGCGCGATTTGCGTTTAGATGGATTGCGGGACGTGCCGTTCGTAGGCGGTGGCCAGGTTGGGGCAGAAAAGGCAGACGGCCGGGACGCCGGCGCAGGCGGCCAGGGCGTCCAGCTCCTTCGGGCGAGGGAAGCGCCGGCCGGTGGCCCATTGACTGATGGTGGACTCCGCCACGCCCAGCCGCACGGCCACGGCTTTCAAGGGCTGGCCATGGGCGCAGAGCCAGGAGGCTATCACACGTTTGATGACGGTCCGGCAGGCGTGGCGGCGAGGGTTGGATTTAACGGACGGGACGCCCTCGCGATTCGTTACGCGCTCGTCCAACTCTCCGCAGGCGCATGGGCAGCCGCGCCTTGTCGCACATTGAACTCGCCGCACTGATACCTCCGTCTTTACCAACCAAGCGGCACGTTTATGCCCTGCCCGCATTATGCGGTCAAGAAAAATTGCACTCATTTTGCGGCCAAACGGCTGCGCGGCCTATAAGTGGCGCATGCGGAAGTCCATCCATAGCCGGGAGTACAAGGCGGTATTGAAAACGCTGGTTGCTCTGCGTCAAAAGGCCGGGATGACGCAACGCGATCTGGCTCGAATACTCGGTCGCGAGCATTCGTTCGTCTGGCGCATCGAGACCGGCGAACGGCGCTTGGACGTGGTGGAGTTCTATTGGGTGTGCCAGGCGCTTGGCCAGGATGCGATCGCGGTCTATAGCGGACTCGTTAAGGCCTTCGGCGGGGTCGCCAACGCTTATCCCATCGATTCCGCTCCCGCGAGGAAAGCGGCCGAGCCGCCGTTGACATACTCGAAGGAATAGGCCGAAAAGCGGAAAAATTGACGCAAAGGCGCTAAGTCGCAAAGCAAAGCGGTTGTTGGTTTTAACTCAAGACAGCATTCTTCGCGGCGTTGCGCCTCAGCGTCAACGAATTTGCCTCCATTATTCATCAATCCGTAAGTAAACGCCCTGCCATCGAGATTTGCCCTTGTAACGTTACACCGTCGGCGTACAATTGGCCTTGTTATGGGATTATCGCAATCGCCAGAGGTTAATAAATGCCATCTGAAGTAGATACTTCCGGCCTGTTTCCTCGGGCCGTGGATGCGAAGCTCAAGGCTTGGATGGACAACGGGCATCGTAAGCCGTTGATCCTTCGCGGCGCGCGGCAGGTGGGTAAGACGGTGGCCGTCAGGCTCTTTGCCCGCCATTTCGACCGCTTCATCAATCTAAACATGGACTTGGCGGGAGACGCTGATCTTTTTCGCCGCCGGCTGGATATCCGCGACCTTTACCAGGCAATTCTCCTCAAATGTCGCATCTCGGCGTCTGATGGTAAGATTCTGTTGTTTCTGGACGAAATCCAAAGTTGCCCGGAGGCGGTGGAAAGTCTGCGCTATTTCCATGAGGACCTGCCGGGTGTATTTGTGATCGCCGCCGGGTCTTTGCTGGAGATAGCGCTTCAGGAAAAGCACATTGCCTTCCCCGTGGGTCGTGTGGATCACCTCTTCATGCATCCGCTCTCTTTCCGTGAGTTTCTTGTGGCCACGAACGCCGGCCCGGTCATTGGCGCCTTCGATACGGTTCCGTTACAGGCATATGCCCACACCGAACTGATCCAACTTTTCCACCGCTACGCCTTGATCGGCGGCATGCCGGAAGTCGTGGCGGAGTACGCCCGGAAGAAGGACATCACCGGCCTGAAATCCATATACGACTCGCTTCTGACATCTTACCAGGATGACGTGTCCAAGTACGCCCGTACCCAAAACATGGCCGCGATACTGCGGCATTGTATCGAGGCTGCGCCCTTCATCGCCAGCCAACGCATTGTTTTCGCGGGTTTTGGACAGTCTAACTACCGCTCGCGGGAAGTAGGTGAGGCGCTGCGCACGCTGCAACGGGCAATGCTGCTTCACCTCCTGTACCCCTCGGTTGGCGTCGAGATTCCGATCATGCCGGACCTGAAGAAATCCCCGCGGCTCCAATTTCTCGACACGGGCCTGTTGAATTACTTTGCCGGACTTCAGGACGAGTTCTTCCGGCATGACAATCTGCATGCAATTTACAAAGGCAGACTGGCGGAACACATCGTCGGACAGGAACTCATCTGCCTGGAACCCAACACGCGGCGGAAACCGTGTTTTTGGGTGCGTGACAAGACGCAATCCCAGGCGGAGGTGGATTTCATCATCCAGCACCGGGATCGCGTGCTTCCGTTGGAAGTAAAGTCGGGCGTGGCCGGCAAACTGCGTTCCCTGCACGAATTCATGGACCGCTGCCCACATGCGTTTGCCATGCGACTCTACGCCGGTCCCTTCGACCTGCACCCGGCGCGGACGCCGTCCGGGAAGCCGTACACTCTTCTGAACGTGCCCTATTTTCTGGCAGCCAAAATCCACGAATACGCCGATTGGATGATGGACCAGGCGGAGCCTGCCGTCTGCAATAGCGTCCCACAGGGACGCTAAGGCTGAAGCAGTTTAGGCTGTAGACTGTTAGGACTAGTTGCATGCAAATGAACTTCAGATGTCGTAACCGACTTGCCGCGAAATCGAACAGGAAAACAAGTATTTCCTAACAGCCTTCAGCCTATCAACCTGCATCCTATGGGATGCTGCCGTTTACTGTTCACTCTCCGCCCCCCACCTTCCACCCTCCACCTTCCACCTGCTTCCTCTTCTTTCTCTCTTGCGTTCGCGGGGTTTTTACGGTTTCCTACGCATAGGAGCAGCGAAACATGAACGACTGTGCTGTGGAACGGATTATTTTTTCGGCGGACGACATCAACCGGCGTGTCGGGGAACTGGCGGCCCGCCTGGCGGCTGACTATCCGCCCGGCGAACTGGCCACTGTGGCGATTCTCAAGGGCAGCTTTGTCTTTGTGGCCGATCTCGCGCGTCAACTCTCGGCCCGCGATGTCCACCTGGCCATCGATTTTTTGACCCTGGCCAGTTACGGGCGCGGCAGCGTCTCGCCGGGCCGCGTGCGCATCGAGGAGGATATCGCCCTCGATGTGCGCGACCGCGATGTGCTGCTGGTGGACGATATTCTCGACACCGGGCGTACGCTGCGAACCGCCGTGGACCTGCTGCGCGGACACGGCGCAAAGTCGGTGCGCACTTGCGTGCTGCTGGACAAGGCCGCCCGGCGGCAGGTGGAGATCCAGGCCGACTACGTGGGTTTTCCCTGCCCGGATGTGTTCGTCGTCGGCTACGGTCTCGATTACGCCGGCCGCTTCCGCGAACTGCCCTATGTGGGAGCGATTTCGATGCCGGGTGGTGGATGACGTCAGGCAGTGAGAGGGGCAGAGGGGGTAGGGTTCAGGGTTCGGGGTTCAGGGGAGAGGGTTCAGTTGGCGGGGAGAGGGTTCAGGGTTCGGATTAGAAAAATGGTATGCGGCGCCAAATTTGGGTGGGGCTGCCTCGGCGAGAGCGCCCTGCCTTTTCATCTCGTAACTGCCCCATTACAAAATAAAACGCTTTCTTAAATCGTAATTCATTTTTCCGCAGATAAAGCGCAAGACCCCGAATCCCGAATCCTGACCCCTGAACCCCGAACCCCGACCACTTGAAACTCCATGAGCGCATCGATGTGCTTTTTAAGCAGCGCGGCGACCGCGATCGTTGCGGCCGTGCTCGGGGCTTGTCTGGGCGCCTTTGTTCCCTCGCTCCACATCCTCAATTTGCTGGCGATATTGGCATTGTCCGCCCAGGCCGCGCTGGCCGCCGGGACGCCGTTCCCGCCTGAAACGATGATTGTGGCCGTGGCGGCCTTGCTCGCCAGCTGGTCGCTGGCCAATACGATTCCCGCCGTGCTGGCCGCGGCGCCGGACGAAGGCGCGCTTTTCACCGTGTTGCCGGGGCAGCGCTATCTGATGGAGGGGCGCGGGGCGGAGGCCGTCTGGCTGACCGTGCTGGGCGGCGTCGGCGGTCTGGCCTTGCTGCTGCCGGGGTTGCCTTTTGCCGCCTTGCTGCTGCCGCCGCTGCACGCCATCCTGCGGCCGCACTACGGCTGGATTCTCTGGGTCGTGATCGTCTTCATGCTGCTCTCGGAATGGCCCAAGGGCAACTATCCCGGTCCCGCGGGCTGGCGCAAGTGGGCGCGCGGCTGGCGCGGACTGGGCGCCGGACTGCTGACCTTTCTGCTGTCCGGACTTTTGGGCATGATTCTGATGTACCGTTCGCCGCTGCCGCCGCAGAACGCCTTCCAGAATCTGATGCCGGCTTTCGTCGGACTGTTCGGCGTGCCGGGGCTCTTGTTCACGCTGATCTCGCATACGCAAATTCCCCTCCAGCACCAGCCGCGCACGCTGGCCTTGCCGCCGCGTCTCTGGTTTCGCGGCGCCGCCGCTGGCGCGTTGGGCGGAGCGGTGGCGGCCTTTCTGCCGGTTGTCACCGCCGGCGTCGGGGGCCTGCTGGCCGGGCATGCCACGGCGACGCGCGACGAACGGGTCTTTCTCGTTTCGCAGGGCGCTTCGAAAACCGTGTACTACGTGGGCGCGCTGCTGCTACTCTTTGTGCCGGGGCTTGAGATTGTGCGCGGCGGCGCGGCTTGGATGCTGACGGGACTGCATGCGACGCAGCCGGCCGAGGACGCCTGGCTGGCCCTCGGCGGCGTGGCGCTGGCCGTGGCCGTCACGCTGCTGCTGATGCCCGCGTTGTTGCGCCTGACGCTGGCGCTGGTGACGCGCCTGGGCGGCCGGCGGCTGGCGCTCGCGGCGCTGGCGCTGCTGCTCGTCCTGGTTGGCGGACTGACCGGCCTGCCGGGTCTGTTTGTGATGGCTGTCGGGAGCGGCATCGGGTTGATCCCGCTGCTTTACGATTCGCGGCGGCTGAACGCGCTGGGTGTGATTTTGCTGCCGCTGGCCTTGAATCGCGGCGCCGCCGGTCCCATCGTGGCCCGCTGGTTGGGGTTATTTTGAAAGGCATCTCCCATTTCATGACCGGGCTGGCGGCCACGTCGTGCTTTCCCGTCGCGGTGCGGGCGGCGGCGGAGGGCGATCCGCTTTACTTCATCCTGGGCGCCGTTTGCGGGCTGCTGCCCGATACGCTCGATTTCCGATTCGCGCGCTTCTGGCACCGCCATACGCTGGAGGTGATTCTCGATCCCAACCAGCCCGACCCCGCCATGATCGCGGAGGCGGTCGCGCGAGCCGTGGCTTTGGCGGTCGCACGCGCGTCGCCGGTTACGCTCAAATTGAATACCGCGCGCCTCAACGCCAATGCCTGGCAGGCCTACAGCGTCTTCTTCGACCGTCCGCAAAGACGGGTCGTCGCCACCTGCACCGGTCCCGTCACCACCGGCGGCGCGCCGCTGCCCGCTAGCGCCGCGCCCACGGCCGCCCGTAACGTCACGGCCACGCGCAAACTGGCCGCCGGGGTTGTGCCGGAGGGCGATCCGGAGGTCAAGGTGGATATTTTTGACGGGCCGACGCTGCGCTTTACCAAACGGGGCGCGGACGAACTGGGCATGGAATTTTTACCCTGGCACCGGGCCTGGTCGCACAGTCTGGCGCTGGCCGCGATGCTCGGCGGCGCGCTGGCGGTCGGCTGGTCATGGACGGCGGGACTGGTGGCCTGCGCCGCCTGGAGCGCCCATGTGCTGGCGGACCAGCTCGGCCACATGGGCTCCAATCTTGGCTACCCTTTCACCCGCCGCCGCGCTCCCGGCGCGCGCCTGCATCATGCCGGCGACGGCTGGCCCAATCTGATTACCGTCTGGAGCAGCGGCCTGCTGATTCTCTGGAACCTGGCGCGTCTGACGCCGACCTGCCCGCTGTCGCTCGCGCTGCTCCCACTGCTGGTCTGGGGCGGCGCGGCCCCGCTGCTCGCCGCCTGGGCGCTGGATCGCGCGCTGGGGAAGGTGGGAGGTGGTAGGTGGTGGGTGGGAGCAGAAGAGGGTTGAAGGTGGGAGGTGGAATATGCGTCTTCATCTGAGTTTCCGTTTCTTGATCAAACCCATGAGACGAGCGTGTTCTTGAAGATACTCGCGGCGGCCTCGGCGATGCCGCCCTTTTGGTCGCTATGTGACCGACCCATTTCTTCGCGGATTCCGTTCTTCAAGCATGAACCGGCGGAGCAGGCTCTCCGACCGCATGACATGGAGAAAGAATACCGATTCCCGTTCGACCCGGTAGAAGACGCGGCATGGTGAAACGACAACTTCCCGATATGGAGATCGTGGAAGTTCAAGGGGGCATTTTCCGGAATTGGGAAAATGAGCAAGCCGTTCCACGCTCTCGAACACCCTTTCGACAAACCGGCTGGCCGCCACCGGATTGTCGAGCGCAATGTAATCGGCAACGGCTTCCAAGTCGCGCAGAGCCGGTTCGGTCCAGATCAGGCGAGCCACTTCTTCATTCTCCGTTTGGCTTCGTCCTGAGTGAACGTGCGGTTTTCCAGAATAGCTCGTTCGCCGCGCGCAATGCCTTCGAGAATCTGCATTCTGTCCTGCATCAGCTCAAACATCGACACATCCACCAAGTAGGCGGATGGTGTGCCGTGCTCCGTGATCAGCACAGGGGCTTTCGATTCATGCAGCTCGGCCAGTATCCGCGTCGCATGCCGCTTCAAAGTTGTAACAAGTTCCGTTTGCATAATGTGATACTATAGTGACACTCAGTCCCGCTGCAAACTTATTCTTATGCGTGGAGGGTGGAGGGTGGGAGGTGGAGGGTGGAAGGTGGAGGGTGGAGGGTGGAAGGCGAAGAGCGGAGAGTGAACAGTTTTTGAGATCGCGCTGATTGTGCTTGTCAGTCCGCGGCGGCGTCGGCCACGGGCGGGTCGTTCATCAGGGCGGTCGGGGAGACCGCTTTCCCGGCCAGCGGCCCCGACACGTAAAAGCCGCCATGCGCCTCGGGACCGGTGTCGAGCCGGATTGCCTGGTCGTCGGCGTCCGCGTGGAATACGGATTGCCATTGCTTCATCCGCTTTACCAAAATATTAGCGGTTACGCGCATTGATAACCAACCATACAATCTGGTAGGTTATTCTCATGAACTCCGAACACCGCAGACCCATGACAACTACATCCACGATACCTCCACAAGAGCAGCGGGCGCGGGTGAGCGGCTCGCCTGGCGCAGGCGCGCGGCTGCGCGGGGTGCTGACGCTGCTGGCGCCGCTGATGGCGGTGGTTTTTGTCGCGGGCTATCTGCTGCGCGCCGCCTGGCCGCACCCGGCGCTGCATCCTGCCCTGGCGGCGGCGGGCGTGATCCTGCTGAGCGTGCTGGCGGCGGCGCTGAACTGGTCCTGCGCCGGACGGCTGCGGGCCTATGTCAAGGGCGCGCGAGGCGAGGAGGGCGTGGCGCGCGAACTGGCGCTGCTGCCGGCGGAATACCGTGTCTTCCACGACGTGCAGTTCCCCGCCGCCGCCTGGTGGCGCTGCGGCGCGGGCTGCGACCATGTCGTGGTGGGGCCGAACGGAATTTTCGTGATCGAGACCAAAAACTGGAGCGCGCCGGTGACGGTGGAAAACGGCGAGGTGCGGCGGCTCGACGGCGTGGTGCCGAGCCGTCCGCCCCTGGAGCAGGTGCATCAGGCCGTCTCGGCCTTCCGCCGCCGCCTGCGCGGCACGCCGGCGGAAGGCGCGGCGCTGGCGCCGGTGCTTTGTTTCGCCGAAGGCGCGGTCGAGGGCGGCGTGCGCGGCGCGGGCGGCGTGATGCTCTGCCGGCGCGCGGAACTCAACGAGATGCTGCTCTCCGTCCGCGACGAGCGCATTTCCCCCGCCGTGCAGCAAGCGGCCAGCCAGGCGCTGCTAAGCTTGATGGATTGATGGCACGCTGTTTGACCTGGCTTGTCATTCGGCATCCGAAGTCGGCAACCCCACCGTCGCCGACGCCATCCTCGACCGTCTACACCACAACGCTCACTGCATCGAACTGAAAAGGAGGATCCATGCGCCCACGTCGAGATCAAACCCAATAAACCCGCGCCGGACCCCCGCCGCCTTCGCGGCAGGCTACCTCATGATCTTATTTATAATAATAAGAAAGAAGAGAATGCAGCGCCGTCCCCGATTGAAATCGGGGACTCTGATCGAGGTCAAGAAGCCCAACAAAATCTTGACTCAAATCGGCCGCTTTTATATACAGGAGAAAACCAGCGTCGCTACGCTCCGATTAGTGGCCGATTTGACCGGAATGCGCGGAAATTCAAGATCAAGGGGGGATTAAGTATGAGTTTCAATGCAGAATATTGCGATAATTTCAGATACAGACTGTTCTTCATTGTTATCTCCGTTTTCGGGACGTTATCTTTGTTGCCTGCGGAGCAAACAAATGATCAGAATGGCGTCTTGAGCGCCATTGTTCAAGGAGTGTCTTATCGCGATTCTTTGATTAAAAGTGCCTCCGTGAATTTCAGTTTTGAGAAATACAGTATGTTTGAACCAGGTACAACAGAAAACGAAAATATTTCAATGAGAGGAACGGCATGTTTTGTCATCAAAGACGATAAGATGCGCCTCGATATGGACTATAAACAGACCGTTTATGCAGGTTCAACAGATCCTCGTGGCGAAGGAGGGAAAACTAAAATCATCAAACAAACTCATTACTATTCTCGAAACGGTTTGCAGGCGCTTGATAAAGTTGAGAAGAAACTGACTATTCAAAATTCACCTGGTGTACCGTTTGTCTGGCCCTTTTCCTTTGGTCTCAACTGGGACCAGGGAACTAATTTCGAAACGAAACGGTTTGGAGATTTGTTATCCGATCTAATGAAGCAAGGAGTGGTGAGTTTGGGCGGTGAGGAAGTTTTCGAAGGAACAAAGTGCTATGTGGTGATAAGGGTTTATCCTGGCGGAGGCGTACATAAATTGTGGATTGCGCCTTCACAGGGATACAGTGTGATAAAGATGACAAGGAGTGAACTTGCCAGTAAAGGGGACAGTAAACGTGAACTCGTAGCATTTGAACGAGTTTGCTCCGTAACAAACATTGTTGGCGATCTTTGGTTGCCCGTATCGGGTATCGAAAAGTACTATTCGGTCAGCCGAACCAGTACGACAATCGAGAATCTGAAATTGTATGTCGATCGGGAAACGCGCATAAATGTGACAAGTTATGAGTTGAACAAGGTTTCTGACAACGATGTTACTCCCCCGAGTTTTAATTCGGGGGCATACAAATCAGTATGGGACACTAGGATTAACGAATTGATACACCTTACTAACAATCCGAATATGAAAAATCGAGAATGAAGTTAATAAAATTTCTTTGGAGCCTTTTGCAAAACTCCCGCAAGAACGGGCAGGACGGCGCCCGGTCCTCCAGAAGACGGAGGCAACGGCCTGTTTTCAACATTGGAGTGAAGATGCACGCAGGTGGCCATCTTCCGAGGCGGTTGGGCTGCCTGGACGAAAGCCGGACTGCCGGATGAAAAGTGAAATATCGTCACGCGGAGGCGCGGGGAACGCGGAGTGAATGTCGGATGCAAATGAAGAAAATTCTAGAGAACGCTTGGGTCGTATTGGCGTTGCGGCTTCTGATCGGCGGGCTCTTCATTTATGCCGGGGCGATCAAGTTTCAAGACCCGCAAGCGTTCGCGGATAGCATTGCCTCGTTTCAGGTTCTTCCCAGGCAGGCCATCAACTTGCTGGCCTTGAGTCTGCCGCCGTTCGAAGTGATGACTGGAATATTGCTCATCGTGAGGCGCTGGCAACGCGTTGGGGCGTTGGCGATCCTTGTCTTATCCGTGATATTTGCGCTGGCTCTCAGTCAGGCCTTGGTTCGTGGCTTGAAAGTCGATTGCGGCTGTTTTGGCGCGGGCGCGCCTTCCATCTGGAAAACTTGGGCTTCTTTGGGCCGCGACATCTTGTTGATGGCGGGCGCGTGGGTGATTTACCGCCGGTCAGAAGATAGAATAAACTACGAAACACGCGAAATGCGCGAAAATAATGGACACGATTGCGTTCACGGCGCTAACGTTACTCACCACGGATTACACTGATGGCACGGATAAGGAAAATCTCCTTTCAGTGTTCATCTGTGGTTCGATTTTTTTGGTTGCGGGCATAACTCGCATTCGTACGACAATTAACCAATCTTGTCGCGTTTTTCGTAGTTTAAAATCTTGGTCTCTGAGTAACGGCGATTCGGCCGCACGGTTGATATTGCTTTCGCCTGGCTACTACCCGCGGGAAAGCGGGATCGCTTTTGGCGAGGATAGTCCGGTCGAGATTTTCTTCGGGGCGTTTTCCCAATCCAGTTGTCTTGCGGAATGGGAGGAAACCGGAAAAGTCCGCCGTATCGCCGGGGCGGGTGATTTCATTCCAACCTGGCCGGAGATAGTCTTTGGAGAGACGAGCCCATTCGACGGAATGACGGCGGATTGACGCGACGGCGGACGGGCCAAATGCCGGACAAAACGCTGCCGGACAAAACGCTTGCAGAGCGGTGCGGGAGTATGGCAGACTTTCGCTTCTGCTTGGGGGGCGTAGCTCAATTGGTTAGAGTCCCAGACTGTCGATCTGGTTGTTGCGGGTTCGAGCCCCGTCGCTCCCGCCATTTTCGGTCCGAACAGGAGAGTGCCATATGAGTTCACGTCTCGCTGCCGCCGTGCGTGGAATCCCCGACTTTCCCAAACCCGGCATTCTCTTTTTCGACATCGCGCCGATTCTCGGCAATCCCGCGCTTTTCCGGGAATGCATGGACATCTTTGCCGCCCGCCACAAGGACACGGGCATCGGCAAGATCGCGGCCATCGACGCCCGCGGCTTCATCTTCGGCGGCGCGCTGGCCGATCGCCTGGGCGTGGGGTTCGCGCCGATCCGCAAGAAGGGCAAACTGCCCTTCAAGACCTACGACGAGAGTTACGATCTGGAATACGGCAGCGCCACGCTGTCCGTTCACCAGGATGCGTTTCATGCCGGCGAGAAGGTCGTGATTTTGGACGATCTGCTGGCGACCGGCGGTACGGCCGCGGCCGCGGCGCGCCTTGTCGAACGCGCCGGCGGCAAGGTGGCGGAGGTGGATTTCCTGATCGAACTCAAGGAACTGCGCGGCCGCGAAAAACTGCGCGGCTACAAGGTCTTCGCCGCGCTGGCGCTTTGAGCCGCGCGCCGCGCGCCGCCACGGCGCCTCAGTACCAGCCCTTGCGTTTCATCAACCAGTAGATCATCCACGTCAACGCGCCGGAAAGGCCCAGGACCCAGAAATAACTGAAGGTCATGGAATGGCTGGTGCTGGGCCATTGCTGGACGTTCATGCCGTAAAAACTGGTGACGGCCAAAATGGGCATGGCCAGCGTGGCCATGATGGTCAAAACCTTGATCACGCGGTTGATCTGGTTCTGCTGCAGGTTCAGGTGGACCTGCAGCGTGCTGGTCAGCGCTTCGCGATAGTTGTCGGCCTGGGTGCTGATGCGCACCAGTTGATCGAGCAGGTCGCGGTAGTACGGCAACATGCTGGGACGCACGATCTTGAACTCACCGTGGGCGATCCGGGAGATGACGTCGCGCTGCGGTCCGGCAATCTGACGCAGCATCGTGACCTGCGATTTCAAGTGCATGACCTGCGGCAGGATTTCGATGTTGGGGTCGCGCAGCACGGCTTCCTCGATGTTGGAAATATCCACGTTGAGCTGTTCCATGGCCGGCGCATAATTTTCCAGTAGCAGATCGAGGATCGTGTAGGTCAGGCGGTCGGGGGCGCGGGCCACCGCCGAGGCGTTTTGCCTGACCCGTTCGATCGCGGCCGTGACGCTGCGCAAGGGATCGCGATGGAAGGTGACCAGAAAGTTCTTGCCGATGAAAAGGTTCAATTCCGTGGTGCGGAATTCGCTGGCGCTGTAATCCACGGCATGCAGGATCATGAAGAGGTAGCCGTTGTATTCCTCGACCTTGGGCCGGTCGCTGGGGGTGACGCAGTCCTCGATCGACAGGGGATGGAAGTGGAAAGCTTCATCCAGCAGTTGCCGGGTCTCCTCCTCGCCGGCATCGTTCGCGTCCACCCAGAACTGCAGACCCTCGTCTTGCATCAGGACTTTTAGCAGGTCGATGGAAATGTCCTGGCTGATCAGGCGTCCCTGGGTCTGACTGAAAACGAAGATGTGTACCATGGTCAGATGCGTTCGGGGGTTTCGATGCCGAGCAGGTTCAGGCCGCGGCGCAGCACGTTGCCGGTCGCGCGGCCCAGGCGGATGCGGCTTTCGCGCACGCCGCCGGGGGCCTTGAGAAAGGGCAGGTTCTGGTAGAAGCCGCTATAGGCGCCGGCGGTCTCGTAGAGATAGTCGGCCAGCAGACTGGGCTTGTCGTTTTCCACGGCGTGCAGGACGGCTTCGGGAAAACGCAGCAGGCGCAGGGCCAGATCCCGTTCGAGCGGATCGGTCAGCGCGATCGGATGGCTCTCCAGCGCGCCGTCGGGGAATTGCGCGCGGTACTTGTCGAGCACGCTGGCGATGCGGGCGCAGGCGTATTGCAAATAGGGCGCGGAATTGCCGTTCATGGCCAGCGCCTTATCCCAGGAGAAAGTCACGAGGCTCTGGGGATTCTGACTGAGATCGGCGTATTTTACGGCGCCGATACCGACCGCGCGGGCGACTTCCGCGCGGTTCGCCTCGGGCATGCCGGGGCTGTTGGCGTCCACCAGCTGGCGGGCCTTGGCCTCGGCCTCGTCCAGCAGCCGCTCCAGTTTGATCACGTTGCCCTGGCGGGTGGAAAAGGTGCCCTCGGGCAGGCGCATCAGGCCGAACCAGACATGTTCCAGGCGCGTCGTGACGCCCAGCCGGCGGCAGATGGCGAAGACCTGGCGGAAGTGCAGTTGCTGGCGCTCGTCGGTGACGTAGACGATGGCTTCGGGCGCGAATTCCTCGACGCGCGCCAGCACGGTGGCGATATCGGTCGCCGCGTAGTTGAACCCGCCGTCGCTCTTGCGCACGATGCAAGGCGGCAGTTTTTCCTCCTCGAGAAAGACGACCTGCGCGCCCTCGCTTTCGCGCACGAGGCCGTGCTGGCGCAGGCGTTCCAGCGTGCCTTCCAGCAGGTTGTGATACCAGCTCTCGCCGCGCACCAGGTCGAAGCGCACGTTCAGACGGTCGTAGATGCGCTGGAATTCGCCGAGACTGAGCGCGACGAATTGCTTCCAGAGCGCCAGGTTGTCCGCGTCGCCGCTCTGCAACTTGACCAGTTCCGCGCGCGCGGCGTCGAGCCAGGCGGGATCTTCCTTGGTCTTTTCGTAACTCTTGACGTAGATGCGCTCGAGTTCCTCGACCGGGCTGGCGGCCAGCGCGGCGCGGTCCAGGAAGTGGCGGTAGCCCATCAGGATGATGCCGAACTGGGTGCCCCAGTCGCCCAGGTGATTGTCCGAGATCACGCGGTATCCCAGCGCGCGGTGCAGGCGGTCGAGGGCGTTGCCGATGACCGTCGAGCGGATGTGGCCGATGTGCATCGGCTTGGCGACGTTCGGACTGGAGTAATCCAGCAGGACCGTGCGGCCGGCGCCGGGCTGGGTCAGCGCGGCCTCGGGCGCGGCGTCGAGGGCGTTCACGCGCGCGGCCAGCCAGTCGTCCGAGAGGTGGATGTTGATGAAGCCCGGCCCGGCGATTTCCAGTCTGGCGACGGCCGGGTGGGCCGGCAGGGCGGCCTGGACGGCGCCGGCGACCGTGCGCGGCGGCTGGTGGCGGCGCTTGCCGATCGCCATGGCCTGGTTGCACTGGTAGTCGCCAAAGCCGGCCTGCACGGCGGGCACGACGGAAATGCCGGCCAGATCCCCGTCGGGATCGGCGCCGCGAAAGCCCTCCCGCATCCAGTCGGCCAAAAGTTGATTTACCGTCTGATCCATGTGCGTTCCCGCCCTGGCATTTTCTTTATCGTTCATCGTTCATAATTCATCGTTTCTTCCTGATGATCGCCAGGATCTCGTCGCGCCGCCGCCGCATGTCCGCCTCGGTCGTGGCCTCGAGATTGAGGCGCACCAGCGGTTCGGTATTGGAACAGCGCACGTTGAACCACCAGTCCTTGTATTCGACGGAAAGACCGTCGAGTTCGAAACTGTGCCCGCCGGTGTAGGTGGCGCGCAACTGCGCCAGCACGGCCTGCGGATCGGCGACCTCGCTGTTGATCTCGCCGCTGGCGAAATAGCGCTGGAAAGGCTTGATCAACTGCGAAAGCGTCTGTCCCGACTGCGTCACGATGTCGGCCACGTAAAGCACGGCCAGCGAGGAGCTTTCGGTGAAATAGTTGTCGCGGAAATAGTAATGCCCGGAAAGTTCGCCCGCGAAGATGGCATCGCTCTCGCGCATCTGCTGCTTGATGAAGGCATGCCCGACGCGGCTCATCATGGGGGTCCCGCCGTTCTCGGCGATCACTTCCTTGACCGTCCAACTGCTGCGCAGATCGTAATAGATCACGCCCTTCCGGCGCTGCAGCAGGCTGCGGGCGATCAGGGCGATGATCATGTCCATCGGCACGATGGCGCCGGTTTCGTCCACGAACCCCGCGCGGTCGGCATCGCCGTCGAAGGCCACGCCGAAATCGAAAGCGCCGGATTTGACCGTTTGACAGAGGGTCTCGAGGGTTTCCAGTTTGAGCGGGTTGGCCTCGTGGTTCGGGAAGCCGCCGTCGAGCTTGTCGAAAAGGCGCGTCATATCCACCAGCCCCTCGAGCACCCTGGCCTCGTAGATGCCCATGGAGTTGGCGAAATCCACGGCGATGTGGACCGGGCGGGGCAGTTTCAGGCCGGCCGACTTGCGGATGTGGGCCACGTAGGCCGGGACGATGTCGTAGCTTGTCACGCGGCCGGGTTGCGCGGCGGCCGGGGCGAAGGCGTTGCCGTTCGCCAGGCGTTCGATGTCGGCGATGCCGGTGAGTCCGCTGATCGGCACCGCCTGGGCGCGGCAGAGTTTGAAGCCGTTCCACTCGCCGGGGTTGTGCGAGGCGGTGATCATGATGCTGGCGTCGGCGCCCAGCGAACCGTTGGCGAAGTACGACATCGGCGTCGAGCAGAGTCCGACGTCGATCACGTCGGCTCCCTGCATCGTCAGGCCGCGCGTCAAGGCGTCGAAGAGCGGTTTGGAATGCGTCCGCATGTCGCGTCCGACCACGACCTTGCGGCAGCCGAGGAAGGTGGCGAAAGCGCGCCCGATGCGGAAGGCCAGCTCGTCGGTCAGCGTCTTTCCGTAAATGCCGCGGATATCGTAGGCCTTGAAAATTCCAGCCATTTGCCAGCTCCTTGAATCGGTGTCGTTGTCAGTCTGCGTTTATACCGGCGCGCCCGCGTGGAAGCAAGCGGTAAGGCGCGATTAATCTTCTTGCAAGCGCCGCATGGCCGTAATAGCTTCCTGTCACGGTCATACAGGAAGATCATGTCGGCGCCTAATTCCACAATTCCGAACCCCGATTCAGTCAGCGCGACGCAGTCCCGGCCTTTGGCGATCAGCGTTTTGGGCTCGGGCAAGGGCAGCAACCTGGAGGCGATCTTCGACGCGATCGCCGCCGGCAAATTGCGCGCCCGCGTGGTCTGCGTGATCGCGGACGTGGCGTCGGCCTACATTCTGGAACGGGCCAGGGCGCACGGCGTGCCCGCCTTCTTTTTGGATGCCGGACCGTCCAAAACCCGCCTCGACGGCGATGGCGAACGGCGTTACATCGAAACCCTGCGCCGCCATGGCGCCGAAGTGGTGGCCCTGGCCGGTTTCATGCGGATCGTCAAGCCCGCGCTGCTGGCGGCCTATGCGGGGCGGATCGTCAACATCCATCCCTCGCTCTTGCCGGCCTTTCCGGGACTGGAAGCCTGGAAGCAGGCCCTGCGGAGCGGCGCAAAAACGGCCGGCTGCACGGTACACCTGGTGGACGCCGGCACCGACACGGGCCCGGTTCTGGTGCAAAAAACGGCGCCGGTGCTCGACGACGATACGCCCGAAACCCTGCACGCCCGCATCCAAATCCAGGAGCACATTGCCTATCCCGAAGCGTTGAACCTGCTGGCCCGGCGCCTGCGCGGCGCGTGCGTGTAAATCCGCCGACTGACCCAATGTCCTGAAAATAAGGAGTAAAAATGGCAATGTCCGCACGCGATGTTGTGGCGCGAACGATAAGATTTCAGGGGGCGGATCGCATCCCGTATGCGCTCACCGAAAAACTCGGTTCCGATTTTGCAGGCGTGGGAATGACCCCATCCCCGGATGCGCGTCCCAAGACCGGCGTGGACGAATGGGGCTGCGAGTGGCATAACATCGGCATTTCCAATCTGGGCGAGATTAAAGAACCCGCGCTCAAAGAGTGGGCTGATTGGGGGAAACTGAGTATTCCCGACATTCGGGATCCGAAACGATGGACGAGACTTGAAGGCGCTCGTGAACGTGCCGGCGATAAGTTCCTTTTGGCCGGCGGCATTTCATTGTATGAACGCGTTCACTTTATCAGAGGGCTGGAGAACACCTGGGTGGACATTCACACGGCCACGGCAGAACTCGGACGCTTGATCGATCTGCTGGTCGAAATGAATCTCCATGCCATCGAGAGATACGCAAAGGCCGGCGCCGACGGTTATATGTGGTGCGACGACTGGGGCTTGCAGAACCAACTGATGATCTCGCCGGAATCGTGGCGCGCGATATGGAAGCCGCGGTACGCCCGGGTGTACCGCGCGGCTCGTGATGCCGGACTGCTGACTTTTCTGCACAGTTGCGGCGACATTACCGCCATCCTCGACGATTTGATCGAGATCGGACTGGATGTGATCCAGATGGACCAGCAGGAGAACATGGGGCTGGAACTGTTGGGTCAGCGCTTCGGCGGCCGCATCACGTTCTGGTGCCCGGTCGACATACAGGCCACCATGGTGTATGGCACGCCCGACGACATCCGGGCCTATTGCCGCAAGTTGGTCGCCACGCTTGGCCGCCCGAAAGGCGGTTTCATCGCCAAGTGGTACAACGATCCCGCCGGCGCCGGCCACAGGCAGGTTGCTATTGACGCCATGTGCGACGAGTTTATGAAACTCAGTTCTGCGGCGTTTGTTCTTGCGAAATGAAATGCCATAGTGTTATCTTAAGGCATCTATAAACCGCGTTTAAGGCGTACTGGCCGCAAGAAAGAGAGAGGGTGGTTGCAATGCAAACTTTGGATGAATTACGGGAACGGCAAAAGGAAATTCTGCTGGACTTCAAGGCGCGCGAACAGAAGGCCGGCAAGATCTTTGCAAAGATCGCCGAATACGAGAAAGAGATTGCAAAGCTGCAGCGGGCGCTGACGTCAGTTTTGGGAATAGACGGCGCGCTGGTGACGGGGAAGGGCGCGCGCCCCAAGGCCAAGCGGGGGACGAAGAGCGTGGTCGCGGTCAAGCATCGCGGCGACGGAACGTCGCAAAAGGAACGCGTTCTGAACGTTCTGGTAAAGGCCGGCAAGCCGATGAACATCCCGGAAATTATCGAAGCGCTTCAAACCGAAGGCTATGTCTTCCAGGCCAGGAAACCCGTTTCGGCGCTGACCGTGTTGCTCTACGGCAACAAGTCCCTTTTCAAGAAGGTGCAGCCGGGAACGTTCGTGGCAGCGTAGGAATACAAGTGGTGGATGGTTGAGGGTGGATGGTTGAGGGTGGATGGTGGAGGGTGGATGGTGGATGGTGGATGGTGGAGGAAACTCCTCTTTATCCTTCTTCCACCTTCCACCTTCCACCTGCCACCTACTGCTGACTGCCTACTGTCACTCTCTCCCTCAGTCTCTCGGTCAGGTCGGTGGGGGTATGCCAGGCGACGGCGCCGGCGGCGAGCAGGGCCTTGACGCGGGCGATGGCGGTATGGCCGGGGGTGTAATCGCGCGCCTCGATCTCGTCGCAGATAAAGACCGGTTGCCCGGCCGCCTGGGCCGCTTCCAGCAGTTCCAGATTGGGCAGGTTGCCGGGTCCAAAGGGCGCCGGCGAGAGCACCACCGCCGCGGCCTGCTTCGACAGCGCCTGTGCCGCCGCGAGGGCCGCGGAACTCACATGCGAAAAAGGCTTTTCGAGTGCCAGTTTGGCGCCCAGCGCGTCCGCCACCTCGGCGTCCAGATCGCCCTGGTTTAGCACCCCGACGCTCAGCGTGTAGCCGCAGAGCGCCAGACGGCGCAGGGTTTCCTCGCCGCAGCCGCCGCCCGCCACCACATGAACGTGTACGCCGCGTCCCACGGCCCCGCCGTTGGGCAGCCGCGGCGTGGGCATCAGGTGCAGGGCGCCGCTCTGCGGATCGGACTGCACGCGCACGGCGCAGTGGTAAACGCGCTTGATGTGCTCCTCGGTCAGCACGGCGGCGGGCGCGCCGTCGGCCATCAGGCGACCGCGATCGAGCAGCAGGAGGCGCTGGCAGAATTCGGCGGCGAGCTGCAGATCGTGGCTGATCATCACCACTGTGAGCCCCTGCTCGGACTGCAGGCGCTCGACCAACTGAAGAATTTCCAGCCGGTGATTGAGATCGAGATGCGAGGTCGCCTCGTCCATCAGAATCAGGCGCGGCTCCTGCGCCAGCGCCAGCGCCACCAGCGCGCGTTGTTTCTCGCCGCCGCTCAGGGAGGAGAGCGGACGGTGGCGCAGGTCGGCGGTGTCGGTATAGGCCAGCGCCCGCTCGACGGCTTGCCGGTCGCGCGCCCCCGGCGCGCCGGCCCAGCGCGAGCGGGCGACGGTGCGGCCCATGCCGACAACTTCCTCCACCGTGAAGGCCATCGGCGTCTCGACCTCCTGCGGCACGACGGCCACCAGCCGCGCCCGCTCGGGGGCCGACAGGCTGAAGGCGTCGTGTCCGAAAATCCGCACCGTGCCGGCGGCCGGCCGCAGCAGACCGGTCAGGCAGCGGAAGAGCGTGGACTTGCCGGCGCCGTTGGGGCCCAGGATGCCGACAATTTCGCCCGCCGCGATGGAGCATGAGATTTCGCGCAAGACCAGCGTGTCACGGTAGCCCGCGGAAAGCGCCCGGATCTCGATCGCCGGGGCGCTCATTCGAGCCAGCCTCCGCCGCGGCGGCGGCGCAGCAGCAAAAGGAAAAAAGGCCCGCCCAGCAGCGCCGTCACCACACCCACGGGAATTTCCACCGGCGCCAGCACGGTGCGCGCCAGCGCATCGCAGACCGCCAGAAATACCCCGCCGCCCAGGGCCGCCGCCGGGATCAGGCGGCGGTGTTCGGGACCCAGCCAGGCGCGCAGCGCATGCGGCACGATCAAGCCCACGAAGCCGATCAGTCCGGCCAGCGCGACGGCCGACGCGGTGATCAGCGTGGCGCAGATCAGCGCGCCCCCCACGGCCAGCCGCGTGCGCACGCCAAGATGGTGCGCCATGTCCGTCCCGAGCGTCAGCGCGTTCAATTCCGGCGCCAGCATCCAGGCCGCCGCGCAGCCGGTCAGCATGCCCGTCGCGGCCACCGCCAGCAGTTGAACCGAGCCGACCTCCAGGTTGCCGAGCATCCACCAGAGCACGCTGTGCAGCCCCTCGACCGGCGCCAGCGTGACCATGAACATCAGCAGACTGGAGGCCACCGCGCTCACAATCACGCCGCTCAGGATCAGCCCGTAGATCGGCGCCCGCCCGTGATCGTTGGCCAGTCCGTAGACCAGCGTCAGCGAGAGCACGCTGCCGACGAAGGCCGCCAGCGGCACCGGCCAGGCGCCGAGCGCGCCCAGCCCGCCGAGAATCGCGACCGCGGCGCCCAGTCCGGCCCCGCTGCTCACGCCCAGCACGTACGGCTCGGCGAGGGGGTTGCGCAAGACCGCCTGCAGCACCACGCCCGCCACGGCCAGCGCCGCGCCCGTGACAAAACCCGCCAGCACGCGGGTCAGCCGTAACCAGAAGATTTCATTGTCCCACGCCGGCACGGGAAACCCGAAGCCCGACGCGCCAAAGGCCAGACACAAGGCCAGCAGCAGCGGCGCCAAGAGCAGCAGGATTGCGAAGCGGCGGTTCATTGGAAGAAACGATGAACGATGAATGATGAACGATGAAGAATGGAGGAAGCAAGATGCATTGAGTTTTTGTAATTCAATCGTCAGAAAGGTTGGAGTCGTGGTGCTGTTCTCTATTCATCGTTCATCATTCATCGTTCATCGTTTGCTTTAATCACTCGTTGCAGCGCCGCGATTCCCATCAGTACGCGTGGACCGGGACGCAGCATAACATCATTGTCGAATCCGCTGTAGACGCGGTGATTCTTGACCGCCGCCACGCGGTTCCAACCCGCGCGGTTAGCGAGCGACTCCTCGACCGCCTTGGCGCCGCCCATGTAGAAGCACAGCACGATTTCCGGATTGCGGGCCACCACCCATTCCGAGGAGACCTGGTAATAGTCCTGCTCCGCCTCGTCCCCCAGATTGTCTCCGCCCGCGATGCGCACCAGTTCGGCCAGGAAGGAATTTTTCCCGACCGTGCTCATCGGATCGTTCCAGATTTCGATATAGACCCGCGGCCGCGGGCCATGGGCCCCAGCCGCCGCGGCGCGCAGGGCGGCGATTTTATTCCGCAAGTCCTCCGCCATCTGCGCCGCCTCGCGGGCGCGGCCCACGTTCTGGCCGACCAGGAAAATGGCGTTCGGAATGTCGTCCAGCCGGACGCAGGGAACATGCGCGACGGCGATTCCCAGTTGGCGCAGGCGCGTCAGGCTTGAGGCGTCGGCCATGTCGACTTCCAGCAGCACCGTCGGTTTCAGTCCCAGGATGCGTTCGATGGAGGGCACGCCGAAATCGCCGACCACCGGCACGCGCGCCACGATCTCGGGCGGGTAGTTGCATACGCTCGTGCGTCCGACCAGCCGGTCGCCCGCGCCCACGGCGCAGACCAGTTCCGTCAGATTCGGCGCCAGCGTCACCACCCGCGGTCCAGCGTCCGCGGCCGGCGCGGCCGGCGCCGCGCGACGACAGCCCGCGCCCAGCAGCGCCGCCGCCGCCAGGATCGAAATCAGCCGCCATGCAGTGGTGCTCATCGCCGCACAGCAGTAGCAGGAAAGCGCGCTTCGCACAAGACGCGAGCGCGCCGCTTTAGAACCGGTAGGCGGTGCTGGCGAAGGCGAAGAGCCCGCTCTCGCTCGTTTCGGAGACGATCGGCTGCAATTCGCCGGCATCGTTGAGGCGCTTGCCGTAGCCATTGCCGCTGCCCCAGACATAACTGAGCCCGACATTCAGGATCACGTTTGCGCCGATGGAGCCCGCGCTGGCCGTCACACCGTAAAGATCGATCTGACTGGCGTCGCTGGGATTTTCAGGATCGAGGTCCGGGGCGGACGAAAAGCTGGTGAAAAAACCGGCGCGGATGGGATAGCGCTTGCGGACGATGTACTCGCCGCCGACCTGCACGTCGGTCACGGCCTTGCGTTCCCGCCGGATGGTGATGGCATTGCCATCCTGTTCGCCTTCCATCCAGTTGTAACTGCGCGAAAGATGGTGCGTCAGATCGAGTCCGGCGCTGGCCACACCCGCCCGGCGCCAGCCGATACCCGCGCGCAGCTGCGCCGGCAGGCCGTTGTCGGCGTCCAGTTTCTCGTAATAGACCGCATCGGCGCCGGACGCCTCCGGACCGCCCAGCACTTCGCTGACCTGGACGCGGCCGTTGCCGGAGAGCGTGGCCGAGGGCGTCGTGAAGGTGAGGCCCGCCGACCACTCGTCCGCGAAAATATATTGCGCGCCCAGGACGCCGATCAGGCCGATCACCGAATACTTGTAATTGGCGCTGTAGGTGTAGGAATAGTCGTTCCAGTAGAGGTTTTCGAACTGGCTGGCGGTTTGATAGACGCCGAAGACCGAGGCGCCGACTGACAGCCGTTCGTTGACGACATGGCCGATCGAAGGTCCAAGCTGGAGCGTCTGCTCGTCCTGGCTGAAATTATAGTAATGCTGCTGGGTCTTGAAGGCCTGGATTTCCCGCACGCTGTATTGCGACGGCACGAAGACGGAAAATGCCGCCACGGTGCCTTCGCTCAATTTTTTCACGACGCTCAGTCCGGTCGGAATGGTCGAAAAGGAGGAGGCCTCGAGATTTTCGCCCGGAAAGGCGGCATCCTTGGACTCGAAATGCTGGATGCCGTAGAGGGTGCCGTTGACGGAAATCGAATCGCGCTGCTCGCGTCCGATGCCGGCGGGATTGTAGAAGCAGGCGTCCATGCCGTCGGCCGTCGCCGCCACCGCCCCGCCCATGCCCGCCGCCCGCTCGCCGACGATGAACGGCTGGTAGTTCGCCTCCCCCGCCCGCAGGCCCAAGGCCGAACACGCCACGATTACAAAAGCCATCCGCCGCGCACGCCGATTGTTCCGCATATTCATGCTCCTTTCAGACCAGGGTCAGGTTTTCATGTGGATTTCGCCGCCAGACTTCCGGTGATGTACTTGTGCAATATGCTGGAGATGAGCGTTTGGTAAGGCAGCCCTTCCGCGACCGCTTTCTTCTGAAAATCGATCATGTCGCGCTTGGTCATCCTGATGTTGACCCGTTTGTCTTTCCTGAGCGTTGCCCGTGCAATTGACTGGTAACGTCGCGCCTCGCGCTTGAAGTCGGGTATGCGCTTCCATTCGCCGCGCTCGACCGATTCCAGCATGCCCTTTTCTTCCCGCATAACATGCGGGAATAGTATTACGATGTGTGCATTACGGGAACACTTCATTTTTGAGTCGTACCGCAACTTGACGCTCGCCGCCCGTGGGCGTAGCCTCGCCCTGTATTCGCGACATTCGACGATGACATGCGGGAAGTTAAAGTGAGAAAAGCGCTAAACAGGGCAAAGCGGGAGTTGGCCTACTATCGGGCGCTTTTCTCGCATGCCCGGACGCCCCGGATTTCCCGCTGGCTGTTGGGTGGTGCGACGGCCTATCTTTTGTCGCCGATCGACATTATTCCCGACTTCATTCCGATACTTGGTCAACTCGATGATCTGGTGATTGTACCGGGCATGATTTATGCCGCTCTGGCCCTGATTCCGGCGAGCGTGAAAGCGGAATGCAGGGAGAAGACGGCGGGTGTGTAGGTTTGCAGTCCCCACCTTGCGCCCAAATCCTCGCCTAACCCGTCTTTCCCCGTTCGCGGATAAAACCGCCATATTTCCTCGATTTCCGCTCAAAGGTCTGCCCCACATTTTTTCTTCAGATCTTCCAGTCGTGGGGGCGGCTGTTCCGGCAACGTCAGGTGTAACTG
>JANYBP010000083.1 GCA_025360745.1 bacterium
GCATGGAAAATTCCCCGGTCAACAGGCAAGGTCTGCCCCACACACGGTTTTGAAAGTCAGACCCTTGAAAATAAAGGGGCAAACGCCGGTCCACCCTCCAAAATAAGGTGGTTTACCCGCGAACGGGGAAAGACGGGCTAAGGACGTTGCGACCATGTTGCTTATGGATGGAATGCCGGAACGACGTTAGGCTTGTTTGCCCGGCGCCGGTTTAGTATCCTCGCATCATTGAAAGCGCTCGTTCAGCCGTTGGGAATGGTCCCGGCGGCGCGGGCGTCCGCGGCGGCGGAAAAACGATCAGGGGATTTTCTGAAAACAACGAAAGGACCAGCATGAAGACGCACAAGCGGTTGACGTTAACGGCAGTCTGCGCGATTGGAATGGCCGGCCTGGCGGCGGCGGCGGTGGTGGTGAATCCCAAGGTTACGACCGACCGGACGGTGGACACCAGTTCGCCGGACAGTATTTTGAAGGCGGTGCTGAAGGGCAAGACCACGCCGCAGGAGAAGGCGATCGCGCTCTTCGAGTTTCAGCGCTTGATGGTTTATCACACCGACTCTGAAAAATGCTTCGGCGGGGGCAAGAAATTGAACCGCGACTTAATGAAGTCGTACAACGTTTTCGGGTGCAACCTCTGCGGATCGCAGGCGACCACCATGGTCGAGCTGGCGAAAAAGGCGGCCTGTTTCGAAGACCAGCGCGTCGTCAGCGTGCCCGGGCACACCATCTACGAACTGAAGTATGACGGCAAGTGGCACACCTTCGACACGATGATGAACTTTTATGCCTTCACCGATGCGGCGAAAACCCATATCGCCGATCTGGACGAATTGAAGGCCAATCCCGACATCGCCGTGAAGGCGGTCGCCGAAGGTCGTGCCTGTCCGGGGTATCTGCTGTGCGGCGATACGCCGACAACCTTTACCAAGGGGCGGCTTGCCGTCCTGGATTACACATATAAAGTCAGCGAAGACCAGATGAATTACAGCCTGTGTGGCGGCGAGAGTTGGACGCGGCATTTTACGCCCCAGTTCGAAGCGCCCGCCTGGTGCCGGCCTTTGGTCGGGGCGCCTCCGCATCACGGATGCGGCTTCCGGGATGAAAAAGATCCGATCAACTTCGCCTACTGGGAGCCTTACAGTATCAAAAAAATCAGTTCCAAAGCCGCGATTTCCTATCGTCATTGGGCGACGGGTTATTGGACCTATGTGCCGGATTTCAGCGATACCGGCGCCCTCAAGGATGCGGATGCCAAAGGCGTCGTGGCGGCCGGCGGCGTGCTCAGGGCGGCGGCCCCGAATCAGGCCGGGACCTTCGTTTACAACCTCAAGCATTGTCCCTGGCTGCTCGTGAATGGAAAAGTGCTGGCCAAGGCGACCAAGGGCAATGCCGCCGACATCGTGAAGATCAGCGTGGGCGCGACCGCGGAGACTTTGCAGGAAGTCTGGTCCGCGAGCGCGGAAGGCGAATCGTCCGCCGCGGTTGATCTGAGCGCTTCGCTTGCGCCCAAGGGCCTTTGGAATTACGTGGTCAAGGTCGAGATCACGGCCGCCGATCCGGCCAAGACGGGCGTCTCGGAGTTCGGCGTCAATCTCGGCTTCGTCCACAATTATCCCGCCTCGCCGATGCTGCTTCCGGGCGCCAACAAGATCAAGCTGGAGTGCGCGCCGGAGAGTCTTAAAGGCGCGAAGCTGGAGTTGACCTATTCCTGGTTCGAAGTGGCCAAGGACAAGGACAAACCCGAATATGCGACCACCGCAAAAACGGAAACCAAGGAAATCGCCGGCTCGCCGACGGAATTCGCCATCACGACCCCGGCGACCAAGCGCTTCCCGAAGATGGATTTCATCCGGTTGGAATGCCTGGCGTCCGGCGCCAAGGGCTCGCAGAAACTGGATTTCGGCAAGGCGGAAGCGATGGCGGCGACGGATGCTCCGGCCGGCGCGGCCAGGGCCGCTCCGGCGGCCGAGGCCAAACAGTCCGGCAATACCGTGAGCGTTCCGTTGAAAGCGGAGTACGCCACCGCCAAGGGTGAAGTTGGCAAGAAGTTCTGGATCATACGCTGGCCGAAATCCGCCGCGGCCGGCGGCGTGGTGGCCAGCGTTGTCGTGCTTTCGGGGGATATCAAGGCCGCGCTGGCGGGGCGCGGGGAAATCGTCGCGGCCCGCGTGATGGTGCCGATCGTCGAAGGCTACAGCGATGCGTCGTCCAAGATCGGCGTGGCCTGCCTGAAGGCGCCGATCGAGGTCAGCAAGGGATGGGATGCCGCGTCGGTGGATACGCCTGTCGAGGGCACCGTGATTCCGAAACTGGCGGAGGCGCAAGTCATAACGGTCGATGCGACCAGCGCCGTCAAGGCCGCGCTGGCGGGGGCCGCGTTCAATGGCTTGGCGCTGCGTATGGTGCCGGACCGCAGCGTGGACGACGGCTATACCGTCAACTGCAAGGTCAATCCCAAAGGCCCCATAACGCTTGAGGTGGAGTTCGCGAAAAAGTAATTTCGCGGTTCGCTGATCCCCGGCCGGCAATACGCATCGCGATTGCCGGCCGTGCCGTTTTAACGGTATGATTATTGCAAATGAGCGCCAAACCCCAAGCCACCTCGCCCGGCCCCGAAAAGGCCGTGCTGGTCCAGGTCAATCTGGGCCGCTACGACCGCGAGCGGGCGCGCGATTCGCTGGTGGAATTGGAGCGTCTGGCCGATACGGCCGGCGCGGTGGTGGTCGGTCAGATCGCCCAGAATCTCGAACACGGCGGCGCCAAGTATCTGGTCGGCAAGGGCAAGATGGAGGAAATCAAGCTGGCTTGCCGCGAGGTCGGCGCCAATCTTGTCGTCTTCGACAACGAACTGACGCCGAGCCAGGTCAATAACCTCGACCTGGATCTGGACGTCAAGGTGATCGACCGCACCGAGCTGATTCTGCAAATCTTTGCCCGCCGCGCCAAATCGGCCGAAGCCCAGGTGCAGGTCGAGCTGGCGCAGCTTCAGTATCTGATCAGCCGCATCCCCGTTTCGGAGAAGCAGCACCGGTTCACCGGCGGCATCGGCATGAAGGGGCCCGGCGAGAGTCCGCTCAGTCTGCGCAACGCCCCGATGCGCCATCGTATCCGGCAGTTGCGCGACGAGCTGGAGGTAATTCAACAGCGCCGGCAGCAGACCCGCACGCGGCGGCGCTGGCCGGTGGTGGCGCTGGTCGGTTACACCAACGCCGGCAAATCCACGCTGCTGAATACCCTGACGCATTCGGATGCCTACGTGGACGACCGGCTCTTCGCGACGCTCGACACCAAAGTCCGCGGGTTGCGCCTTCCCAACGGGCGCGAGGCGATGCTCAGCGACACGGTGGGTTTCATCCGGCATCTTCCGCATGCGCTGGTGGCCTGCTTCCGCTCCACGCTGGACGAGGTGAATGGGGCCGATCTGCTGCTGCATGTGGCCGACGCGTCGCATCCTCAAGCGCAGGATCAGATTGCGGTGGTTTTCGAGACGCTGGAGGAGATTGGCGCGCGGTCGGAAGCGCAACTGCTGGTTTTCAACAAGTGCGACACCCCGGCCGCGCAGGCGGCCCTGCCTGAATTGACGCGGCTCTTTCCGGGTGCGCTGCGGGTCTCCGCCGTCACGGGGGCGGGAGTGGGGGAGCTCAAAGCGTGCGTTGAACAACGGTTGTCGGCGTGGCGTAGCGCTTGAGTACGGCGGCTTGCATTATCGGTACGGATGCGGTGAAATTTCGAAAACGCGGATGAACAGGAGACGAACATGAGCGGAACGTATCCACGGGTGTTTCTGGCCGGCCATCGCGGCATGGTGGGGTCGGCGATTTTACGGCGCATGCGCGAACAGGGCTGGCCCGAACCGCTGGTGCGGACGCGGACGGAATTGGACCTCTGCGATCAGCGGGCGGTCTTCGACTTTCTGAAAAACGAGCGGCCCGAAGCGGTGATCGTCGCCGCGGCGCTGGTGGGCGGCATCGAAGCCAATCGCACGCATCCGGCGGAGTTTCTCTACCAGAACGTGACCATCGCCTCGCATCTGATCCACGGCGCGTGGCTGGCGAAAATACCGCGCCTGCTCTACCTGGGCAGCTCGTGCATCTATCCCCGGCTGGCGCCGCAGCCCATTCCCGAGGAGGCGCTGCTGAGCGGCGCGTTGGAACCGACCAACGAAGGCTATGCCGTCGCCAAGATCGCCGGTATGAAACTTTGCCAGTTTTACCGCCGCGAGCACGGCATGCTCTCGCACTCGGCCATGCCGACCAATCTCTACGGGCCGGGCGACAACTATGATCCCGAGAACTCCCATGTGCTGCCGTCGCTGATCCGCAAGTTCGTCGAGGCCCGCGATCGGGGCGGCGACGAAGTGCTGCTCTGGGGCACCGGCGCGCCGCGGCGCGAGTTTCTGCATGTGGACGATCTGGCCGCCGCCGTGCTTTTTCTGATGGGACTGGACAATCCGCCGGACTGGGTTAACGTTGGCAGCGGCGAGGAAGTGACGATCCGCGAGGCGGCCGAATTGGTGCGGCAAGCGGTGGGCGCGGGCTGCAAGTTGCGGTTTGACGCCGTGCATCCCGACGGCACACCGCGCAAATTGCTCGACTCCCGCCTGCTGCGCTCGCTGGGCTGGCAGCCGAAAATCGGACTGGCCGAGGGCATCCGCCGCACGGTGGCCGACTACGAGCTCGAACGACGCGAAGGCCGTTTGAGGAAGAGCCGGATGCACGGAGAGTGATGAAAAAAGTGAACGGTCTTCAGCCTAAACTACCCGCGCCGGTTACGGCGGCGTAGCGCGAATGACTTCCAGGAAGGCGGCGCCGTAGCGCGCCAGTTTGGTTTCGCCGACGCCCGGGATTTCGCCCATGGCGGCGGCGCCGAGTGGGCGGCGGCGGGCCATTTCGTGCAGCGTGCGGTCTGAAAAGACCACATAGGGAGGCAGATTCTGCGCGGCGGCCAGGCGCTTGCGCACCGCCCGCAAGGCTTCGAAGAGCGCTTCATCGTAAGGCGCTTCGTCGTCGGCGGTGGTGGTGGCGCGCCGTCGCGGGGCGGCGGCGCGGGATTGCAGGATGAAGACCTGGCGCTTTTCGAAGAGCACCTCGCGGGCCTTGGGTTGCAGGGCCAGGCCGGGATAGGGACCATCCGTCGGCGCGACGATGTCCTGCGCCAGCAGGTTGTCGAGCAACAGCCGCCAGTGGCGCTTGTCGCGGTCGCGCCCCACGCCGTAGGTCTTGATCCGGTCATGGCCGAGTTCGCGCATGCGCGGCGTGTCGGCGCCGGTCACGACGTCGAGAATATGTCCGGCGCCGAAGCGCTGACCGGTGCGGGTAATGGCGGAGAGCAGGATTTGCGCCTCGCGCGTGGCCTCGGTCCGTTCGACCTCGCCGGCGCACACATCGCAACTGCCGCAGCCGCTTTCCGGATAGACCTCGCCGAAGTAGCCCAGCATCTGCCGACGGCGGCAGGCGTGCAGCGTGGCGTAGCGCACCATTTCGTTCAGGCAGCGCATGGCGTGGGCCTTTTCCTGAGCGTCCTCGATTTTGTCGAAAAAGAAGCGGATTTTGACGATATCGCCGTAACTGAAGAACAGCACACACTGCGCCGCTTCGCCGTCGCGCCCGCTGCGGCCGGTTTCCTGGTAGTAACTCTCGATGTTTTTGGGCAGGTCGCCGTGCAGAACATAGCGGACGTTGGACTTGTCGATGCCCATGCCGAAGGCGATGGTGGCGACCATGACCTCGACCTCGTCCTTGTTGAAGGCGTCCTGGTTGGCCGCGCGGACGGCGTCGTCCAGTCCGGCGTGATAGGGCAGGGCGCGCACCCCCGCCTTGCGCAGATGCGCGGCGGTGGCCTCGACACTTTTGCGGGTGGTACGGTAAACGATGCCCTGCTCGCCGGGATGGGCGCGCACGAAGGCGTGCAACTGGCGCTCGATATTGTCCTTCTGTTCGACCTTGTAGAAAAGATTGGGACGGTTGAAGGAGGCGCGCACGGTGAGCGGCGCGCGCAGTCCCAGCCGGGCGATGATGTCCTGTTGCACCTTGAGCGTGGCGGTGGCGGTGAAGGCGGTGACGGCCAGGCCGGGGAATTCCGCGGCCAGGCGGGAGAGGTTGAGATAGTCGGGGCGGAAATCGTGGCCCCATTCCGAGATACAGTGCGCCTCGTCGATGGCCGCGAAGGAGAGCCGCGAGCGTTTCAATGTCGCCAGAAACTCGGGCATGGCGAAACGTTCGGGCGAGACATAAAGCAGGTTCAGTTTGCCGGCCAGAAGTTGCGCTTCCACGGCGTCGCGTTCGTCCGGCGCCTGCGAACTGTTCAGATAGGCGGCGCGCAGGCCGTTGGCCTGGGCGGCGTCCACCTGGTCCTTCATCAGCGAGATCAGCGGACTGACGACCAGGCAGACGCCCTGCATGACATGCGCGGGGAGCTGGTAACAGAGCGACTTGCCGCCGCCGGTGGGCATGACGACGAAGGCATCGCGCCGCTTCAGGATGGCGGAGACGATTTCCGCCTGATGCGGGCGGAAGTCGGTGAATCCGAAGATTTCGCGCAGCGTTCGCCGCAGCGCGGCGTCATCCGGGATGGTAAAGTCTGTTTCTGTCGCCGGCTGCATATTCGCCTTCTCCTGCCGTGTCGCGTCGTGCTCCACACTCTACGAAGGCGCGCCGCGCGAAATTTTCCAGTCGCCCCATGACCGCGATCCAAATTTCCTGCCGTATGGGGTGTTCTTCGGTAGGGCGCTCTCGCCGAGAGCGCCGTCTTGGACCAGGCGCATTATTTTCGCCATTCCATCTGCGGCGGCCTCGGCGATGCCGCCCTACCAAACTTCTCCGAACACCGAACACCGAACACCGAACACCTTCTCTCTTCTCAAGGCGCCGGCGCCAGAACCACCACAATCTCGCCCTTGATGGAGCGCGGGCGGTAGTGTTCGAGCAGGACGCCGGCCGTGCCGACGCGGGCCTCCTCGAATTTTTTGGTCAACTCGCGGCCCACCATCACCTGACGTTCCGGCGCGAGCGCGGCCACCGCCTCCAGTAGTTTGATCAGCCGGAAGGGCGATTCGAAAAGCACCACCGGCACATCGCCGGCCAGCGCCGCCTCCAGACGTTTGGCGCGCGCGCCGGATTTGGGCGGCAGAAAGCCCTCGAAGCGGAAGCCCGCCCCGCCGAAGCCGCACAAGGCGATGGCGCAGGTCACGGAGGAGGGGCCCGGCACGACGCGCACGGGAATGCCGGCGGCATGGCAGGCGGCCACCAGGCGGGAACCGGGATCGGAAACCGCCGGCATGCCGGCGTCGCTGACCAGCGCCAGCGCGGCCCCGTTGCGCATGCGCGCCACGGCCTCGGCGACGCGGGCCGCTTCGTTGAACTTGTGACAACTGACCATCGGCGTGCGCAGGCCGGCGCGGTCGAGCAGGATGCGGGTGTGCCGGGTGTCCTCGCAGAGCACGGCGGCGACGCCCGCAAGGGTGCTGCGCATGCGGTCGGAGAGATCGCCCAGATTGCCGATCGGCGTGCCGACGAGATAGAGCCCCGGCGCCAGCGGCGCGCCGGGCGGGTCGGCATTTTCCAGCGTGGGCGCCGGCGCGCCATTTTCAGCGTCGCCGAAATTGTCTGCGCCGGACGGCGGAAACTGATCCTGGAGCGATTCGTCTTGCATGATCGAAAAATCTGCCTTCATGCGAACCGTCAAACGCCGCCGCGCGGCCGCGCCGGGGCGAGTTTTTGCGACATGGCCCCGGCCTTTTCCGCGTATTCCCTGAACAAGGCAAGGTAAGTCCGATACTGCTGGTACGAGACACCGGGGGGCGTCTGGTGATCGCAACTGACGAAGAAGCCGCCTTGGGCGGCCGTCGGCAGGAGTCTTTCGAACTCCGCCCGCATGACGCTTTCGCCCTTATTCATGGTCATCTTGTCAAAGTGCCCGATAAAAGCCATCTTGGGATGGTGCTCCCGCAGGACGGCGATATCGACCCCGGCCTGCCGTTCGAGCGGCAGGATACCCTTGAGGCCCGCCTCCTCGAACCAATAGGCTGGTTTGGTGATGTCGCCGTCCGAGTCAACGATCATGACGATGCCCCGTTTCCGCATGGCCGGAATGACCCGGTCGTAATATGGCCGCATGAACTCGTCAAAAAGTTCCTTGGATAGCATGGAGCCGTTGTTGTAACTCATGTCCTCGGCAAAGGTCATGAAGTCGGGCTCGCAGATCGAGAAGACCTGGTCAACGATCAGCAGGATCCAATCCGCCAGATCCGAGTTGATGCGGTGCATCAATTCCGGCTGGTCGTAGAAGGCGTAAAGGTGCCGTTCGATGCCCAGCAGCAGCCTTGCGAACCAGAAAAAGCCGTCCACCGTGAACCAGAGCGCAATTGTGCCCGCCTGTTGTTCCCGCGCCATCTGCCGCCACCAGGCCTCGTCCACCAGCCGCGTGGGATAAAGGGCCGGCAGGAGACGATCGTAATCCTCGGTCGACTCGATCAGCCCGGAGCCATGCGAAACCGGCTTGGGGCAGGCTGGCCTGCGGGCGCTGATCCAGTAATGTTTGTACTGGTCCAGGCCAAAGTGTTGGCAGATGTCGTAGCGATCGGTGATCGCCGCGGGCAGCTCCTCGCCATGCCAGCGCTCGATCGTCTTGTCCCACCATCCGGCCCACTCCAAAATGGGCAGCCGGTCGAAGGGTTGGAAATTCATGACCGCCTGAAAGCGTTCGCGTGTATTCATACGCAAAGAAAGCTACCCCATGGAGCGGCAAATTTCAATCCCGGAACGGGTTCCCAAATCCTCGCCTAAGGACGGTGCGACCATATTGCTGCCAAGTCTTTCGCCCTACGCCCACGCGGCGACGGAGGCCCGCCGCCCTCCAGAATTTCTTTCAAGCCAATCTCGATGACATTCCTTGGAGGGCGCCGGTGAGAAAACAAAAAAACGTTCAACGTTTAACGCCCAACTCTCAACGCTCAACATACGCCCCCTTTGATGAACGGTGAGCGTTATGATTCCACCGCCGGATATGAGACAGCCGAGTTCGTGTTGATGTTGGCCGTCGTAGTTAGGTCGCGGCGACTGTTACGTGACAAAATCTGCCACCGCGCGCAGCCTGAACCCTGAACCCTGAACCCTCTTCCCCCCCTACCTCTCGATCACGGATTCTTCAGCAGCGGCAGCAGGTCGCGTCTGGTCACGGCGTTGAGGCTGAAGATTACGGCGCCGCCGGCGCCGGCCTGGCGGGCGGCGTCGAGTTGGGCCAGCACCTGATCGGGGCGCAGTTGCATGCGGTCGGCGCTGGCGCCGATGCCGGGCCGCACGCGCGAGGGGTCGCCGCAGGCGCGCAATCCGTCCTCGACCTGCCTGCGGAAGGCGGCCAGCGATTCGGTGTAGATCATGGGGCAGACGAAATCCAGCTCGCCCGCCTTGACCCAGGCGGGCCAATCCTGGCCGACGTCATACCTGGCCGAGGGCAGGTCGGGAAAGACGGCGGCGGAAAGCCGGATATTTGGCCGGGTGGCGCGGAGCTGGCTGCCGATTCGTTTCACCAGCGCGCGGATGCAATCGGCGCGGAACTGGCGGAAGGCCGCCTCGTCGGAGCCGCCTTTCAAAACAGCGCCGGGCCAGACGGCGATGGGTCGGCCGAGGCCGCGCTCGAAGGCCGCGCGCGCGACGGGCTCGAAACCGGCGTCGGCCTGGGCGTAGCGGATGTAGTCGAGATGCAGCCCGTCCACCGGATAACGCTTCACCAGCGCCGCCAGCGCGTCGGCCAGCAACTCGGCATTTTGCGGGGCGGCCGGCGAGAGCCAGGGCAGCGTGGCGCCGGCGGCGGTCATTTGCAGACGCCCGGCCTCGCGCAGGCGGCTGAGCTCCGACTCGGGCGCCGAGGCGAGATAATTGCAGATGACCCAGGCGTGGCATTCGAGTTTGGGAAAATTTTGAATTTTGAATTTTGAATTTTGAATGTCGAATGCGGGATTGACGGCGTTGAGGCAGGCGGCCAATTGAGGGTTGGGGCCGGGTGTTTTCGAGTCGCCCGGGGACCATACTAATGGAAAGAGGCTGCGCACGCTGGCGGCCGCCAGTTCCGGAATTACGACCGGCCACAAACCCGGCGCGCCCGCGTTGCCGGTGGCATCCCAGACGCCCAGGTTGAATTCCGGCGTCGAGGGGCGCGTGGCGGCCCAGGCGGCGGTAAGCCGTTCGCGCAGGCGGGCTTCGCCGTCCACCACGGCGGCCGCGGATAGTTTCGGCAGTTCGTCGTGCAGGCGGACCGCTTCCACTAGCGCCGCGCGGGCGCTGTCGGCGCGCGGACCGGCCGCGAGCGCGCGGGCGGCGAGCGCCTGGGTGACGGCGGTCCAGTCGCCAAAGGGTTCCAGCCAGCCCGCGCGGCCGCGGGCCTGTTCGGCCGCATCGAGCCAGATGCCCGGCGCGGCGGCGCCGGCCATTTCCAGCAGCAACCTTTGTTTGCGGGCGGCGTCCTCATCGAGCCAGATATGACTCATCCACCAGCCCTTTGACGAGACCAGCCAGGCCGCCTCGGGTTGGCGGCGCAGGCGGGCGTCCGCCCACCAGGCCCAGACCCGCGCATCGGCGGTGGCTGGCTGCACGGTGTAAAGATTCTGCGAATTCTGGGCGATCCACGCCATGCCGCCGGGCGGGTCGTCGCTAAAAGTCATGGCGGCCCACTGGCCGGGCGCGGCGGCCTGGCGGTAGGCGTCCAGGCGGAAACCGAGGCGTTTGGCCAGTTCGGGGCTGGCGCCGTACTGGACCATGAAGCGCGCGCCGGCGCGTTCGGCGCGCAGCCAGGCGCTCAGCAGGCGGCTCGAAGGATTGGGATTGTAGGGCAGGATCACCAGGCGCGCGCCGTCGAGGGCGTCATCGTCCGCCACCGCCGTTTCGCTGACGATGGCGTGGCCGACGCCCTGGGCGGAGAGCCAGCGGCTGACTCGCGCGGCGGCCTCGCCGGCCACGCCCTGTTCGCCCGCCGTGACGGACTGGTCGCCGCGGACGATGCGAATCGGCGAATTAACGGCGCGCAGGGCCGACAGCTCCAGCGTGGTCGCGCCGGCCTCGCCGCGCCAGACGCTGAGGCGCAGCGTGTCCAGGCGCGTCCATTTTTCCGTCGCGCCTTCCGTGTCGAAACTGCCCAGCGGAAAGATCAGGCGGCGGCGGCCGGCTTCCGGGATGGCGGTGAAGGCGGAGCGCCAGCCGGCGGCGCTGTGCAGGTAGAGCGTGAGCGTGCCGATTGGAGCGGCGTTGCTGGTGGCGACGACCAGCTCCAGGTGCGTATAGCGGCGCAGGTCCCATTTCCCCTGGAGATCCCAGCAGCTTCTGGCATGTCCGGCGGCCGCGGCGCAGGGGAAACGCGGCCCGTCCGGGGAGGACTCCGCGGCGGACGACTGTTCCTGTGGAAGCCAGTCGGACGCCTTGAGCGAGAACGACTGCGCTCCGGCGGCGGCCGTGGCGAGCAGCAGCGACAGCGCGAGCAGCAGCGCCGGGGATCTGAAGTCAGAGGCCGGCGACCGAAGCGAGTTTATTACACACAGGCGGATGGATGGGCGTTTCATAGATGGCGCAATTCATCGAAAACGACAGGGCCTGTCAGCAAATGTGAAGCTGGAGCGTAGTCGGATACGCCACCTTCGTCAAGGTTGGTTCGGATGTTTCCGCCGGTAGCGGACGATGATAAAGCGCGTCACGAGGTATGAAATCAAAGCCATGGGCGTGGCGCAGAGCAGCGAGCCGGCCAGCAACGGTCTGCCGATCGTCAGGAAGGTGGTCCAACTGCGCCAGGCATGTCCGCCCAGATGCAGATGCACGAGCGACGGAGGAAATTCGTGCGGATGACTGAGCAGCCAGCAGCCGAGATCGTATTGCCAGAGGTAGAGCAGGGGCATGAGAGGCAAGGCGATATCGTGCAGGCTACAGGAGACAACGGCGGCGACAAGATTGCAGCCTGTAAGCCAGGCGAAGAAGAGCGACAGCAACGTCTTTACGCCGATCAGCGGCGTGAGTCCAAAAAAGATGCCGATGGCAATGCCGCCCGCCACCGCTTGCGGTGTGTCGCGAATCGCCAGCACCCCGCCGGACGGCACGGATCCCGCGGCCGGGCTGGACGCGGCGTCGCGGAACCTGGATAAAAACAGCCCTTTCATAAGGCGATGAAGTTCAAGCCAGAACTTGACGGTCAGGAACTCCTGGACAAGACGCCGCTCGCTTAACCCGGAACTGCGCGTCAAGCCTTTTGACCGGCGGAAACCTGGGTGATATAGCGCTTGCCCGCGGCCACCGTCCGCAAAGCCGGAATCAGTTCTTCGAGCGCCCTGTTCTTCCGCACATAGCCCAGCCCGCCGGCGCTCAAGATGGCCTGAACCAGGCTGTCCCCGAAGTGGTTGGAGAGCGCCAGCACTTTCACCGCCGGTTGTCCGGCAAGGATCTTGCGTGTCGCCTCGATGCCGTTTATGCCGGGCAGCAGGATGTCCATTACGACGACGTCCGGGAGGAATTCCAGCGCCCTGTCCAGCGCCGCCTCGCCGGTTTCCGCCTCGGCCACGACGGTCATATCCGGCTGGCTTTCGATCAAGGCGCGCACCTCGGCGCGGGTCGGATTGTGGTCTTCCACCAGCATGATTCTGATGCTTTTACCTGGTGCCTCGCTGGTCATTGAATCGCTCCATGATTTCGTAAGCGGGTCGCCGGACCGCGACGCTAGGCGTTAACCGATGTAATGCCTTCCCGGATCGCGTACTTGGTAAGTTCCGCCACGCTTTGCAGGTTCAGCTTTTCCATGATGTTGCGGCGGTGGGTTTCGACGGTTTTCACGCTGATGTCCAGCGCGGAGGCGACCTCTTTTGTGCTTTTGCCCTCGGCGATCAGTTGCAGGGATTCCCGTTCGCGGTCGGTCAGGACCACGAAGGCCGGGTTCCTGCTGAGCGAGGAGGAAATTTCGACATATTCATCCACCACGCCGCGGGCGATGTCGGGACTGAGGTATTTCTTTCCGTTCGTAACTTCCTGGATGGCGCGCACAAGATCCTCATAGGCCCGGGACTTCAGCACATAGGCCGAGGCGCCGGCCTTGAGCATTTCCCTGACGAATTCCCGGTTGGAATGTCCGGACAAGGCCACCACCTTGATGTTCGGATTGGCTTTCACAAGTTTGCGCGTGGCCTCGATCCCGTTCAGATCCGGCATGGCCACATCCATGACCACGACATGGCAGCCGACCTTGCGGGCAAGCTCGACGGTCTGCTTGCCGTTCTCGGCCTCGCCGACAACCTCGAAGTCCGCTTTCCTGGCGATCAATGCCTTGAGTCCTTCGCGCATCATCGCATGGTCATCCGCGAGCAATATCCGTACGTTCATGATCGATGGCCTTTCTGTGAAGCGACGGCGGGCTAACCCGCGCATAGCACACGGACCAAAAATATCCGCGTGGGCAGTCTACATGAAACCCTGTCCGACGCGAAAGTGGTAAACCCTTAGACCTGACTGCTAAATTCCGTAGAGCCTGGTATATGTCAGATTTCCGCTTGGCTGGCGACACAAGGCTGACTAAGCTATCTTCTCGGTAATGGCAATCCGCCACGTGGCGGGAACGAACGGGGAAGGATTTCGTTTATGGCGGGATTATTAACGAAGCGGTGGCGGGACGGCGCGGACGAATCGGCCGCGCGGCCGGATCCACAGACCACCACCCAGAAGCGCCGGGCGGCCAACGAGGAGCTGACGACGATCAACGAACGGTTGCGGGAGAAGGTCGACCAGCTTGGTACGGCCTGCGACGAGGCGGAACTGAGAACGTCGGAACTACAGGCGGTGTTGGAAGTCGCGCAGGTGGCGATCTGGATCGCGCACGACCCGCAGTGCCGGCGCATCACCGGCAACCGTTTTGCCGACGAGTTTGTCATGCATGTACCGCGCGGGACCAACATCTCGGCCAGCGCCAAAACCGGCGACAAGGCGGTCGCCTACAAAGTTTTCCGCAACGGCGTGGAATTGAACGCCTCCGAACTGCCCGCCCAGGTGGCCGCCGCCACCGGCAAGACTGTGCCGGCCGAAGCGCTGGAATTACGCTTCTCCGGCAATCGCGTGGCGCAGATGTTCATGGGCGCCACGCCGCTTTTCGATGCCAGGGGCCAAGTCCGCGGCGCGGTGGCCGCCGGAGCGGATGTGACCAAACTGCTGCTGGCCGAGGAGGCGTTGCGCGGCAGCGAGACGCGCTACCGCTCGCTCTTCGAGAATATGATCAACGGTGTCGCCTATTGCCGGATGGTCTTCGACGGGGAACAGCCGGTCGACTTCGTCTACCTGGCCGTGAACCGCGCCTTCGAGACTCTGACGGGCTTGAAGGACGTGGTCGGGAAGCGCGTATCCGAGATCATTCCCGGCATTCACCAGTCCGATCCGGAACTGCTGAAGATCTACGCCAGGGTGGTGCGAACAGGAAAGCCTGAATCGTTTGAAATGAATGTGGAAGCGCTGAGACAGTGGTTCGCCGTGTCGGTCTACAGCCCCGCCCCGGAACATTTCGTGGCGGTATTCGACGTCATTACGGACCGCAAGCAGCATGAGGCCGCGTTGCAGAGGAAGTTCGAGGAATTGAGGGCCGCGAACGACGAACTGGAGCGATTCAACCGCGCCGCGGTCGGCCGCGAATTGCGCATGATCGAACTGAAGAAGCAGGTCAACGAACTTTGCGCCGGGGCCGGACGGCCGGCCCCGTATAACCTGGATTTCGCGAGGGCCGCGTCGTGAGCGTCGTGAAGCGTCGGAGCGAAGCCGGGAAAGGCGCCGGAATCGTCGGCCGCTACGCATTCGCGCTGGTGGCGGTGGCGCTGGCCACGATGCTGCGCTGGTGGCTGGAGTGGCTCGTCGGTCCCATGCCGCTCTTTATCACGTGGTATCCGGTGGTTCTGACGGTGGCGGTCGTCGCCGGCGGCGGGCCCGGAATTCTGGCCACCATTGCGGCGACCCTGGCGGCCGACTACTGGTTCATCTATCCCGTCGGCTTCGGCATCGCTCGGGCGAATGACCTCGTCGCAACGGGCATCTTCGCCGGTATGGGCGTTTTCGTGAGTCTGCTGGCCGAACGGCTGCGCCGGGCTCGCTGGATCGAGGCTCAGAATCTCGCCCAGGCGCAGGAACTGGCGCTGTTGAACATGGGCAACCTGATGGCGCTTGACATGGATGACCGGATTGTTCGTTGGAGCGAAGGCAACTGGCGGTTGTATGGTTTCGACGCGCTGGAGGCCATGGGCCGCCGCACCGGCGATTTGCTGCAGACGGACTTTGGCCGGCCTTTGGAACAGATTGACGGGGCACTGTTGGAACACGGCTTCTGGGAGGGGGAGGCGACACGGCGCGCCAAGGACGGAAGCCGGTTATGCGTGATGCTACACTGGGTGGTGCGCCGCGACGCGCACGGCGCACCGCTGGCCATTCTTGAGGTCAGCACCGACATCACCAAACGCAAGCAGGCCGAGCAGGCGCTGCTTGAGGCGGCCGGGTTGAAACAGGCGGCCCAATATGCGCGAACGCTGATTGAAGTTTCCCTGGACCCGCTGGTGACGATTTCCCCGGACGGCAAGATCACCGACGTTAACCAGGCCACGATCGAAGCCGCCGGCGTCTCCCGGAGCGAGCTTGTCGGCACGGACTTCTCCAGATGCTTCACGGAGCCGGAAAAGGCCAGCGACGGCTACCGGCGGGTATTGACCAGCGGCTTTGTGAGGGACTACCCTTTGACCATCCAGCACCGGGACGGACGGCTGACCGATGTGCTCTACAATGCCAGCGTTTACAAGGATGCGTCCGGCAAAGTGCAGGGTGTGTTCGCGGCGGCGCGCGATGTAACGGTGCAGAAGCAGGCCGAGGCGGAATTGAAACGGCATCGGGACCGTCTCGAGGAACTGGTCATGGAGCGTACGTCCGAACTGGAGGCGTCCAACAAGGGCCTCGCCCGCTCCAACGAGAATCTTGAGCAGTTCGCCTATGTGGCCTCGCACGATCTTCAGGAGCCTTTGCGGATCATGGCCAGCTTTTCACAGTTGCTGGAAAAACGTTACAAGAACCAGCTCGACAAGGACGCCGGAGAATTCATCGGTTATATTGTGGATGCGGCCGGACGGATGCAGAAGTTGATCACGGACCTGCTGGCCTATTCCCGGGCGGGGCACAAGCTCGCGGAGATCGAGGATGTCGACTGCGACCAGGTCGTGCGCAGGGTGCTGGAAATCATGGCGGCGACGATTCAGTCGTGCGGCGGCGGCGTTACCCATGATGCGTTGCCCGTGGTATGCGCATATGAAGCCGGCGTGACGCAGTTGTTCCAAAATCTGATCGGGAACGCCTTGAAATTCCGCGGCCAGGCCCCGCCGCACATTCATGTGGGCGTGAAGGACGGCGGCAAAGAGTGGATTTTCTCCGTCCGCGACAACGGCATCGGCATCGAACCGCAATATTTCGAGCGTATCTTCGTGATTTTCCAGCGCCTGCATAGCCGCGAACAGTACACGGGAACCGGCATCGGACTGAGTATCTGCAAGAAAATTGTCGAGAACCTGGGCGGAAAAATCCGGGTGGAGTCCGAAGTCGGCAAGGGCACGGTATTTTATTTTACGATCCCGAAAAACAAATATGGAGCACATGAAAAATGACTGACGAATACCGCATGAATCCGATCGAAATCCTGCTGGTGGAGGACAACCCCGCGGATATCCGGCTGACCCAGGAGGCGCTGAAGGAGGAGAAGCTGCACAACAACCTGAACGTCGTGAACGACGGCGTGGAGGCGCTGGCGTATCTGCGCCGGGAAGGCGGATACGCAAAAGCCCCGCGCCCCGACCTGATCCTGCTGGACTTGAACCTGCCCCGCAAAGACGGGCGCGAGGTGCTTACGGAGATCAAGAACGACGAGAAACTGAAATCCATCCCCGTGGTCGTGTTGACGATGTCCGAGGCGGAGGCGGATATTCTGAAATCGTATAAATTGCACGCCAACTGCTATATCAAAAAGCCGCTCGATCTGAGCCAGTTCTCCAAGGTGGTCAAATCCATCCAGGACTTCTGGCTGACGATCGTCAAGCTGCCGGCAAACTCGAAATGACGCATGAACCCGTTGCGAATACTGGCCGTCGAGGATAATCCCGCCGATCTCCGCCTGCTGTCGGAGTATCTGCGCGGCGACCCGGCGGCCAGATTCGAGGTGGCGGGCGCCCAGACCATGCGGGAGGCGCTGGAGCTGATTTCCGCGGGCGGGTTCGATGCCGTATTGCTGGACCTGAATCTGCCCGATTGTACCGGTCTGGACGGACTTGACCGCATCGGCGCCCACGCGCCGCTCCTGCCCATCATCGTTCTAACCGGTCAGGGCGATGCGGCCACGGGACTGCTGGCGCTCGCCAAAAACGCCCAGGATTTTCTGGTTAAAGGGAAGATCGACGGCGACGTTTTGACCAGGAGCATTCGCTACGCCATCGAGCGGCAAAAGGCGAAGGAGGTGGTGCGGCAACAGAACGCCGAACTCGACAAGCGCGCCGGCGAGCTTCAGGCCGCCAATGTCGCCCTGAAAAAAGCCAGTTTATCCGCCCTCAATTTGATGCAGGATGCCATCGAGGACCGCGAACGGGCGGAATGGCTGGCGCGGCTTCCCAAGGAAAATCCCGAGCCGGTGTTGCGCGTGGCGGTGGATGGTGCGGTGCTGTACCTGAATCCGGCGGCCATGAATTCCGGCTGGGCGGACGAGACCGGCAGGTCGCTCGCGCCAATCCTGCGTCCGCTGGTCGAACGAGCCATGTCGGACGGAATGGCGGTCGAACAGGATATCGAGCTGGGGGCAAGGACTTACGACGTGTTGGTCGCGGCGTTTTCCGAGGAACGCTACGCCAACCTCTACGGGCGAGATATCACGGCGCGCAAGCAGTGGGAAGTGCAAGTTCAGAAATTCAATCGCGCGCTCAACGCGCTTGGCCACAGCGGCCAGGCCCTGATGCGCGCCACAGACGAAGCGCGTTTTTTTGACGAAGCCTGCAAAATCATCGTGCAGGACTGCGGCTTTGCGATGGTCTGGATCGGGCTTGCGGGGGACGATCCGGGCAAATCGGTCCGTCCTGTGGCGTACGCCGGATTCGAGGACGGTTATCTCCAAACGCTGAAACTCACCTGGGCGGATACGGAGCGCGGCCGCGGCCCGACCGGCAGCGCCATCCGCAGCGGGCAGGTCTGCCGCTGCCTGGACATGCTGGGCGATCCCAAATTTCTGCCCTGGCGGGCCGAGGCCGTCAAGCGCGGCTATGCCTCGTCCATCGCGCTGCCGCTGATGGCGGGCGGCAAGGCCTTTGGGGCCTTGACCATCTACGCGCGGGAACCGGTCGGTTTTACGGACGAGGAGGTAAAACTGCTGACGGATCTGGCGGCCGATTTCGCCCAGGGCATCACGGGCTTGCGCACGCGCGCGGAAAAGGAGCGGGCGGAGAAGGCGGTGCGCGAAAGCGAGGAGCGCTATCACACCCTGTTCAGCGCCATGACCGACGGCTTCGCGCTGCACGAGATCGTCTGCGACCGCCAGGGTAATCCCCGCGATTACCGTTTTCTGGACGTCAATCCCGCCTTCGAGAGCCAGACCGGTCTCAAGCGCGCGGATGTGCTCGGCAAGACCGTGCTGGAGGTTATGCCGGGAACCGAACCGGTCTGGATCGAGCGTTATGGCCGGGTCGTGCTGACCGGCCAGCCCGATCACTTCGAGCATTTCAGCGCGGAACTCGGGCGCTACTACGAAGTGACCGCCTTCCGCGCCGCGCCGGGCCGTTTCGCCGTGATATTCGACGACGTGACAGAATTGCGGGCGATGCAGCGGCGCGAGCAGGAGGACGCGGTTCAACTGGCCTGGGGCCAGTCGGCCCTCGACACCATTAACGCCATGAGCGACGGCGTCGTGCTGATGAACGCCGATGGAACCGTCACCTCCGTCAATCCCGCGGTGGAATATCTGACCGGTCTCACAGGCGGGGCGATTGTCGGCCGCAATGTGGAATCCTTGCTGCCGACATTCATGATGGATGCCGACCTCAAGGCGGCGCGCCACTCGCTGGCGCTGATGCGCCGCGGCAGGATTCCGGATTCGGTCCCCATCCGCTGGAAGGGCCCCGCTGGGAAGGTCTTGCATGTGCTGCCCAGCGTATCGCTGATGAATGCGCCGGAAGGCGGCCGGCGGGTAATCGTGTTGACGCTCAAGGACGTGACGGAATTGCATGAAACTACACAACGGCTGGAACGAAACGAACGAAAATACCGCGAGCTGGTGGAAAATGCCAACAGCATCATCATGCGGATCACGCCGGATCACAACATCACTTTTTTTAACGAGTATGCGCAGAAGTTTTTCGGATATTCATACAAGGAGATACTGGGGAAGAATGTGCTCGGCACGATCGTTCCCGTGACCGATGAATCGGGCCGCGACCTGCGGGAAACGATGCTGCAGATCACCGAGCATCCCGAACTGCATGGGACCAACGAGAACGAGAACATCCGCAAGGATGGCGGGCGGGTCTGGGTTTACTGGTCCAATCGCGCCATTCGGGATGACGAGGGGAAAGTGGTGGAAATCCTCTGCGTCGGCGCCGACATCACGGAGCGCAAGCGGCTGGAGGCGGAGGCCCAGCGTTACCAGCAGCGGCTGCGGGAACTCGCCGAGCGGCTGGCGGCGACCGAGGAGGAGGATCGCTGGCGCATCTCGCGCTACATCCACGACACGATTATACAGAACCTGTCGCTCTCCAGCATCCGCCTGGGGTCCATCGCGAAACCGCTGGCCGATGCCGATCAGGCGGAAGTCTCCGGCAAGTTGCTCCAGATCCGCGGTCTGCTCGACGAGGCGATCGACGAATGCCGTATGGTCATGTCCGACCTGACCCCGGCCCTGCTTTACGAGTTGGGGCTGATTCCGGCGCTCAACGACCTGGCCCAGCAAATTGAAACGAAACACGGCACACGGATGATTGTCGAAGACGACGGGCAGGAGCAGCCCATGTCGCATCCGCTTCGCGGTTTGTTGTTCCAGTCGGTACGGGAACTGGTCATGAATTCCCTGAAACATGCCGGTCCGTGCGAGATCCGCGTCTCCTTGAGCTGCCGCGACGGCAATCTGCTGCTGCGCGTCGCGGACAACGGGAAAGGCTTCGGTCCGAAAAAGACCAATCCCGCGACCGACCATCAAGGCGGCTTCGGCTTGCTCAACATCCGCCAGCGCCTGGAGGGGCTGGGCGGGCGGCTGGATATAGAGTCGGCCCCCGGCAGGGGCGTCACGACTACAATCAGCGTGCCCATGCGTTCCGGCGACGGCGGTCAAGACTGACCTGTGCCGGCCTTCCAGTCTTCTAAGGTTTTTCGAACCCCGCCGCCAGCCCGCCCCTGATGGGCGAATTGCGTCGTTTTTTCGATTATTCGGCCGTCATGGCGCCTTATGCGAACTTACGCCGGTTGCGATGAGCAGCGGCGAAGACACCCTGCGACGATGGAGGCTGGAATGAGAGAAATATTGCGGGTTCGCCCTCTGGAGAGAGAGGATTATTCCATTCTGGCCTATGTGCAGTTAATGGCCCGGACGGCTCAATCGGAAGCGGCCAGGCTTGTCTTTAAGTCATACCTTGAACAGGAAATGCAGCGCCTTGGAGAGGTTAATGGCGGTGCGCCGGCGCCTGCCGGAACGGCGTCGAACGCCGAATAGAACAGGGTAAAGGAGGAACAAAGATGAGAACGATGGTTGATCAGGCTGCGTGTACGGGATGCGGGCTTTGCGAGGAGACTTGCCCCGGGGTTTTCGAGATGGATGGCGAGACGGCGAAAGTAAAGGTCGCTCAGGTGCCGGTCGAGGATGAAGCCTTGTGCCGCGAAGCGATGGAAGGTTGTCCGGTCGAGGCGATCTCGATAGAGAAGTAGAACCCGGTTCAGCAGCATTCCGAAGGATGCAGGTAGATAGGCCGAAGGCGAATGGCACGTAGTTAGGCTCACGGCGGTCGGGGCCGCCCGCCCTCCATGCGGAAAATTCCATTCTTTATAATGGAGGGCGGCTGGCCTCAGCCGCCGGTGGGTATGAAAACGCTTAACTACACGACATTCGGCTGAAGGCTGTTAGACAGCCTTCAGCCTCAACCGCTTCAGACTTGCATCTACTGCTTCACAACCTGCATGACCGGATTGCCTTCTCTGACCCAGCCATCGATGCCCTGGGGATATTCCAGGACACGCGTGTAGCCGAGTTTTATGAGTTTCGCGGCCAGCATCCGGCTGGCGGGGCATTGCGGATTAACGCAATAGGACACAATCAAGGCGTCTTTCGACGGCAGCATGGCGGCGATCTCCGCATCCTGCGCCTCCGGGCTGAGATTGACGGCGTTCGCGACGCGGCGGTGGCTACTCTATGCGCGAGCGGAGCCAACGAACAATAAGTCGAAAACTGATTGCGCCCTGCGTATTCCCTGAGGCGGAACGTTACTATAGGTTGTGCGGCATCGAACTCTTGCGTAGAATGCGTCTGGTGATTCGCAACGCGGTGGCGGGAAGTTTGCGATGCTTTTCCGCTTGGGCGTGGTTTCAAGGGTTGGGACGTTTTCGCCGAAGCCCCGGTAGCTCAGTTGGACAGAGCAGCGGTTTCCTAAACCGCAGGTCGCGCGTTCGAGCCGCGCCCGGGGCGCCACTTTTTCAAGCTAAAACGCCGTTATTTCCTAGCAATCAGCCCGTATTTTGAGAATACGTCTGTTTTTCGGTCATGTGCAAGAATGGGCAAAAAAGAGCTAGGAATGCAAACAAACTGCAAACATTTTTCCGCACGGTAGACAATGGCAACGATGGTAAATTGGTCCCAGAACCGGAAACACACCCGCGCGGTCGGTTGTTTTTGAACCGATCCCGGCGCACCTACGAGCAGGTCGCGCCACTTCAACCAGACGTACCACGCCAGAGTGCCGCCGGTGATCCTACGGGACGATGTCCTTGTCCGCCCGCCGCCACCAAGGAATCCAACCGCCAGCCCTTACGGCCGCCCACATCGCGCGCGCCAACCAACGGGTCACGCCGACGTAAAGCATGATCTCCAGGAAGAGGCCGTCGCATTCCGATCGCGTCACGGCACGCCCGCCGATCTTTCGGTGGCAGTACAGCCAATCGTGGAACAGCGCCGCGATGCCGTAACAGTTCTTGCCGTCGCCAGCCGGCGGGATTGTACCAGGTGAACGCCAGGGGGATGGACGCCCAGTCGAAAACAAACCCCTCTTTCACCGTCGAAATCTCACCCGTCGCCAACCGATACGACAACGCCGCGTCGAGCATCACGTTTCCGCCGGCCGTGGTGATCGTCTCAACTCCACCATGGACCAGTCCGGCGAAGCGCCCTTCCGGATCTGGAATCGATTGGATGGTCTCTTCGCTCATCAGTCGTTCTCCCGCCGACGGACA
>JANYBP010000098.1 GCA_025360745.1 bacterium
CGGCGAGCGAAGGCTGCCGCGCCGTAGTTGCGTAGCAACGAAGGCGGGCACTTTTAGATCAAAACGTCGACTCGGCTCGCCGCCGGCGAGCGAAGGCTGCCGCGCCGTAGTTGCGTAGCAACGAAGGCGGGCACTTTTAGATCAAAACGTCGGCTCGGCTCGCCGCCGGCGAGCGAAGGCTGGCTAAAGATAACTTCATGAAGACGGGCTTTTTCTACGTCTATATTCTGACTACCGAAAAGGAGCCCAACCATTTCTACACCGGCTTTACTGAAGACCTGCCGGCCAGGCTTGCGCACCACAATTCCGGCGGAGACCCGCACACGGCGAAATACCGGCCTTGGCGTATTAAGACGGCCATCGCCTTCACGGAGCGGGAGCAGTCCCTTGCGTTCGAGCGCTATCTGAAGTCGGCATCGGGCCGAGCATTTGCCAAGAAAAGGTTGTGACCTGATCGCGCCGCCCAGCCCTTGCGCCGCACGCCATCGTTTTTTTTCCATTGACGGAAAAGCCCTGGATGGAACAATAATGGAACGTGTGTATCATCCCCGCCAGGCCGCTTCGAGGATCATGACGGGGATGATATTGTCGCATAGCAGGAGGCTGGCAAAGTGAAATCGGGCATATGTTCGATTACTTTCCGGAAGCTGGAACCGGCGGCGGTCGTGGAACTCGTGGCCTGCGCGGGGCTGCAGGGTATCGAATGGGGCGGCGATGTGCATGTGCCGCACGGCGATCTTGCGACCGCCAGCCGCGTCAAGGATCTGACCTTGGACGCTGGGTTGCAGGTTTCGTCCTATGGCTCCTACTATCGCGCCGGGGAAGACGAAGAGCAGGGGTTGCGATTCTCGGATGTCTTGCGCACGGCCGCCGAATTGGGCGCCCCGGCGATCAGAATCTGGGCGGGCCGGAAAGGTTCGGACGAGGCGTCGGCGGCTTATCGCGAGGCCGTGACCGCCGACCTGCGGCGCGTCGCCGAGCTGGCCGCCGCGGCCGGGATCGGCGTGAGCCTGGAATGGCACGGCGGGTCGCTGACGGATCGCCCAGATTCGACTTTCAAATTGCTGGCAGCGGTCGCTCACCCCAACCTGAGTCTGTACTGGCAACCCGCCATGAATCTGGATGGTCCGGCATCGCTCCGCAGCCTCGAACAGGCGCTGCCTTCGCTCACGAACGTCCACCTGTTCCACTGGCGGATGGGCGCCGACGGGGTGGAACGAAGACCGCTGGCCGAAGGGACCGCAGTCTGGCAAAAGTACTTGAATGTGCTGCGCAAGAGCAAAAAAAGCCGCTGGCTGCTGATGGAGTTCGTGCGCGACGACAAACCGGCGCAGTTTATCGAAGACGCCACCGTGCTCAAGTCGTGGCTCTGAGTGTCCTTCCCCCTGAACCCCGAACCCCGAACCCCGAACCCTGAACCCTGAACCCTTCCTCCCCCCCCCTCTCGTCAGCGCCTACGCCTCTTCCGTCTCGTGGAACTCATCGTCGGTTTGATCCGGACGCGGTGCGCGGAGAACCAGCGCGCCTTCGTAAACGCCGGCATCAATCTCCGGGCCATGATGTTGGAAATCGAAGCGGACGCGGATCGCTTCACCCTGGGCCTGGTCCATCTCCTGCCTGCCCGCCGCCAATTCACCATCCTTGATGTGCGATGCATCGAAATGCAGCGCCGGCATCCCGCCGGCCAGCAATCCTTCGCCGTCGGGGTTGCGAAAGGCCACCCAGCGCACATCGTCGCAACCGCCGCGCTCGCCATGCGGGGGACGGAGTTCGCCGATCGTGGCGCGGTAGGCGCCGATGAATGCCGCTCGCTTACGATCGAAATTAACGCCGCGGCCGTACCAGCGCACGCGCTCAAAACCGGCGGGCAGCGTTAGTTCGAGTCCAAAACGCAACAACGCCGGCCGGCCCTTCGCAAGAATGGAACGCTGCCGGATCTGCAACTCGCCGTTAGTCGCCAGACGATAGCTGGTCTCGCAGCGGAGCATCGGCGTTGAACCGCCAAGACTGTGGAGTGTTGCAACTTTGACCGCGGCGTCGCCTGAAGCCGATGTTTCCCAATCGAATTGCGCCAGTTCGCGCCGCCAGGGCTCCGGCCCCGCCAGCGCAAGGCGTTCGACCGGAGCGCCTGCAAGTCGTTCGACGCCTCCGGCGGTCCATGAGACCAGTATCCCATCGCGGCGGTCCCAGCGCAGCGCCGCGCCGCCCACGCGCAAAACGACCGCCTCCGCGTCCGCCTGGCCTTCCACCCGCACACCAGCCGGCAGGTTTGGCCGTTGCCGCGCGTGGACCGGCCAGGGCAGGGCGAATTGCGCCAAGGCCTGCCCCGTAGCTCCGTCGCGGGTCGCTTCGCAACTCAAATCGAGCCGGTATTCGGCGCCCGGCAGCGGAGCGGGAGGCGGCGGCAGCGGAAGTGCAATGGCTGCCCGCTCACCGGCCGGCACTCCCGGCAGAGCGACGCGTCCGGCCGCCAGTCCGCGCCCGTTCTCGGTGACCGTCCAGAGCAGCGCCAGGCCATCGAGCGTCCGCGTGAGCTGTTTGTTCCATACGGTGACGCGCCCGCGCTTAAGATCGTCAGGCGTGGACAATAATTCCACGATGGGCGGCGATGTCTCAGGCATGTCGCAAACCTTGGCCATTTGGAATTCTGTCTAATTACGCCGGCGCCAAGGCGTCGATGCCCGCGATTTCCTCGGGCGAGAAGGCGCGGTTCTTGAGCGCCGCGACATTTTCCTCGATTTGCGATACCCGGCTGGCGCCGATCAGCGCGCAGGTTACGCGCGGATCGCGCAAGACCCACGCCAGCGCCATTTGCGCCAGGGTCTGTCCGCGGGCCTTGGCCAGTTTCTGGAGTTCGCGAACGCGCGCCAGTTTCTCCTCCGTGATGTCCTTTGGACGCAGGGAACCGGTCGCCCGTCCGGCGCGGGAATCGGCTGGAATGCCGTTCAGATACTTGTCGGTCAACACCCCCTGTGCCAGCGGACAGAAGGCGATGCAGCCCACGCCCTCGCGTTCCAGCAGATCGAGCAGTCCGCCCTCGATCCAGCGGTTTAAAATCGAATAGGAGGGCTGGTGAATCAGGCAGGGCGTACCCATTTGGCGCAGCAGCTTAATCGCCGCCGCCGCCTGTTCGGGACGATATTGCGAAATTCCCGCATACAACGCTTTGCCCTGGCGCACGGCGGAGTCGAGGGCGCCCATGGTCTCCTCCAACGGCGTGTTGGGATCGGGCCGGTGGGAGTAGAAGATGTCCACATATTCCAGTCCCATGCGCCCCAGACTCTGGTCCAGACTGGCCAGCAGATTCTTGCGCGAACCCCAATCGCCATACGGCCCCGGCCACATGCGCCAGCCGGCCTTGGTCGAGATCGCCAGTTCGTCGCGCAACGAACTGAAATCCTCGCGCAGCAGCCGCCCGAAGTTCTCCTCGGCCGAGCCCGGCGGCGGGCCGTAGTTGTTCGCGAGATCGAAGTGCGTGATGCCGAGATCGAAGGCCCGCCGCAACATCGCCCGGCTGTTCTCCAAAATATCCACATGTCCAAAATTGTTCCAGAGCCCCAGCGCGAGCGTCGGCAGCATCATCCCGCTGCGCCCGCAGCGGACATAGGGTATGGACTCGTAACGGTCGGCGCTGGGCGTGTATTGCATGTTATACTCCTATCGTCGCGTAAAATTACGATGGCAGGTAATGGGGTGTCTCAGATCGTGATTCAGGCCGGATGGCGCGCCAGCAGTTCTTTGGCGTGGCGCAGGGTGACGCTGGTCTGGTCGCGGCCGCCCAGCATGCGGGCCAGTTCGTCAATGCGGGCGTCGCCGACCACGGGGTGAATCTGTGTCCGCGTGCGCCCGGCGCTGACGCTCTTGTCCACCACGAAGTGCGTGGCGCCGCAGGCGGCGACGGTCGGCAGGTGGGTGATGCAGAGCACCTGGTGATGCCGGCCGACGGCGGCCAGTTTGGCGCCGATGGCGTTGCCCATTTCGCCGCCGACATTGGCGTCGATTTCGTCGAAGACCAGGATCGGAATCGAGTCGTGATCGGCCAGCACGCTCTTGCAGGCCAGCATGACGCGCGAAATCTCGCCGCTGGATGCGATGGCGCGCAGCGGACGCATCGGTTCGCCAGCGTTGGGGGCGAAGCCGAACTCGATCGCGTCGAGTCCCGCCGCCCCCGGCTCCGCCAGCGCTTCTAGTTCCACGGCGAAGACGCCGTGGGCGAAACCCAGGTCGCGCAATTCCTTGGTGATCGCGCCGGCCAGCCGCGCGGCGACTTCGCGGCGCGTCTTGGAAAGCGTGGCGCCGGTCTTGACGAGGCGGGCGCCGACTTTTTGCAGGCGGTCATCGAGCTCGGCGATCCGTTCGTTGCGCGTTTCCAACTCGTGCGCCTGCGTCTTGGCACGGTCCAAAAACTCCAGAATCCCCGCCACCGTGGGTTTGTATTTCTGTTTAAGCTGGTGATAAAGCGCCATGCGCGTTTCCAGCCATTGCAGGCGTCCGGCGTCGGCCTCGATGCGTTGGGCGAAGGATGTCACGCCGCGGGTAAGCTCCTGCATGCGGACCGCCAGATCGCGGGCTTCGTCGCGCCACTCGGCGGCGTCGGGGACCAGCAGCGCCAGTTCGATCAGCGCCTTCTGGGCCGTGGCGAGGCCGTTGAAGGCGGAGGCATCGTCCTCCAGCAGCATGTTGTTGACGCAGTCGGTGAGTTCGAGAATGCGTGCGGCATTGGCGACCTCGGTCTGCTCCCGCGCCAGCGTCTCGTCCTCGCCTTCGATCAAGACCGCGCTTTCGATTTCCTTGATCTGGTAACACAGCAGGTCCAATTGGCGGGCCAGTTCGCCGTCGTCCGTTTCGAGCGCGGAGCGTTGCTCGCGCAGCGCCCGCTGTTCCTCGTAAATCTTCTCATAGGCCGCGCGCGCCTCCCAAAGGTGGCCGAACGAGTCCAGCAGATCGAGCTGGAAGCCGGCGTTCAGAAGCGACTGGTGATCGTACGGCCCATGCATGTCCACCAGCCGGTCGCCGATTGCCTTGAGCAGTTGCACGGTGGCGGGCTGATCGTTGACCCAGTTGCGGCCCGTGCCGGAGGCGGCAACCGTGCGGCGGACGATCAGTTGGCCGTCTTCGCAGGGGGCCAGGCCGCTCTCGTCGAGTCGCTGATCGACCGGGCCGGAATCGGCGAGTTGGAAAGTCGCCTCGACCTGGCACTGTTCGGCGCCCGCCCGCACCAGGGCGCGGTCGCCGCGGTCGCCGAGCAGCAAACCCAGGGCGCCGACCAGCACGGACTTGCCGGCGCCGGTTTCGCCGGTGATGACGTTCAAGCCCGGTTGGAACTCAACCGTGACTTCCTCCACCAGCGCCAGATTCTTGACCCGCAGGGAACGGAGCATGCAGATACAATACCGCGCTCACGGCCCTTCATGCAAGCGGCGGAAGCGGAGAGCGCAGGGCAAACGCATCATCGCTTGGGAGCGGGATGACTCACCACGAAGAACACGAAGGTCACGAAGAAAAAGGACATAAGGGGGAGATTGGAAGCGGGTTTTGGCGGACAGGGATGCAGGCGCCAGCAGCAAATCAGATTGGCTTCGTGAACTTCGTGCTCTTCGTGGTGTAATTTCGTTAGCCGCAACCTTGGCTGCCAAGGGCGCACGCTGTCCATAGTCATGATGCGTTCGCCCTGGCGGAGAGCGTGGCCGTGGTGGTCATGTGTTCTCAGGATAGCATTTGAGAGCGCACATCGCCTATCGGCGTACTCTGCGCCTCGAGCGCGGCATTGCCGTCGGACGGGTTGCGGGCTTATAGTAAAGGCATGCGGAGGATGCGGCTGATGAAAAAAAACAGATCGAATGGTCGGCAAGCCAAAGCGGCGCCAACGGCGGATGGCAAACTGCATCTGCTGGGCGCCGGTCATACCCACTACCCGGCAAGCCCGGAGGAAGCCAGGCTGGAGGCCTTTCCCAACCGCTATGCGGGGCGGGATTATCTGATCCGCTTCGACTGCCCGGAATTCACCTGCCTCTGCCCCATCACCGGCCAGCCCGACTTCGGCAGGATCGAGATCGAGTATGTGGCCGGCAAATTGTGTCTGGAAAGCAAGGCGCTCAAACTCTATCTGTTCAGTTACCGCTCGCAGCCCTCCTTCCACGAGGCCGTGGTCAATCGCGTGCTGGACGATATCGTGCGCGCCATACGTCCGCGCCGGCTGAGCGTTCGCGGCGTTTTCAATCCCCGCGGCGGCATCGCCCTGACGGTGACGGCCCGCTGGCCGGAGGAGCGCGGGGCGAAGCGAACAGTAAACAGTGAACGGTAAAGGTTAGAAGCGCGTGGAATAGCCGCGCGGCCAGACGACCCCTTCCATTTTGAAGAGCGTCAGCACGGAATAGGCGGTGACGCGCGTGGTGACAAAATCCGCGTTGGCCGCTCCCGGATAATACCACTTGCCGCCCTCGTCCTCGCCGCGAAAGGCGCCTTGGGCCATTTTTCCGCCGCGCTTCACCTGTAGCCGCAGTAACTGGCGCGCCAGTTTTTCGGCGGCGGCGCGGTAGCGGGTGCGGCGCGTGAGGTGGTCCACCTCCAGCAGGAAGTTGGCGACGGAGCCAATGCCGCTGAAAATCGGCAGCGGCTCTTTGCGCTGCCGGTAGAACTCGGCGTTCGCGATCGCGGCCTCCAGATACTTTGGATTCCTGGAAAGCTTGTAGGCGTTCAGCAGACTGACCCCGCCGCCGTCGTCGTTGAAGATGGCGCCGTCGGCGCTGGTATGGTGGGACATGCGACCTATGCGGGCGGCTTCACGCAGCGGACCGGCGCCGCTGGCATGGTAGCGGCGCACAATCGAATCGGCCAGTTGCAGGGCCGTGGTCCGGAACCAGGGCTTGCCGGTCGCGGCATAGGCGTGGGCCAGAATCGTGCCGCACCCCATCATGCAGGAAATGGGCCTGGTGAAGCGTTCTCCGATAACCGCCTTGACGTCGAAATGCACGGAGCCCTTGATCCAGAATCCGAAATCCGCATAGTCTGTGACGGCATTGCGCTTGAACCAGTCGAAGAACAGCAGTGCCCGTTCGAGCGCGTCCCGATCGCCGGTCACCGCATGCCACTGTAGCAGACCGTCCACGGCCTCGATGGCGTCGCGCGGGTAGGCATAGGGCGAATGCGGTGTTTCTTCGTGCATCCCGCCGTAGGACAGCGGGTTGCGCCGGTCGAGATTCTGGAGAATCTTGATATAGTTCACCCCCTGCCGCGCCGCCTCGAGATATTCTTCCCGTCCGCTGCGTTCGTAAGCGGAGAGCAGGCACATGATCGCGCGCCCCTGCGTCCAGGAAAGTCCCAGCACCTTTGTGCCGGTCGCAATGTGGACGTTGTAGCAGAAGCGTCCGTGGTTGGCGTCCCAGTATGGGCGCTGCTGTATGACCTGGGAATTGACGAACCAGTCGCAGGCCGCGAGCGCGGCCTTCGACCATGGGGTGAGCGGGGTCTTAACGATCTGACGGCTGGATTTCTTCATTTGTTCTCCTCGATGTGGGTGCGATTGGTTATGACACAGAGTTCCGTTTGCGAATCTCCGCCAGCAGGGCGGCGGCGGCGGCGCGTGGATCGGCGGCGGCGGTGATGGCGGTGACGACGGCGATGGTTTGCGCGCCGGCGCAGAGCAACTCCGGAATGTGAGCCTGTTTAATGCCGCCCATGACCGTGAAGGGCAGATTGACATGCGGGGCGATGCGGCGCAGGCCTTCGATGCCGAGAAAAGCGCCGGTCCAGCGCTTGGTGCCGGTGGGGAAAAGCGGACCGATGTTGACATAGGAGGCGCCGGCGGCCTCGGCGGCGCGCACCTCGGCGATATCGTGCGTGGAGGCGCCCAGAATCAGGTCGGGGGCGAGACGCCGGGCGTCGGCGATCGGCAGATCGTCCTGGCCGAGATGCACGCCGTCGGCGCCGGCGGCCAGCGCGACGTCCAGCCGGTCATTAATCAGCAGCAGCGCGCCGACGGCCGCGGTGAGGGCGCGCACGCGCTGCGCGAGCGCGGTTAAAGCCCGCGCGGAGAGTTCCTTTTCGCGCAACTGGATCAGGCGCGCGCCGCCATCGAGCGCCGCCCGCACGATCGTCTCCGTCGAGCGTCCGGCGGAGAGCGGCCCGGAGGTGACCAGATAGAGGCCCGCCGCGCGGAAGCGGGCCATGCGTTCGGCATGCGGCGATGTTTGAGGCATGGGTCAGCTCGCGTTGCGGTAAACCGATTCGCTGTTTTTGAAGACCGGCTGCAGCCCCTTGCCGCTCAGCGCGGCGAGAAAGGCGGCGATCTCGCGGTCGTCGCTGATGACGAACTGGCCGATCTCGTTTACGGCATTTTGGGCATAGCCGCCCACGGTGGTGCGGCTGCCGATGCTCATCTTGTTGACGGCCAGGCCGGCCACGCCATCGCGGAAGCCGGGGCGCTCGCGGGTCGAAAGCGTGAGCGGCATGTCGGGGCAGACGATGCGGAAGGCCAGCAGAATCTGGAGCAGCGCGCGTTCGCTGACGGGATTGGGCGGCTGCCAGTTGCCGGCCTGCGGCCGGATGCGGGGGAAGGCCAGCGCGACTCCGGCCTGCCAGCAGGTGCGCTGCAGATGGCGGGCGTGACGATAGAGCGCCAGCATTTCGAATTGCGGATCGTTGAGTCCCAGCAAGGCCCCGAGTCCGGCGCTGCGCAGTCCGCCGGCGAGCGCGCGGCCGGGTGTCGCCAGCCGGTTGGCGTAGTCGCGTTTGGGACCCCAGCGGTGCAGTTCGAGGTAGCGCGCCGGGTCATAGGTCTCCTGATAGATCGAGACGCCGGTGCAGCCCGCCGCGGCGAGTTGGCGGTATTCGTCCGTGCTCATCGGAAAGACCTCGACCGTGACCAGGTGGAAGCGGCGCGCGGCCTCGGCCACGGCCTCGCGCAGGTAGGCGAAATCCGCCTGGGGCATGCGTTCGCCGGTCAGCAGCAAAATTTCCTCGAACCCCTCGCGTTCGATGGCGGCGAGTTCGGCGCGGATTTCTTCAGGCGTCAGACAGCGCCGCTGCTGGTGACGGTCGGCGGCGAAACCGCAATAGACGCAGCCGTTGCAGCAATAGTCGGAGAGGTAGAGCGGCACGTAGAGTCCGATGGTGCGGCCAAAGTGTTCGCGCGTAAGCATCTGCGCCTTGCGGGCCATGGGTTCCATGAACGACGCCGCGGCGACGGGCGAGAGCAGCGCCGCCAGTGTGTTTTCGTCCGGCGAAACGGCGCATAAGGCGCGTTCGACGTCGTCCGCCGTGGCGTGTCGCGCCATTGGCAGCCATGGGCGCGGATCGACCCAGTCGGGCATGGACGCGGCGCGATCGTCCGCCGGCGTCGCTTGATCCGCGGAATGGGCGGCGTTTTCCGGCATCACGGCGTCCCCCGCAGGAATGGGGCCAGTTCGGTCATCGGGCGCGATCCGGAGGGGCGCGCCTCGGCATGATCGGCATCCAGCACCGTCTCGACGAAGAAGGTTTCCAGACTGCGCGCCGGATGGTCCAGTCCGGCCTCCGCCCCGGTGCGCGCGCGAATCAGTTCCTGGATGGCCGCCAGTTCGTCCGGCGCGGGCTCCGGAAAGGTCAGACGGCAGGTATGGTCCACACGCAAAAGTTCGCTGACGGCGCCGCTGACCATGATACGGCCATGGAGCAGAATCGCCACCCGCCCGCAGACGTCCTGCATATCGGCCATGCGGTGCGAGGATACCAGCACGGTGGTGCCGCGGCGCGCGAGGGTCAGGATCAGATCCTTGACCTGGCGGCAGCCGAGGGGGTCGAGCCCGGAGGTGGGTTCGTCGAGCAGCAACAGTTCCGGATCGCCCAGCAACGCCTGCGCCAGCGCCACGCGCCGGGCCATGCCCTTGGAAAATTCGCGGATCGGCCGGTCGGCGGCGTGATTCAAGCCGGTCATCTCCAGCAGTTGTTCGCCGCGTTCGCGGGCGGTGGCGGGCGGCAGGCCCTGCAGGTTGGCGAAAAAGCGCAGCAGTTCGCGCGGTGTCAGTTGACGGTAGAGATAGGACTCCTCTGGCAGGTAACCGGTGCGCTCGCGAACGGCGCGGTCGTCGGGCTCGCGTCCGAAAACCCGCACGCTTCCCGAACTCGGACGCAGCAGTCCCAGAATGGCCTTGAGCGTGGTGCTTTTACCGGAACCATTCGGACCGAGCAGGCCGAAGACTTCGCCGGACTGGATCTCGAACGAGATCCCGCGCAGGGCCAGCGAGACCGGCCGTCCCCAGAAATCTCGAAAGGTGCGCGTAAGATCGCGGACGGAAACGACAGGAGGGGAGAGCGTCATTTATAGTCTCCTGGTGTAACTACCAAAGGTGGGGGGGTGGGAGGTGGAAGGTGGATGGTGGAGGGGGGAAGAGCGAATTCGTGCATCACGTTCGCCGTGAGCTCTACGAGGGCTGCCCACTCACCGGCATATCCGTATGCGCCATAGCAACTGGTGTCTTCCCGGACTTCGTAACCAGTCCGCGTCGTTCCCTTCCATTCGCTGAGTCGTTCGTGGAGTCGCTCCAGCATCTTGTCGCACACCTCGTAGGCGGAATCGAACTCGGCCCACCGCGTCTGATCGAAATAGCGTTTGGCGTGGGCCATGTCGAGATGGTGCTGAGTCTCGCGCAACTCCCCTTTGGACCGGTTGATCGCTTCAAGATAGATGTTGGTGTGACTACTGCCCCAACCTTCCGCAAGGATCGCACAAGCTGCATTTGAAGAGCGTCTTAGTTGAGAGCCAAGTTCATACATCTCGAACTTTGGGAAACGCAGACTCTCCTCGTGTGCCGCCAGGTGCAACCGACGCAGTTCCTGGTACACCCTTAAATCTCGAAACGAATTCAGTTTTGCCATCCGTCTGTCCCTCCACCCTCCACCTTCCACCCTCCACCTTCCACCCTCCACCTTCTTACAGTGTTCTCGAACGTAAAAGCAGCGTTCCGGTCAAGCCCCAGGCGAGCGCGAGCATGGCGGCATAGACGGCGGCGTGGGGCAGGGCGGCCAGCGCGCCACCGCCCGCGATCTCGCCCGCCGACCAGAATATCTGCCAATCGGGCAGCGCCGCGCGCAACAGTGCGGCATAGGCGGGCGGGGCGGCCGCCGCGACGGGGCGTACCACCAGTCCGCCGGCGAGCACGGCCAGCATGCAGGCAAACAACGCGGGAGCGGCCAGCCGGGTGGCCAGCGCGAGCGCCAAAAAGACGGCGGGGACAAAGGCCAGCGTGACCAGCAGTCCGTCGGCCAGCACACTGGCGGGACAGGCGGCGGCGAGTCCGGTCCAGTGCCCCGCCGTATCCAGCGAACTGGCCAGCAGGGCCGCGGCCGGCAGGGCGACCGCGAGTCCGAGCGTGGCGTCGGCCACAAACGAGCGTCGGCCCAGGCGCGAACCCAGCGCGGCGGCGGCCAGGGCCGCCAGCGGCGCGCCGAGCGCCAGGCCGACGGCCAGGCGGTTGTAAGTGAAGTCCTCAGGCGCCGCCTCGCCGGTCAACACGGCGGTGGCGCTGGCGCTGACGGAAAACAGCAACAGGACGCCCAGCATGCCCAGCGCGGTGGCGGCCAGATAACCGGCGCGACCGAGGCCGCGGACGACAACCAGGCTGGCGGCGCCGCTGACCAGAGCCCGGCCCATGGTGGCCTGCGCGCCATAAGCGGCCAGCAGCAGACCGAAGAGCAAATGAAAGGCCAGCGCGCCCTCGCGCGCCAGCCGCGCCTGACCGCCCATCTGATGCGCGGTCAGCATCGGCAGCACCAGGCTGGCCAGTAGCGCGCTGAGGATCAGCAGCAGGCAGACCGGTTCCCGCAACATTTCGCGGGCCGTCAGGCCCGCGATGGCCCCGGCGGCGCGCCAGGTTGAAACACGTCGTTGCATGACTTTATATCCAAACACTGAACACCTTCCCACGGCTTGCCGTGCGCGAGGCATTATGATAGCAAAAGCGGCGTGGGAAACATTTCGAAAAAAGAGGCAGCATGCGAATGACAATCGGCCGGTGGTTGGCGGTGGCGGCGGTGGCGGCGGGGCTGTCGGTAACGGCGCAGGCGGCGCTCAAGTCGGTGGCGCGCAATCCCTACATCGGCGCGATCGTGACCGATGCCGACAGCGGCAAGACGCTCGTGGAAATCAATGCGGACGCGCCCGGCTGGCCGGCCAGCGTCTGTAAACTCATGACATTGATGGTGGTCCTGGATCATCTCGACAAGGGTACGTTGCATTTGACCGACATGGTGCATGTGACCAAGGAGGCCGCCAAGGTTGGCGGATCGCAGGTCTGGCTTAAAGAGAACGAAGAGTTCACGCTGGACGACATGCTCTACGCGCTGATGGTGAAGTCGGCCAACGACGTGGCAACGGCGCTGGCGATTCATGTGGCGGGATCGAAGGAGGCGTTCGTTTCGCTCATGAACCAGCGCGCCGCCGCGCTGGGTATGACCCGCACGCACTTCAATTCCGAGCACGGTTTGCCGCCCGCCGCGGGACAACTGCCCGACGTTTCCACGGCGCGCGATCTGGCGCTGTTGTCCTTGTCGCTGGTTAAACGGCCGGACGTTTTGCGCTATACCTCGACCAGGGTAAAGGGTTTTCGCGGCGGGGTCACCGAACTGCGGACGCACAATCATCTGCTGGGGTTTGTGGATGGCGTGGACGGGCTCAAGACGGGCTGGTGGCGGGAGGCGGGCTATTCGATGGCGATTACCGCCAAGCGCGCCGGGCGCCGGGTGATTGTTGTGATACTCGGCAGCGCCGATCGCTTGGCGCGCGACAAGGCCGCGAAAGAATTGCTGGCCCGCGGGTTTGCCGCTCTGCCTCCGCTGCCGCCACCGCTTCCTCCGGTGGCGACCAACGCGGTGGCCGTATCGAACGCGCCCGCGAGCACGGCGCCGCCCGCGCCTGTTTCCTCCGGCCACAGCGGCAATTGGAAATTGATGGCGGTCACGGTCGTTGGCGTGCTGGCGATCGGCATCGCGATCGGCTTGTTGCTGCGCCGCCGGACGGAGTAGGGTCGGAAGGTTAGAGTTGCGGCTGATTGAACGCGACGGCCTGGCCGTTCGGAATCATGCGAATTCCGCTGAGGGTGCAGCGGATCGAGCCTATCCGCAGGCCGGTTTGCGTGATCACCGGCACCTGCTGCCAGTTGAGATTGCGGCTGGTGACATCCAGAAGTCCAGTCAAGCCGGACTTTTCCGTGATCGCGCTCAAGTTGGCCGCCCACAGCGTAAAGGCCTTGCCACGGCCGTTGCTGTTGGCGGCGGGGCGGGCGCGCACGCGCCGCGCCGACAAGTCGTGCCCCATGACGTTGAGTTCTTCCTGTTTGGCGTCGGCGCGCAGTTCGTAGGACACCATGGCGCCCTCGGTGATCAGTTTCACGCACATGGGCTCCGTGGCGTCCCCACCGGGACCGCCGAATCCGAAAAACAATCCCAGGAGGTTGAGCATGCTGCGCCGCTGGTCGGCGTCCGAGCCGACGCCGATCAGGTTGGTGGAGACCACGCCGGCGATATGGTCGTCGCGCCGGAAGCGCGCGGTCTCCCCTTCCAGGTCGTAGGATTCGTCAATCGAGGTCTTGGTATCGCTGAAAATGCCGCGGAAGGATTCGCGGATCTGCTTCACGTAGCGCAACGGCTCCACGCCGGGGGCGGTGGCCATGACGGCCGTCATCGCATTATGCAGAACCACCCGGCAGGTGATCCCGGTTGTATCCGGGGTGTCGACGCGGAAGACCGCCAGGCAGGCCGGCCGGTCGCCACCCGCGCCCTTCCAGACGCCCTCGGTGACCATCAGGTTCGCCTCGGCCATCTGGCACAATTCCAGGGAAAGCATGCTGTATGTCACACTGTAGGTCAGGCAGACCGTGGGCTTGAGCGGACGGAAATGGCTGGCCAGTTCCTGCGAGGGATCGTCCGCGCCCGCCATCGCAATCCCGGCGACGCATGCCACCGACAATATCAGCCGTCCGAGAAACTTCATACTCGCGAATTTTATCAGACGCCGTCATGCGGCACAAGTCCGACTTTGCGTCCAGCAATTCTCATTATGGCCGCTAGCCGGACTTTCGCTATTCGACCTTGAAAGTCGCCTTTTTCTGGGTGCGACGCATTGAAAACCCCAATGCTTTCGCTGTTTTCATGCGGCAAAACGTTTGGCTACAGACCTACCCTCTTTTTTAAGTTGCGTGTGCGGGT
>JANYBP010000053.1 GCA_025360745.1 bacterium
GACGCGAGACGGCCAACTTCAAGCGGTTCCGGAAGCTCATGGATCGCTGGGTCGATCTCGCACTGAAACTCTCTCAACTCAAAACTTTACAGGGCAAACATTCAGAGCCATCATAACGGCCAGAACTCGGTACTCTCAAGTACAGCACAAAGTCAAATTTGCGCTCTGCGGTGGATTTGCGGTGAGTTACTACGGCTTCATTCGCACAACCATGGATTTGGATATTCTTATCTATCCTTCGACAGAGAATGCTGCGCAAACAATGCGGGCTTTGGCGGCATTCGGGTTTGGCGGCGCCGGCATCCCGGAAACATCGTTTACCAGGAATGGCGCAGTGGTTACGCTCGGTGTGCAACCCAACCAGATTGACCTGCTTACATCGATCTCTTCAGAATCAAAGGACGGCGTCTTTGCTGATTTACAGTTTGCAGAGTTATGGGGCATGCGTATCCCCGTAATCAGCCGCCGCGCCCTGTTGCGCGCCAAACAAGAAGCCGATCGTCCCAAGGACCGGATCGACTTCGACGAACTGACGAGAATCGGCGAACACGATAAAAGCGACTAACATGAAAGCCATCTTACTCGCCGGCGGCGCCGGCACCCGCCTGCACCCCCTGACTCGTGTCGTCAGCAAGCAATTGCTGCCGGTTTACGATAAACCCATGGTCTATTATCCCCTCAGCGTGCTGATGCTGGCGGGCATACGTGACGTGCTGATCGTCTCCACGCCCCGCGACCTGCCGCTTTTTCGCGAACTTTTCGGCGACGGCGCCGCGCTCGGCATGCGCTTCGCCTACGCCGAGCAGCCGCGTCCCGAAGGTCTGGCCCAGGCTTTCCTGATCGGCCGCGACTTCCTCGCCGGCGGCCCCGGCTGCCTGATCCTCGGCGACAATATCTTCTACGGGCACGGGCTCCCCACGCTCCTGCGCCGCGCCGCCAAGCTGACTTCCGGCGCGCGGGTTTTCGCCTACCAGGTCCGCGATCCCGAGCGCTACGGCGTGATCGAATTTGATCCCGCCACCGGCCAGGCGATCTCCATCGAGGAAAAGCCCGCCACCCCGCGCAGCCCCTTCGCCATTCCCGGACTCTATTTCTATGACGGCCAGGTCTGCGACCTCGCCGCCACGCTCAAACCCGGCGCCCGGGGCGAACTGGAAATCACCGACCTCAACCGCCTTTATCTTCAACGCGGCGAACTCACCGTGGAACGCCTCGGCCGCGGCGTCGCCTGGCTCGACACCGGCACGCAGGATTCCCTGGCCGACGCCACCGCCTTCGTCCGCGCGATCCAGGATCGCCAGGCGCTCAAGATCGCCTGCATCGAAGAAATCGCCCTCGAAAACCACTGGATCACCCCCGCCGCCCTCGTCGCCGCCGCCATCCAAATGGGCAAAAGCCCGTACGCCAACTACCTCCGCGCCCGGGCGGAGGGAGCCGGCGGCGGGCAACCAGAATATTGAATGGAGAATTTTGAATGTCGAATGTCGAACGGGAATATGATTTGGAAGAGCGCCTGGTGACGTACGCGGCCTCAGTCATCGCGTTGACCGAGTCTTTGCCCAGTTCGCGTGCCGGCAACCATATTGCCGCACAGTTGCTCCGATCCGGGACTTCTTCTGCGCCAAACTACGGAGAAGCGGAAGCAGCGGAGTCTAAACAAGATTTTTTGCACAAAATGGGAATTTGTCTCAAAGAGCTTCGGGAATCGCGCATCTGGCTTCGCATCATTGCTCGCAGGGCACTGCTGAATCAAGCGGACTTAGCTCCCGTTCTAAGCGAAACCGAGGAATTGATCCGCATCTTCAAAGCAAGCATTATGACCGCCAAGCACAACAATTCAAAAGTCGTTACCTGATCCATCATTTCATTCCCTTATCCCCCATTCGACATTCAACATTCAGCATTCCGCATTCAACATTCCGCATTCAGTATTCAGTATTCAGTATTCTCCACCATGACAAAAAAAGTCGCCATCATCGGTCTTGGTTACGTCGGACTGCCGCTCGCCGTCGAGTTCGGCAAAAAATATACCGTCGTGGGCTTCGATATCGATCCCCGCCGACTGGCCGAACTGCGGGATGGTCATGACCGCACTCTCGAAGTGAGTGCCGCCGATCTCAAGGCCGCCGGCCACCTCTCGTTCTCGAACAGTATAGACGACATCCGGCCGAGCGATTTTTTCATCGTCACGGTCCCCACGCCGATAGACGAATACAACCGTCCCGATCTGACCCCGCTGATCAAGGCCAGCGAAACCGTCGGCAAGGCCCTCAGGCCCGGCGCCGTGGTCGTTTACGAAAGCACCGTGTACCCCGGCTGCACGGAGGATGACTGCGTGCCCGTGCTGGAGAAATTCAGCGGCCTGAAATTCAACCAGGACTTTTTCTGCGGCTATAGTCCCGAGCGCATCAATCCCGGCGACAAGGTCCACACCGTCACCAAAATCAGAAAAATAACCTCCGGCTCGACCCCTGAAGTGGCCAGGGCGGTGAACGAACTCTATAGTTCCATCATCACCGCCGGCACGCACCTGGCCCCCAGCATCAAGGTCGCCGAGGCCGCCAAGATCATCGAAAACTCCCAGCGCGACATCAACATCGCCTTCGTCAACGAACTGTCGCTGATCTTCGAACGCATGGGCATCGACACGCTGGATGTGCTGGAAGCCGCTGGCACCAAGTGGAATTTTCTTCCCTTCCGTCCCGGCCTGGTCGGCGGACATTGCATAGGCGTCGATCCCTATTACCTGACGCACAAGGCCGAGTCCCTGGGCTATCATCCCGAAATCATCCTGGCGGGCAGGCGGCTCAACGACAACATGCCGGCGCATGTCGCCAATCGGATCGTCAAACTGATGATCCAAAAGGGACAAAGAGTCCAGGGTTCCAGCGTCCTGGTGCTGGGACTCACCTTCAAGGAAAACTGCCCAGACATCCGCAACTCCAAAGTCATCGGCGTCATCCGCGAACTGCAGGATTACGGCTGCAATGTGACGATCCACGATCCTTGGGCCGATGCCGCGGACGTCCGCCATGAATACGGCTTGGAACTAAGCCCGCTGCCGGACGTAGAAACGCAAGCGGCCATGGACGCCGTTGTGCTGGCCGTCGCCCACGAGCGCTTCCGCGAAATCGATTTCACCGGATTCAGCAAGAAAGACGTGGTTATCTTCGACATCAAGTCGGCTTTGAGTAAAGACCTTATCTCGGGTCGGCTATAACCTCGCTCTTCGACAATGAATTTCGAATCCATTTTCGAAATCGCCTCCCGCCAACTCGCGGCGGCAGGCGTGGATTGCATCCTAATCGGCGGATGGGCCGTCAATTATCACGGTTATACACGCAACACCTTGGACGTGGATTTCATGATTGTTTCGGAACAACTTGAAGTCGTGAAACCGATCATGATGCAGGCAGGGTTTACAAACATCGTGATCGACGAAAACGCCGTTTTCTTCAGCATCCCGGACTCGCCGCTACGCGTGGACTTCCTTCGGGTAAATGAAGATACGATGCGAAAACTTCTCATTAATGCCCTCACCGTCAAAATACATGGGTATGACATCGAAGTTCCGGCGCTCAATGACCTGCTGGCGATGAAAATCTTCGCTTTATCCCAGGACATTGCCCGGCGCATGGGCAAAGATCTGGCCGACATCGCCTACTTGATCGTGCTGCACAACCTGGACATGGAATCGGACATCCGCCCGCTCTGCAACCAATTCGGATCGCCCAAGGCATTTGAACTAATCCGCGGACAGGTCGGGGCTCTGAGAACGCCATGATAGGATCACGTTCGAGATCGATTATCTTCCCGCCCCGGCTTTCCATGGATGAATACGCCGATTTTATCGAAGCCTCGATCGACACCTGCGATCCCGCTCATGCGGCTCGTCAGAAGGAACTGGAAAAACGGATCAGGAAGTCATTTCGCATGAACGCCGCCCATCCCGCCTATCAGGAGGCCGGAGATCAGAAGTCGGAAGGCGCCAAACACTACGATACGTTCAAAAGTTGATTCACCGCTTCACCGCTTCACCGACTCACCGTCTCACCGATTCACCGACTCACCGATTCACCCCTTCTTTCATGTCCCCCTTCCCTCCCAACAGCCGCCTTTCCCTCTGGTACGACTGGGCACAAACCCTCGGCGCCATCAACCCCACTGACTTCCTCGCACGCATCGCTCCGCTTACGTCCGCCCACTGGGCCGAATTCTGGCCTTTCGCCGCCCATCACGGCCTGGCCCCCTGGTTCTACACCCACTTCAACATTCAGAATTCAGAATTCAGAATTCAGAATTCAGAATTCGAAATTCAGCATTCTCCCCACCCTTCACCCTCCGACCTCCGTCCTCCGTCCTCGTCCTTGTCCTCCCCCACCCCATTCGGTATTCAACATTCAGCATTCAACATTCAGCATTCTCACCACTCACCACTCACTCCACTCCTTCCCCTCCTCAAGAAACATTATCTATTCAACGCCATCGCCAACATCCGCGGCCTAAGCGAACTCGCCGAGATACTCGAACACGCCAACGCCGTCGGTTTGCCAGTCATCGTACTCAAAGGGGCACACCTCCTCGCCGCCGGCATCTACTCCGACCCCGCCGAACGCGTACTGGCTGATATTGACATCCTCGTCCATCCCACCGACCTGCTCACCATGCAGCGCATCATGTGTGGGCTCGGTTATGATGTCGATGAAAACGCGGAAAAGAACATCATTCACTTTGCCTACCACCATGCCGAAAAGAAGCACGTGGAAGTTCATTATGGTTTGTGGCGTGACATTCCGTCGCGAGTGCTTGACGATTTCTGGCAGCATGCAACGCCATTCCAATTGGAAGGCCACCAAGCGTTGATGTTAGCGCCCGCCGACGCCTTCCTGCACCTCGCGATGCATGCCTCCTATCATCACCTCCTTTGGAAAAATCTCCGTTCATTGCTGGACTTGGTTTACTTGACCCGTAGTACCGTTTGGCAGTCCGATACCTGGACCAAGGTGCATCAAAGGGCGGATGAGATCGGTTTCACCGGAAGCCTCACCCGCCTGCTATCCCTGACCGAACAGCTTCTCAATACGACGCTGCCCGGTGAAAGAAACGGCCTGGACGCAATCCCGCTCGATCCACAACTATTTCGCGATGGCTGCCAGCGCGCGCTGGCCACGTCAACCACCTCCGAAGACAGCAGAAAATTCGCCCGCCTTTACCTCTATTTTAGAATCGTCAGAACAACCAACGTCTCCGAACGTTGGGCCATGCTCCGCAGCCGTTTATTCCCCAAACCACTCACAGTAGCCCAGGCTTGCGGCATTCCGAACACCGCTCTGGTCTGGTTGCACTTTCCCGGCTATATTTTTACGCGTATATACCGTTTGTTAATGCTTTCGCTGTCAGTTATGCGACCAAAACGGAAAAACGCGCGCCTTGCCGCGTTCGAATCCGAACGCAATAACGACGCGGCCTGGGGCTCGTTGACGGCGACAAAAGCCGGAAGTCGGAAGTCGGAGATCGGAGATCACTGAAATGAAAAGTCCCAAAAAATTCGGTTGGCTGCCGGACCTTCCAGACTCGCGCGACGTGCTCTTCCGGTCGGTTTTCAAGGCGCCGGTCAAATTGCCGCCCCGGGTTGACCTGCGCGCGGGCTGCTCGCCGGTCGAGGACCAAGGGCAACTTGGCTCCTGCACCGCGCAGGCGTTGGCGGGCGCGCTGGAGTATCTGCAACTCAAAGTCCCGCGGGTGGGCGGAATGCCTCCGCGCTTCCGCGACCTCAGCCGGCTCTTTATCTACTACAACGAGCGCGCGGCGATGGGCACGGTGCGCGAGGATTCCGGCGCCATGTTGCGCGTGGGCATCAAGACCCTCGTCAACCTCGGCGCCTGCAAGGAGGAGCTGTGGCCCTACGACATCGGCCGCTTCGCGCGCAAACCCGCCAGGCGCTGTTACGGAGAGGCGCGGGGCCACACGGTCACCGCCTATCAGCGCTTGACGAGCCTTGAGGAGATGAAGTCGTGCCTGGCGCAGGGCATGCCTTTCGTTTTCGGTTTCTCCGTGTACGAGCATGTCATGAGCCAGACCGTGGCGAAAACCGGCCTGATCCGCATGCCCAAACCCCAGGAGCGCATGCGGGGCGGGCATGCTGTATTGGCCGTCGGCTATAACGAAAAGAGCGGACGACTGCTGTTCCGCAATTCCTGGGGCGAGGGCTGGGGCAGAAAGGGTTACGGCGAGATGCCGTACGATTACCTGACCAGGCGCGACCTGTCCGACGACTTCTGGTGCATCCAGTCCACCGCCAGCGATGTCTACGCCCTGAATAGGTAGCCAGATATCAGAAGCCAGGATTCAGAATTCGTCGATTCTTACAATCAATAGACCCAGCAGCACCCACAGGATGCAGGTTGATAGACTGAAGGCTGTTAGACTGTTAGGAAACACTTGTTTTCCTGTTCGATTTCGCGGCAATTGACATTCTCAATGCCATTTGGTAATTGTGATGCCATGAAGAACGCAATACCCATCGATAGTGCCGGCCGGTTAGTCCTGCCACGGCACGTAAGGCGGCAGTTTCATCTTGTGGCCGGTGACAAGCTGGATTTGGAAATAGTTTCAGACGGCATCTTTCTGCGATCTCATTCCAAACAGGCCGGTCTGGTGGAAGAAAATGGTTTATTGGTGCATGAAGGTGAAGCAGTTGGGGACCTGGCGCAAACCGTCGAGACGACTCGCAGTCATCGGGATGCGGAGGTGTTGGGCTTGCGGCGATGACGGTGTTTTGCGACACGTCGGTGCTGGTGGCGGCCTGTATCCGCAAGCATCCTCATTATGAGCGGGCGCGGCCGATTCTTGAGGCCATAGCCAGCGGAAAAGAAGCGGGAGTGATTTCAGCGCACAGCATACCGGAAACGTTTTCCGCATTGACCTCGGTTCCACTTGTTCCGCGAATCATGCCTTCCGAAGCGCAAGCGATCATAACTACCAATATTCAGCGCCATTTCCAGTTGCTGACAATCACCCCCGAGCTGTATGAGCGGGCGGTGACAAATTGTGTCGGGCGGGGTCTTGGAGGCGGCAAGGTCTACGACGCATTGCTTATTGAATGTGCGCGCCAGTCCAAGGCCGACCGGATATACACCTTTAATCTGCATGATTTTCGCCGTTTGGCTCCCGACCTTGTCGATCGCATTGTTGCGCCGTGACGATAATCGTTTCGTCTGCTAGTTTAGGTATCCAGAATTCAGAAGGCAGGATTTCAGAAGGGACTTCCATGGCAGGTTATTGCGTATTCATTCTGCGAGTAATTCTCAGCCCGACCATCCAACTGTCCAACCGCCCGCCCGTCCAACTGCTCGACCTCAGACCTCAGACCTCAGATTGATGACCATCATGAATGATGG
>JANYBP010000056.1 GCA_025360745.1 bacterium
TGGAGGGACGACCTCCGTGTCGTCCGTATTCTAGCGGCCATAATGAGAATTGCTGGCGTCCTTGGCGCGGGCGGTGGTTTCGCCGGTGGACATATCCCGGAGGAACGCAGATTGCCGAATCAAGACCTCAGAATGTCGAAGGTTGGGATCATCAACGGTACAATTTCCTTCTACATTCTGCGGTAGGGTATTCTGCGGTTCTACCGCTGCCGGTAGGCCTTCAGATACGAATCGCTGTAGATCATCTTATTGAGCAGGAGCTCAGCCGTGATCATGGCGTTCATCAGTTCCCCGTCCAGCGGGTCGTGGATGCTGGCATCCAGCCCGGCCTGGATGGCCATCACGAGGAAGGCGCGGTTGATCAGCCCGCGTTCGGTGGCGCCCTGGCTGAGATTGCTCAGCCCGATCACCACGTGCGGCGCCGGGTCGGAGAGCAGTTTGAACTGGCGGATGGTTTCCAGCATGATGCCGGGCGCGTCCTGGGCGCAGTTCAGGGGCAGGGTGATGGGGTCGAGATAGACCTCGTCGGTGGCGATGCCGACATCCATGGCGGCGGCCAGGACGCGCATGCCGATTTCGACTTTCGCGTCCGCCGTGGAGGCGACGCCGTTTTCGTCGATCGACAAGCCGATGATGCGGGCCTGGAATTCCTTGGCGAGCTTCATGAAGGCGCCCAGCTTGTCCGCCTGTCCGGTGGTGGAATTGATCATGCCGGGACGGCCTTTGCTGCAGGCCGCCTCCAGCCCGACGCGCATCACCTCCAGATTGGGGGTGTCGATCGCCAGGCAGATGTCCGTCACCTCCCGCGTGTTTTCGACCAGCCACTTCATGACCGCGGGGCGCTCGGCTTTCGGAACGCGCGTTCCCACATTGATGTCCAGCGCGTTGGCGCCGGCGGCAATCTGCTGCTCGGCCATGGCGCGGATGGGCTGGGGGTCCTTGGCCAGAATGGCGTCGCCGATGGCCGTAAACATTCCGTTGATTCGTTCTCCGATGACAAACATGAGTCTTCTCCTTGTTGTTTTTACTTTACCATTAGTTCGCTGATCGTTTTCCTGATCGCCGAGACGGCGGCGGGATGGCGCATGACCAAGATGTCGCTGCCGGCCTGCAACAGTGTCGAAGCCGTGCCGATCTCCCAGTAAATGCCGCGGGTCTTTTCGTCGCCCCAGGCGGGGTTTTCCTGCTGGCTGGCCTTGGCCTCCTTGGTGCGCCAGGCTTCCGAGCCCACCATGCAGAGAACGGGCAGGGACATGATCTTGTCGCCGCTGAGCGCGGCCAGCCGGCCGCGTTCCTGAATCGAGTGGGCGTACTCGATGCCGTATCCCAGCGCGCCGGTTGTCGGGTACATCACGATCCGGTTGAGCGGCAGGCCCATTTCGGAGACCAGGATGTTGATCTGCTTGGCGATGTTGATGTCGATGGGACTCAACCCGAGGATGGTGTGTCCGTCGGCCAGGCAGGAGGCCACCAGGGTCTTGTAGTTGTCCTCCTTGACGGCGCCGAGCAGGCAGCGTTCGCCAGCGGCGGCCTGGCTGCAGCGGGGCAGGACCTCGTTGTCCTTTTCGTCGTGATCGCAGCCCCAGACGATCAGCGGCACGCCGACCGCTTTCAACACCGCTTTGACCACTTCCGCCGCCTGTGCCGGCGTGGCGTCGCCGAAGTCGGGATGCGTGCCCGCCAATTTGAGGCAGAGCATCTCGGCGCCGAACTCCTCGACGCACTTGCGCGCCCAGTCGGCGGGGGATTTCAACACGGGCCCAAAGGCGTCCACCAATGGTTGCGCCCAGTCATCCGGCTCACGGTCCCAGATTTCCATCGCGACCACGGGCGCGCGCGGAGTCGGTCCCTCGAAGTTCATGAAGGGCAGCGCGCCGGCGCCGCCAACCGTGACAACCGAGGTGCGCGTTCCGCCGTCCTGCTTGGTGGCCCCGATGGTTACCTCGTTGATTGTCCCGGTCCATTTTTCCTTTGCATCGTCAAGAATACTCATACCTTGCTCCTTTCTAAAAGCTTCGCCGCCAGATCGTCCACGGCCGCCACAGCCGGAGAGTTTGCCGGCAGATCGTTTACCGAGCGCCCACTCACATCGTAATCGGCGATGGCCGGCTCGGCCGGGATCATCGCCAGGTTTTCCAGTCCGGTTCGTTCGAACTGGACCGCCAGCTCGGCGGAAAGCCGTCCCTCGCACTGGTTCATGACCAGATGGCAGCCGCCGATGTCGAGGTGCAGCGTCCGCACCAGTTCCATGATGCGCACGGCCGTTTTGGCGCCGCTGAGCGTGGGCTGGCAGATTACCAGCATGATATCCACGCGGCCGTCGGTGCGCCGGCTCAAATGTTCCAGCCCGGCCTCGTTGTCGATCACAACGGCCTGGTATTGCCGTCCGATCTTGCCCAGATACTCGCGCAAAAGATTGTTGATGAAACAGTAGCAGTCCGGCCCCTCCTGCCGGCCCATCGCCAGCAGATCCAGGCCCGTGGCCTCGACCAGCGATTCGTTGATCTGGCGCTCGATCCACTCGTTCTTGGAGATGCCCGCCGGTTTGGCGTTGGGGTTGGCGCGGAGTTCCTCGCGAATCGCCCCGACCGTCCGCTCGACGTTCAACCCCAGTTTGTCCGCCAGACAACTGTTGGGATCGGCGTCCACGGCCAGGATGGGCTTGATGTTTCTGGCCCGCAGGGCGCGGCAGAGCAGGGCGGCGATGGTGGTCTTGCCGGTGCCGCCCTTGCCTGCCAGTGCAATCCGCAGATTCATCGCGGCGCCGCCGCATCGTTTTGTTTTTGGGCCGCGGGCATGAGCGATGGAAACTTCTCGATATTGGTGTGGGGCAGAAAGAGGCATGAACTGTATTCGTTCATGTACTTGTGGTTGGTGCTGAGTTCCAGATAGGTCATGGCGCCGGCGATCTGGTCCTGGACATTCTTCAGGGCTTCCTGGGAAAGCAGCGCCATCTTGGCCCCCTGCACGGAGCCGTTGCCGATGTACTTGAACCTGGCGGGGTCCAGATCGGGAAGCAGGCCGATGCGTATGCCCTGATCGATCTTCAAATAGTTCCCGAACCCGCCCGCGATGTAGACGTGCTGGAGATCGTCGAAGCTCATGCCGACATGATCCAGCAGGCATTCCATGGCCATGTAGATCGAGCCCTTGCTGTGGATCAGGTTATTGATGTCCGCCTCGGTCAGCACCAGATCGCGTCCCAGCGCGGTGACGGCGCCGGGGAAGAGCAGAAACTCCTGGCCGCCGCTGTCGCCTTCGCGCAAGCGCCCGCCGCAGGCCGCCGGATCGAAACGTCCGCGCCGATCGATACAGCCGGCCTTGAGCAGTTCGCCGACCGCATCGATCAGGCCCGAGCCGCAGAGGCCCAGCGGTTTGCCGCCGCCGACCACATTGCACTGAACGATGTCGCCGTTTTTTCCCAGTTGAACATGCTCGATGGCGCCGTTGGTGGCGCGCATGCCGCAGGTGATGCCGCCGCCCTCGAAGGAGGGCCCCGCCGAGGCCGAACAGCAGACCAGCCAGTCCGAATTGCCGAGCACCAGCTCGCCGTTGGTGCCAAGGTCGATCAGGAGCGAAAGCTCGGGCGAGCGCATCATGCCGCTGACCAGCACGTCGGCCACCACATCGCCCCCGACATAACTGGCCACCGAGGGCAGGGTCGCGAGCAGGCCGCGGGAGTTGATCTTGATCCCGACCTCGGCGGCGCGGATGACGGGCGGACAGCAGGCGGCGGGTATGTACGGATCCTTGCGGATGTTGGCCGGATTCAGCGCGCAAAGCAGATGAATCATGGTGGTGTTGCCGGCGCAGGCCACCATGCAGACGTCGTTCAACTTGACCTTGGCGTCCACCACCAGTCCGGCGAGCAGGTCGTTGATGTCGTTGACCACGACATCGCGCAATTGCGTGCGCCGTTCGGGCGTGGCGCCGTACATGATGCGCGAAATCACGTCGTCGCCGAAGGTGATTTGCGAATTGTACTTGGCCTTGGTTGCCAGCGTCTTTGAGGTGGTCAGATCGACCAGGTGTGCCACGACCGTGGTCGTGCCGAGATCCAGCGCCACGCCGAGATTGGCGGCCGAGGTGTCGCCCGCTTCCACATCCACCACTTCCACCGTCCCGCCGCGCCAGCCCAGCAGGGCGGTGACTTTCCAGTCGCTTTGCCTCAGGATATCCGGCAGACGCTGCAGGATGGCCAGGCCGGTCTGCATGATCGGAATATCGAGGTTGCGGCGGATTTCACGGTACAAGCGCTCCTGGTCGCAGATGCAATCGCCGATCGTCGGTTTTGGCAGCTCGAGATAAATCTTTTGGAAGAGGGGATTGTGGGGGAAGAGGGCGCCTTCGCCGACCCAGTCCGAGATCGAACCATAGCGGATGGCATCCTCGGTGGCCAACTGGGGCACCCCGCCCACGCGCGACTCGAAGGGCACCTCGATCGTCACGTCGCCGTCAATGAAGGTCTGGCAGGCCAACGCCATGCCGCGCTGGATTTCGCGGCGGTCCAGGAACATGTTGGGCTTGGCGGTGACCTTGCCGGACTTGACGAGCACGCGGCACTTTCCACAAACCCCATCGCCGCCGCAGACGCTGTTGACGGCAAGGCCGGCCGCCACCGCGGCGTCCAGGACGCTTTTCCCGGCCGCCGCCTTGATGGTGATGTTATCCGGCAGAAAGGTTATGGAATGGGTTTTCAAGTGTTCGTCCAGGTCGTCTTCAGGAACTTCGAGATGCCGCTGGCTTCCCGAGGTCCCACCAGCACGGTCCAGCCGGAGTCCTCCTTGAGACTGCCGCTCATGACGGCAATGTATCCGGGGATAATGACCTTGCGGTGCGAGACCTTGCTCTTGACCTCGTCCGAGTTCAGGAAGGCCGCGATTTTTTCCGAAGTGAGCTTGTCCGAGGCGAAGGCGGTCAGCACGGAAGTGCCCTCGGTGTCGAGGACGCCGATGTAGGCCGGCACGCGGCTGGCCTCAACCTCGCCCGCGACGGTATAGTACGTCAGGGAGAAGTTGGTGGTGATCATCAACGGCGAGTCCGGCGTGACCGCGCCGATCGCGTTCAGCTTCGCTTCCACCTGAATCGGCTTGCGCGGATCGGTGTAGAGGTTCTGGCCGATGGTCAGCAGCGGCAGCAACTGCTCGGGCTGGTCGAGTTCGGTGAGCACGATGCCGGCGTACTTGGCCACAAACATGCCGCACTCGGCGACATTCAGCAGCGGATCGACGGTGCTGTTGGCGACCAGACAGGGATAGCCCAGCACGCGCATGTTCTTCTTGAGCGCCAGGCGCCGGATCGCGGTCAGGGCCTGAAGGGTGTCGGGAACACGGGGGCATGTGACATCCAGGACAATGTCCTGAATGCCGGCGGCGCGCGCCTTTTCAACCAGCGGCGCGAGTTTGTCGAGGTCCGGGGCGGTGACGGCCAGGGGGCAGTTGTGCGTTTTGGCCAGGGCGATGAAGGCGTCCACGGTCGCGTCGGTGGCGGCGTGGATCAAGGGCTTCTTGTCCGCGCACGCGGCCAGCACGGTGTTCAGATGGGCCGCCTGGGACGACATCAGCACCATGGGCAGATCGAGCGTGCCCGCGGCCTGCACGGCCTTGGCGAAAGGCGCCGCCTGGCCGCTGGCGTTGACGACGGCCACGACGTTGACCTGCATAGACAGGCCCACGCGCACGAATTTCAGTTTGCGGATCGCTTCGATGCGGGCTTTCAAGGCCTCGCCATCGAGGGCGTCGGAAACCATGACGCCGATGCCCGGCGTGTGATAGAAGGACTCTTCGTGGCGGAAGAGGACGGTCTCGTTGCCGATCTCGAGTTTGCCCGGTCCGGCGCCGATGGTGACCAGCCGGATGGGCGGGGCGGCGGCGCCGGCCAGTTCGACCTTGGAGACTTCGCTGACATCCGGACACTGGTCCAGACTCGTCTGCTTTTGCGCGAGCTTCATGGCGAAGGCCAGACAGGTCGGACACCCGCATTTCTTGCAATTGGTCTTGGGCAGTAACTTGAAGATATCCAGCGCTTTCAGTGCCATGGCAGCCTCCCAACTAATCTCGTTTTGGTTGTAATTTACAGCAAAGCGGTCATTTCCAGGGCGGGGTGTCCCACCTTCATGAGGTGCGCCACCAGTTCCTCGCCCGAGGTGGCCACCGTTTCATCGGCGATCAGGTCCAGCAGATTCGGCACGCCGACCTCTTTGGCGCGGGCGCCGAATCGGTCGCGGTAGAATTCCTTGAGTTCCCTGGGCATCCACAACAGCCGCTTCAGTCCGCCGTCGGCCGCGATGAATTTCTTGCTCAGCACGTAAAGACGGCCCACGCCCAGGAAGCCCGGCGTTTGATTGCCGCCGCCGACCGAGCCGGCCAGTGTCGAGAACTTCATGCCGCAGGGGGTCATGCCGTTGAACTCGCGATTGACGATCATGAAGCCGTTGGCTTCCGGGATCAGCGCCAGGATGCACTCGAAGCAGCCGCACGAGGTCATGGGGTCCTCCATGAGCGAGTAGAGGCTGACCTTCTCGATGGTCCGGTTGGAACTCTGGTAGACGAACTCGTTGACCTCCTGCCACTGGCCCTTTTCCGCGTCGATGACGTGGGTCTTTTTGACCGGGCGGTTGCCGCCGGTGGGGTCTATTTCGTAACCCACCTTGCCGTCCAGCCAGCTCACGGCCCCGCAGAGTCCCAGGCGTTCCGGGCTGATCACGCAGATGTGGTTCGGCGCAAAGGATTGGCAGAGGGCACAGGAGTAGAACACGTCGACGCTTTCGTCGGTCATGCCGAGAATGCGCTCGTCGCGCTGCGCGTAGGATTTGCGGGCTTCCAGCAGCCCCGCCTCGACCTTCGCCTGGTCGGTGACGATTTTGACCTGCACCTTGTCCACGATCTTGCTGTAAAGATTATGAATCTGGGCGTGGATCATGGTGCCGAAGTGCTTCAGGCGGAATCCGCTGGCGAAGGCGTCCTTGCTGATTCTGACCCAGATGATATCGCGCTGGCTCATGTGAAAGACGCCCATGGCGTAGTTCAGGAAGTCGTGGATCTTGCGCTCGATCAGGGGCTCGAAATCGGAGTGCATGGCGCGCCCGGCGATTTCCACCACGATGCCGAGCGGCAGGGCCGCGCCGACGTTGACCGTGTCGATGTCCGGGCCGATCAGTTCGATCCGGCCGTCCTCGACCTGGTCCATTTCCTTCATATGCACGAATTCGAAGGCGGTGGAATATTTGCCGCCGAATTCCACCTGTGTATCCTCGCGCCGCACGCGCTCGCCCTCGAAAGCGGCGGAGTAGGAGACCGGGATGTCGAGCTGCGACACCGAGACCTTGACGCCGCGGACCTCGATGCAGCGCGGGACCAGGCTGTCATGATCCAGCTCGTGCACGACGTGCTCATAGGTGCAGATGCCGGTGGGCTTGATTTCGGGAATGTCGGTGTCGGCGATGATGGGGAAGCCCATGTCGATGGCGCCGGCGCCGGTGGCGTACTTCTCGTCGTCAACCTCGCCCAGGGTCACGCCGAAGGCGAAGACGCGGTTCTTGCAGTACTCCAGGCACTTGCGGGCTTGTCCGGCCTTCAGGCCGCCGAAGGTCAGCGCGCCGCGGATGGCCCAACTGAGCGGGTAGATGGCGCTGACGGTGTCGCGTCCATAGGGCACGATGTAGGAATCCCAGCCCATCTGGACCTTTTTCTCCATGAGCTGGTCTATGATGCTGACCCCGTTGGTGGATGAACCGACGAAGACCATGATGCTGCGTTTCTGGAATTCGCGGACGATCTTGACGGCCGTGTCGCTGTCGGGCGCGGCTCCGAGGATGGCCGCGAAGCCCGGCATGCGCCCGTCCACCAGCTGGATGCCCAGTGTGCGCAGGATCGTGTCCGAGAAAAAGCCGTTGCAGTCCTTTTGCGGTTCCCGCGCATAGAGGTAGCGCAGGACCATGATGATCTCCTCGCAGAGCAGGGTGGCGATGCCCGCGTCCAGGGCCGTCCCCAGATAGGGAAACCACAAGGCGTCGCTGGGCTCCGGCCCCAGCAGTTCTTTGGCATGATCCAGAACCGGACGAATCTGCCCGACGTTCTCGATGTTCAGACCCAGCAGCGCGTGCGCCATCGGCAGATAGTAGGCCGTATCGGGGAAGGCGACGGACGTCTGGAGGCCCTTTTCCTTGCAAGCCCTGGCGTAAAATTCCTCAGCCTGACCGTAGATCTTGCGCGCTCCGCGAATGGCGGCGCTGGCGATGATTTTTGACATGTTACACCTGCTCCTTGATCGCGCCGCAATCCGCACAATCGGTTCCGGTGGGAACGCTGTCGACCGCGATGGCCTTGCCGCCGCAGCCTCTTCTGATTCCCGCCGCATGCTCGCCGCCCGGGACGGGCGCGGGCGCGCCCGCGTCGGACGCGACGGCCGCCTCGGTTTCGGAGAGGAAACTCCTGGAATACATCATGGGACGTAGTTTCAGGGCCGCCCGTTTCTTGTCCATGTGCGCCATCATCAGGTGCGCGGCCTTGACGGGATCGTCCTCGAAATTGAATTTACCGCCGGTGATTTTTTCGACATCCTCGGTCAGCCACTTTGTGACATCCTTACTGCCCAGCACGCGCATGGCGGGGCTGTAATTGACGTAGGCTCCGGAGGCCACGCAATAGAAGCCGATCGCGATGGCTTTTTCGCACATCGCCTCCGGCGCCGCGCCCGCGATCGGCAGATCGGACAGTTTGTCGCCAAGTCCGCCCTCCCTGCTCATCTCGCACAAGGCCACCAGGATGCGGCTGTTGTCGACGCAGGACCCGAAATGCAGCACCGGCGGAATACCCACCGTTTCGCAGATCTCCTGCAGGCCCTTGCCCGCCCATTGCTTTGCGGCCTCCGGCTGGAGCAGTCCGACCTTGGCGCAGGCGGTGGCCGCGCAGCCGGTCATGACAACCAGCACATCGTTCGCGATCAGCTCGCGCACCATGGCCTGGTGGCTCTCGTCCTGCCGTTTCTTGACCGTGTTGCAGCCGATGACCGCCGCCACGCCGCGCAGGCGGCCGGAGATGATGGCGTCGTTGAGCGGACGGAACGAGGCGCGGTAGCGTCCGCCCAGGTGGGTGAAGGTGTTTTGCACCGTGAATCCGGCTACCAGGTCGGTCTTGTTCTCGGGAATGTCCACCGCGCGGCGGTTGGGGTAGTTCTCGATCGCCTGGCGCACAATATCCTTGGCGATATCGAGGGCGCGCTTTTCGTCGAACTGGATATGAATGGCGCCGCGGATGTGGGCCTTTTTGCTGGTGGTGATCAGCTTGGTGTGAAAACGGGCGACATGCTCGACCAGCGCCGGCATAACGCACTGCACGTCCACCAGCATGACCTCGACCGCCCCGGTCGCGACCGCCAGCTCCTGGTGCAGGAAGTTCCCGACCACCGGCGCGCCCTGGCGCATGAGGACCTCGTTGGCCGTGCAGCAGATGCCGCCCACCATGATCCCCTTGGCGCCTTTCGACTTGGCGAGCGCGATCAGTTCCGGGTCGCGGCTGGCCATGACCACCATTTCCGAGAGGGTGGGCTCGTGGCCGTGTACGACGATGTTGACCTCGTCGCGCTTGAGCACGCCGAGGTTGACCTGGCTGCGCACCGGCTGGGGCGCGCCGAAAAGGATATCGCTGAAATCCGTGGCCAACATGGCGCCGGCCCAGCCGTCGCCCATGGAGGTGCGCAGGCCGTGCATCAGCAGGTTCACGTAGTCGGCGTCGACGCCCTCGTGCGTGCGGTGCAAAGTTTCCACGATCTCGTGTTCGACGCCGACGGGGATCAAATTGTGGGCGCGCCAGTTCTGCACGGTCGCCGCCGGAGCGCGCAGCGCGGGGTAGCGGATTTCGCCATCCTGGTTGTTGAACTCGGCCAGACCCAGCGTCGCCACCTCCAGCGCGATGGCGTTGATCTCGCGATTCTCGGTGGCCACACCCCATTCTTTGGCGAGCGCGAGCAGGCGTTCGGGGCTTTTGATGGAGTAGCCCTGGACCTCGTTTTTGGCCACCTGCTTGAGTGTTTTGACGATGTCGTGGCCATGATCCGAGTGGGCGGACGCGCCCGCCGCCACCTGCCGGATCAGGTGCCTGGCGGCCACGGTGGCGGCATCGGCGCCGCAGACGCCGCGCTTGGCCCCGGTGATGCGGCATGGCCCCATGTCGCAAATTCGGCAGCAGGTTCCCTGATCGCCGAAAGGACAACGTTTGCCCTGTTCGTCGTGCCGGTCGAAAGCCGTTCCTATGGAGGCGGCCTTCAGCTTATCGATCATGGCGCGCGCGGCCGGATCGGCGCTCCGCTTGTTTGTGTCTGTCATGCCCATGTTCCTCTATTAAAAACTACGCGAATTTTGCGGTTTTCGCCTCAACCGCCGTTACCACATCATGAATGGCCCTGCGCATTTGTTCGCTTGCGGATACCACCGGGCGTCCGGCAATTTCCGCCTCGCGGATCCGGACGTCGAAGGGAAGAAAACCCACCAACTCTATGTCCCGCATGGCCTTGCGAAGAAAACCAATATCATATTCATTCTGAATCTTGTTGCCAAGCGCGATTACGCGTTTCAAGCCGAGATCGCGGGCCAGATCCCTGACACGGATCGCGGTTTCCACGCTGCGCAACCCGGGTTCCACAACGATCAGCAGCGCGTCCACCGTGCCGATCGTGCCGCGGCTGAGATGTTCCACGCCGGCCTCCATGTCCAGCACGAGATCCGAGGTCTCATCCACCAGCAGGTGCGCAATCAGCGCCCGGATCAGGCTGTTCTCGGGGCAGTAGCAGCCGGCCCCGCCTTTCTTCACCGCCCCGGCCACCAGCACGCGGATGCCGTCAATTTCGACGGCATAGCGCTGCGGGATGTCTTCGACGAACGGGTTGAGGCGGAACATGCCGCCGGTTGTGCCCGGCTTGACCCCCATCTTTTCCTCGATCAGGGCATGCAGCTCGACCAGCGGTTTGACCTTTTCGGGGTGGGGGTAGCCCATGCAGGCCAGCAGATTGGAGTCGGGATCGCAGTCGATCGCCACCACGGAATGTCCGGCCGACTTGAAGGCATGGGCCAGCAAGGCGCTGACGGTGGTCTTGCCCACGCCGCCTTTTCCGGTCACGGCCAGTTTCACGGTTTCTTTTCCTCGGGAGTCTCGCTCCGCGCCGGCGCGGCGTGATCGCGATTCAGAAAATAGTTGGCCCAGGCCGAGCTGTAGGCCAGTTCCATTTTGCGCGGCGGGACATAGCCGGTGCGCATTTCCTCCACCTTCCCGGCGCCTTTCAGTCTCGGATAGACCAGCGTCCAGACACAGGGTTTCTGGTCGGGATAGACCTCGCACATGCCGCGCGTGCTGCCGCCGCAGGGGCCGTTACGCTGCTGCTTGGCGCATTTGCTCTGGGGACAGCAGTAGGCCATGTCCGGCAGCGCGCAGTCGCCGCAGTCGCGGCAACCGAAGCCGAGAAATTTCAGCAGAAATTCATTGAAGTGGGAGAAGCGGGACAGGATCGAGCGGTCGCCGAGCGCCTTGTAATAGCGCGTCAGGAGGCGGAAGCCCAGACTGCCGCGTTCGAAAAAGCCGCGGTGCATGAGCATCGCCAGTTTATAGCCCGGCACGCCATGGCCGACCGGCAGCCTTTTGACGGGGTCGTCGTCCGCCGCGCCGGGCCGATAGCTTTTGGGGGCGGGGAAGGCGTAGAATTCGTCCTTCCTGCCGAAGGCCAGCTCCGGGATAAAATCCTCCCACTGCGCCGCGATCTCGGCCGCACGGTCGATCACAAAGCGGAAATCCTCGGTCTTGAGGGCGAAGCCGCCGATATGCACACCGCTGAAACCCATGCCCTTGAACATGGCCACCATTTTCGCGGCGCGTTCGAGCCGTTTCTTCTTGCCCTTGTCGGCATCCTTGGACTCGCCTTCGAGCAGGCCCAGCAATTCGTCCGTGACCACGCAGCCCGGCACCAGCCCCGCATTCATGGTCTTGGCGGCGCCGTAGCTCAGCACATAGACATTGCCGATCAGCGGTGTCTTGAGCCCCCGGCTGTCCAGGTAGCGCTTTACCTCCAGGAACTTGCGCATGTCGTAACCGAGCTGGGTGATCGCAAAATCCGCGCCAGCCGCGATTTTTTTCTCGAGTTTGAAGAACTGCGGGAGCAGTTCCTCCTCTTTCAGCTTGAAGGGCGAAACGGCGGCGGCGATGAAAAAATCGGTCTTGGGCAGGCGGACCGTGGCGCCCTTCTTGGGACCGGGAATTTCAAGCCCGGCGTTCATGGCTTTCAGATACTTGATGGCCTGCACGGAATCCAGGTCGAAGACGCCGGCCGCGTTGCCTTCGAAGCCGCTGGCGGGGTAGTCGCCGGTCACGACCAGCAGATTGGAGACACCCGCCCTGGCCAGGGCCATGACCCGCGACTCGGCGGCGTTCCGGTTCAGATCGCGGCAGGAGAAGTGGACCAGGGCGTCCGGTCCGTGTTTCTGGATCTCCGGCGCCAGCGCATCCGGGATCATGGCGGAATTGCCGCCGGGGTTGTCGGTCAGACTGACGGCATGGATCTTTGTCGCCGACCCCGCCATGGCTTTGGCGAAGTCGATCGCGGACTCGACGCCCGGTCCGTCCTTGCCGCGGCCGGGCACGAATTCGCAGGTGATGGTAAACTCGCCATTTTTCAGCGCTTCACGCAACATAATAACGGCTCGCTTTCCTGATGGAAGATTGACTGTCTTCTAGAATAGACCCGTAACCTTGCCTGTCTCGAGATCCACATCGATATTCCTGAACGACGGATTGGAGGCGGTGCCAGGCATCAGTTTGATGGCGCCCGCCACCGGCACGAGGAACCCGGCGCCCCTGTAGATCAGCACGTCGCTGATCGGCAGCACCCAGCCTTTGGGCCGGCCCTTCAGATTCGGATCGTGCGAAAGGCTCAAATGGGTTTTGACCATGCAGGTCCCCATGCCGCGCGTGCTGGGGTCCTGCTCGTACAGTTTCAGTTTCGCCAGCGCCGTCTCGGTATAGGTGACGCCATCGGCGCCGTAGATTTCCCGGGCGATGCGCTCGATGCGTTCGCGGTGCGGTGTGTCCAACTCGTACAGATAATGAAAACGGTTGGGCTTCTCGCAGGCCGCCACCACCGCCTCGGCCAGTTCCACGGCGCCTTCGCCGCCCTTGAGCCAATGCTTGGACAGCGCGCAGAGCGCCCCGGCCTGTTCCGCCAGCTTGCGGACAAGTTTGATTTCGTCCGCCGTGTCGGTATAAAAATGGTTGATGCAGACCACAGGGGTGACGCCGCTCTTCTTGACGGTTTCGATGTGGGCGACCAGGTTCAGGCAGCCTGCTTCCACCAGCGCCAGATTCTCCCTGGTGTAGGCCTCGTCAAGCGCCAGGCCGGGTTTAACCGAGGGGCCGCCGCCGTGCATCTTGAGCGCGCGGATCGTGGCGACGATCACCACCGCATTGGGTTTCAGTCCCGAGGCGCGGCACTTCAGATTCCAGAACTTTTCGAAGCCGATGTCGGCGGCGAATCCGCTTTCGGTGACCAGGTAGTCGCTCAAGCGGGTGCCCAACTCGTCGGCGATGATGGAGCTTTGCCCGATCGCGATATTGGCGAAGGGTCCGGCATGGACGAAAACGGGCCGCCCCTCGATCGTCTGCAAGAGGTTGGGATTAAGCGCCCGGACCATCCAGGCGGTCATGGCGCCGTCCACTTCCAGATCGCGGGTCGTGATCTCGCGCCCGGATTTGTCGAGCGCCACGACAATGCGCGCGATCCGCTGCCGGAAGTCCCGCAGATCCTTGGAGACCGCCAGGATGGCCATGACTTCGCTGGAAACCGTGATCTGAAATCCGGAGTCCATCTCGAAACCGTCCAGCTTGCCGCCCTTGCCGATCGTGATGTTCCTGAGCGCCTGCGCGCAATAATCCATCACCCACTTCATTTGAATCCGCGCGGGATCGATGTTGAGCCGCCGCATCTTGCTGCCGGCCAGTTTCGCGTCGTCGTAGTTGGCCTCGTGCTGCATCCTCGCGGTCAGGGCCACCATGGCCAGGTTGTGCGCGTTGGCGATGGAATCGATGTCGCCCGTCAGTCCCAGTGAAAGTTCCGTCAACGGCAGGCACTGCGCCAGTCCGCCGCCGGCGGCCGAACCCTTGACATTAAAGGTGGGCCCGCCGCTGGGTTGCCTGATCGCGCCCACAACCTTCTTGCCGATCCTGCCCAAGCCATCCACCAGGCCGATCGTCGTGGTGGTTTTGCCTTCGCCGAGCGGCGTCGGAGTGATCGCGGTCACATCGATATACTTGCCCTGCGGACGGTCGTGCAGGCGCGCCATCGCCTTGGCGAAATCCACCTTGCCCAAACGCTGCCCCATGGGTATCAACTCGTCGTCGCGCAACCCGAGTTCGCGTCCCAGAGTCATGAATGGCTTCATGTACGCTTCGGCCGCCCCGGCAATCTGCCAGTCCTTCATAGTGGTGGGGTCTAGCACACACTTCGCTGCGACAGGCGTTGCCTTTGTATTCTTCGGAACTTTCTTACCCGGCATTGCTTATTCCTCCCGGCGTCGTGCGCCTTCAACCGGTCGGCCGCATTGCAAATGATGCTGGACGAACCGTCATGGGTTTGCTAACCTTCCGCCACTATATAACTACCACCAAGTGGTATGCAAGATAAAATTAACGCGCAAGGTCGTCGAGAGAGGGGGGTGCCCACCCCCGCCCAGGCGACCCCGGGTGCCAAGGGGGCTGTCCTGGCGTGCGTCCTGTCGGATAGGAGAATACAAATACCCCTATGAGCAGTCAAGGCAAGGCACCGCAAATTACGCCGGCAGGAGCGCGGACGCCGGATTCGTTACGAAAAAAACGCGACCGGGCGGCATCGGTCAAAGACATCCGGGGCATGCTGGGCCGGACGCAGCTGGAGCTGGCCACGGCGCTGGGTGTCTCCGTGAAAGCCGTTCAAAGCTATGAGCAGGGGTGGCGGGATGTTCCCGTGCGGGTGATGATTCAGCTTCTGGTGCTTTTGGCTTTGTACCGCAAGCACACGATGGACGATGTTCCCTGTTGGGAAATACGGAAATGCACGCCGGCCCAGAGGGAGCGCTGCGCCAGTTTCACCATGGGCCGCGGTCAATTTTGCTGGTTTGTCGGTTCGACCGAATCCCGTCCCGTCACGTCCTGCGTCACGGGCGCCATTCTTCCCTGCATGGACTGTCCCGTGATTCAGCGCCTACTGAAGGGCAAGAGCGTGGTCAGCCATGCGACCAGCCGGCGCGGCTGATCCGGGACGCCGGTTGCTCGGATCGGGGACTAAGAGACCAGCAGCCGCACCTGCTCGACGATATCCTCGGCGGATGAGCCGCGCGGGACATAGGCCACCGGGCGGGCTGTGCCCTGGAGGATCGGACCGAGCACGCGGTAGTTGGAGAATTTCTGGAAGATCTTGACCGCGATGTTGCCCGCGTCCAGCGAAGGGAAGACCAGCACGTTGGCATTGCCGGCCACCGAACTGGAGGGCGACTTGATTCCCGCCACGGCCGGCACCAGCGCCGTGTCGATCTGCATCTCGCCGTCAACATTCAGCTCCGGTTTCCGCCGGCGCGTCAGCCGCATGGCCTCGGCGATCCGGCGCGCCGCCGGATGGTCGGAACTGCCGGCCGTCGAGAAGGAAAGAAAGGCCAGTTTGGCGCCGTTGCCGGTGATCCGTTCGTAGGTGGCGGCCGACTGGATGGCGATGTCGGCCAACTGCTCGACCGTCGGCTCCGGCACCACGCTGACGTCCGCCAGTCCCACCAGGTGGTGGCGCATGAACGGGCAGTTTTCGAAGGCCACCAGCGATAGGCCGGACATGGTTTTGCAGTCCTTGGCCAGGCCCAGCACCTTCAGGAAGACGCGCATGGTATGGGTGGCGGTCGCGGCCGCGCCGGCGATGGCGACATCCGCCCGCTCCGTTCGCGCCAGCCACGCGCCGGCCACCAGCGGATCGGTCGGGTCCAGTGTCTTTGCCGCATCCAAATGCGCCAGGCTTGCCTTGATCTCCTTCTGGACCGCGCTGCTCTCATAGTCGAACAATTCGATCCCCTTCAGGTCCGCCCGGTTGCCGACGGCCGCCTGGTCCAGCAGCTCGGGATTTCCGAGCAGGATCACCTTCGCCAGATGGTGCTGGTTGAGCGTGTGCGCGGCGCGCAGGATGCGCTGATCGAACGATTCGCAGAGCACGACGCGCGCCGGATTGGTTGTTGGCTTGATGGGCATGGAAAACATGGGCTGTACTCCTCGCTTCGCCGGCGTCAGTTTTCCTTGTCGGCGTACTGCTGCTTCAGTTTGTCTATCACCGTGGCATCGGCCAGCGTGGTCACGTCGCCCATCACCTTGCCGTTGGCGATGTCCCGCAAAAGGCGCCGCATGATTTTACCGCTGCGCGTCTTGGGCAGTTCCGCCGTGAAGATGATACTCTCCGGCCGCGCCAAAGCGCCGATTTTTTTGACCACGTGATCCTTGAGCTTCTGCGCCAGGTCCACGCTGGAGGAGGCCGAATCCTTGATCGTGACGAAGGCCGTGATCGCCTGCCCCTTGATTTCGTGCGCGGCGCCGACCACGGCCGCCTCCGCCACGGAGGGATGATCCACCAGCGCCGATTCGACCTCCATGGTGCCGATGCGGTGTCCGGCGACGTTCAGCACGTCGTCCACGCGTCCGACGATCAGGAAATAGCCGTCCGTGTCGCGCTTGGCGCCGTCGCCCGTGAAATATGTGTTGGGCCACTTGGACCAATAGGTTTTGACGAAGCGTTCCTGGTCGCCGTAGACGCCGGCGGTCATGCCGGGCCACGGCTGCGTCAGCGCGAGATAGCCCCCGCCCACACCGATCTCCTTGCGGTCGTCATCCAGGATCGCCGCCTGAATGCCGGGCAGCGGCCGCCCGGCGAATCCCGGCCGCATGGTGTCGATGCCGGGCAGGGTGGTGATCAGGATGTGCCCCGTCTCGGTCTGCCACCAGGTATCCACAATCGGGCAGCGTTTCTTGCCGATGGTCTCGTAGTACCAGATCCAGGCCTCTGGATTGATCGGTTCGCCCACGCTGCCCAGCAGGCGCAGCGAGGAGAGATCGTGGCGATCGACCGGCTCGGCGCCCCACTTCATGAAGGTCCGGATGGCCGTCGGCGCCGTATACATGACCGTCACGCCATAGGCCTCCACCAGCGACCAGAAGCGGTCGCGGTCGGGCCAGTCCGGCGAACCTTCGTACATCAGGATCGTGGCGCCGTTGCAGAGCGGACCGTAGACCACGTAACTGTGGCCGGTAACCCAGCCGATGTCCGCCGTGCACCAGAATAGATCCTGCGGCTTGAGGTCGAAGATCCATCTGCTCGTCGCATAGCAGCCGACCATGTAGCCGCCGGTGGAGTGGACAATGCCCTTGGGCTTGCCGGTGGTGCCAGAGGTGTAGAGGATGAAAAGCATATCGTTCGAATCCATCGGTTCCGCCGGGCAGTCGGACGAGGCGTTTTGCATCAGGTCGTCCCACCAAAGATCCCGCGCCGGGTTCATGCGCAGCGGGAACTTGCCGCGCCGGACGATGATCACCTTTTCGACGCAGGGCGTCTCGCGCACGGCGTAATCCGCGTCGTGCTTGAGCGGAACCAGCCCGCCGCGCCGGTAGCCACCGTCGGCCGTGATCAGTATCTTCGCGCCCGCGTCGTTGATGCGGTCGGCCAGCGACTCGGCCGAAAAGCCGCCGAAGACGACGGAATGCACCGCGCCGATGCGCGCGCAGGCCAGCATGGCGATGGCCAGTTCGGGAATCATCGGCATGTAAATCGCCACCCGGTCGCCCTTGGCCACGCCCAGGCTTTTCAAAACGTTGCCGAACTTGCAGACCTGGCGGTGCAACTCGAAGTAGGTCAGGGTACACTTGTCGCCCGGTTCCCCCTCCCAGATGATGGCCGCCTTGTTACGCAGCCCCTTTTGAAGATTGGCATCCAGGCAGTTGTAACTCAGGTTGGTTTTGCCGCCCACGAACCACTTGGCGTATGGCGCCTTCCACTCCAGCGCCTTGTCCCATTTTCTGAACCAGTGCAGTTCGCCAGCGTAACGCTCCCAGAATTTCGGACCCTCCTTGCGCGCCAGTTCGTAGATGCCCGGGTCGGTGACATTGGCCTGCGCCACGAATTCCGCCGAGGGGCGGAAGGAACGCTCCTCCTTCAGCAGGTCGCTGATCACGCCGCCGCCGGTGCGCGGTGCGGGCGCCGCGGAGGAGGGTGGGGGCGCGGTCGGAACCGGCTTGTTGGACGCGCCGGCTGCTTCCGGCTCCGGCTGGGTTCCGTGCGTTTGACCGAGCCAGTGCTCCAGATCCGAGCGGTTAAAGCGCCACTGTCGTCCGACTTTCCTGGCCGGAATCGTGCCCGCCACCAGCATCTTGTAAAGGGTGCTCTTGGGCGTTTTGAGGAACGCCACTGCTTCATCCAGGGTCATAACCCGTAAATCCATGGCAAGCCGCCTTTCTCGTTAATCGCCGCTATTATCCGCTAATCACTGTCATCGTACAAGCGTTTTTTTTGCAAATAGCGATTATCCGCCACGGTAAGCGCGAACAATGTGAATAAACCGGGAGGGCATATATTGATTAAAAACATGGTTGACAGCACGCGACATGGCGTTGTAAAAAGCCCGCGCGCACATTTTTGAGAGTGCCGGCATCTCGGAACGCGGTGTAAATCCGCGACGGTCCCGCCGCTGTAATCGGGGAGTTTGGCCGCAATGCGCCACTGGTTTGCGTTCGCCGAAGGCGGACAGCGGGCCGGGAAGGCGTGGCCGGGCAGCGATCCGAAAGTCAGAAGACCTGTCGGCATGTTCTAGTGCGTAGCGGAATCCAATGGAAAAGGGTTCCAGCAGACCGATTGTTCGGTCTGCTGGGACCCTTTTTCGTTTTTCCGAACGGGCTCATGCCTGCCGGAGCCCATTTTTACGGCAGGCGAAGAAAAGCAGGAGCAGCGCATGAAACAGAGCAAGGTAAAGAAAAGTCAGGCAATTGTCGCCAGCCGCAAGGCTTGCAAGACCAACGGTACGGGCCTTTCGCACTACATCTTGATGGATCGTAAAGCGAAATAATGCATACGCATTCCGTTCCCGGAGCGGCCCCATCGCGGGGCCGCTATTTTAACACAGGCAATGGGCCTCATTTGCAGCCCGTCGATATCGGTCACGACGCCTATCTGGCCCTGATCGAGCCCGATACGGCGTTCTGGTCGCTCGTTCGCAAAGACGCGCTCGCCGATACGCTGGCAAACCCCGCGTTTCGCGCGGCCGTGGCGAAGAAACACGGCGCCTTCGCCAAAGAGATGCGCGCGCTCCGCTTCGGGCTCAAGCCATCGGCCGTTTATTTCAATCCGACCGAACGCTGCAATCTCAATTGCAGGTACTGTTACATTCCGGAAAAAATGCGCAAGCACGGCCGGCACATGTCGCAAAAACGGATGTTCGATGCGCTGGAGCGGCTGAAGCAATACTTCAAAACGACCATGCCGAAGAACCGCCTGCCGCAGGTCGTTTTCCACGGCGCGGAACCGATGCTCAATCGCGAAGCTCTGTTTGCCGCCATCGAGCGCTACGGCGACTCCTTCCGCTTCGGTGTTCAGACCAACGCGACCCTGCTCGACGACTCCGCCATCGGGTTTCTGACCGAACGCGGGGTCGGTATCGGGCTTTCGCTTGACGCAGCCAGCCCGGCGATCGCCAACAGGACGCGCCGTTCGTGGAGCGGGGAGGGCGTCTTCGGCGCTGTCGATGCCGCCATGCGGAAACTCAAAGGCTATGCCGGTTTCAACGTGATTTGCACGATCACGAACGAAAATCTCAAGCATCTGACGGCCTTGGCGGACTTTTTCCATGCGCGCGAGGCGCCGGCATGCATGCTTAATATCGTCCGCTGCACGCTGCCGGGCGCGCGGGCGATCAAGCCGGACGATCACACGGCGGCCAGTTTCTTTCTCGCCGCGTTGGATCGGACGCACGAGTTATTCAAGCGCACCGGACGCAAACTGGTTGTGGCCAACTTCGCCAACGTGCTCGTTTCCATCCTCGCCCCGACGGCGCGGCGGCTCATGTGCGACATTTCTCCATGCGGTGGCGGGCGTTGTTTCTTCGCGCTCGCGCCGGATGGCGGACTTTATCCCTGCAGCGAGTTCATCGGTCTGCCTGAGTTTCGGGGAGGGAACTTGTTCGAAGACGATATCGCCGGCGTCCTCCAAACACCCGCCTTTACGAAAGTAACGGGCCGCAAAGTGGAAAATATCGAGCCCTGCGACAACTGCGCGATCCGGCACTTCTGCGGGGCGCCCTGTCCGGCGGAGGCGCATGCGATGAACGGCGGCATGCAGCGCACCGGGGCCTTCTGCGAGTTCTACGAACAACAGGTCCGGTATGCTTTCCGTCTGGTCGCGGATGGCATCGCCGACGACTACCTGTGGGATGGATGGGACAAGGATTCCGTCACGACATTCGCATGGCGGCGATGATTCCTCGCCGCCGCCTCCGGCGGGTCAGCGCTGCTTGAGCAGGTTGTTGACCTTCTCGAGCAGGGCGGGCAACTGGACGGGTTTCTCCATGAAGTCCTGGACCGGCATCCAGTCCGGGTCGATGTCCTGGGCGGAAAAATCCATCGGGAAATCCTGGTTGATGCCGGTCAGCATGATGATCGGCAGATTCTCGATGGCCGGCATGCGCCGGATCTGGCGCGCCAGATCGAAGCCGGCGACGGGATTGTCGGGAAACATCACGTCGAGAATGACCAGGTCGGGCTTGTTATCGGCGATTTTTTGCAGGGCGTTGTCGGTTGAATGCAGCGTGGACACCTCATGTCCTTTCGCGCGCATGAGTGACGCCGTGTTGTCCGCCAATTCCACATCGTCGTCCACGATCATGATTCGTGCCATCGCGTCTGCTCCTTCCGATTGTCAACCCGTTGGTATGAACACCTGAAATACCGTGCCTTTGTCATGTTCGCTGTCCACGGCGATCGCCAGACCCAGGTTGCGGACAATTTGCCGGACAATGGCCAACCCGAGGCCCGTCGAGTTCGGATTGAAGTCCGCCGCCTCCTGCGCGCGGTAAAAATCCTCGAAGACGTGAGGCAGAGCCTTGTCGCTGATGCCGATGCCGTGATCGGCCACACTCACGCGCACCCGCGCCGCCTGCTCTTCGATCCCGACTTCCACGATTCCGCCCGCGCGCGAATATACTACCGCATTCGCGACGATATTCGCGAAGAGAATTTTCAACTGCTTGGGATTGCCGGGCGCGCCGGCCTCGCCGGTTAGTTCGATGGAGACCCGCTTGTCCGCCGCCAGGCCCTGCAGGTCATGCAGGACGGACTCCAGCAAGGTGCGTAAATTCACCGGCTCGACGGCGACGCGCTCGCCGGTCGGAGCGGAACGCAGGCTTCCCAGCATCATGATATCGCCGATCCGCGCCCGCAACGCCACCGATCGCGCATCGATCTTGCCGATGATCTGGCGCACGCTTTCGGGGGTTTCGTCCCAGTGTGTTTGCTTGAGTATCTGAATGTTGCTTTCGATTCCCGAAAACGGCGCCTTCAGGTCGTGCGTCACGCGCAGCATTTGCAGGTTGATCGCCTCGTCCGCGCGCTTGAGCTGTTTGTTGGCCGTCTCGAGTTCACGGTCCCGTTGCCGCACGGCTTCCGAAAGCGACGAGACCAGATACCAGACGATGACCCACACAAAGACCGCCGGAACGGCGAAAATCGTGGCCGGCAGCAGGTCCGGCAAATCCGTTGTGGCGGTGGACAGGATGCAGGGATGGGGAAGCAGCCCCGCGCACTCCAGGAAGACCGTCGCCAGAAAGAGCAGCGCGCTGAGCACCGTCACGATAAAGCTGTCGCGGCGGTCGAAGAAGATGCAGGCCAGCGTGATGTGGAATAGATAGGAGAAACCGATCACGGTGGTGGTCGCTCCGACCAGATAAACCAGCATGGTCAGCACAATCAGGTCGGAGGCGATCTGGAACCAGATGTTCGCCGCGACATCGCGCCAGGAACAGAGCGGACGCGTGGAGAGCGAACGGATCCAGCGGATCGAGCCCAGGTTCAAGAGCGCGAGGATGCCGGCCAGACTTAAGGGCCAGCCGCCCGGCGGCACAAGTCCGAAACGTCCGAGGATCGCCGGTCCGAGCAGATAATCCGCCGTGCCGAAGCCCAGTAAGCCGGCGACAGCGATCCAGCGAATGCGCGTGAACCAGCGGGCATTGTGCAGCAGAATCGCGCCCGTCAAATCTTCGGTTCCGCCCGGCCGTTTCGCGTCCTCGTCCGGCGCGGGTTCTGGATCTAGCCTGAAGGAGTTCATGAAATCGCGCCCTCTTCAGAAATAGCGCATGGCCCGCAGCTTTTTCAACATGCCGATGTCGCGCTCCTCCACCAGAATCAGCTTTTCCAGCACCGCGCGCACATCGTCTTTGAGCGGCTGTTCGAGAATGGAGCGGTAAAGCGCCATCAGTTTCATGTCATGACCGAGAGTGGCTTCGATCAAGGTCGTGCCGTCAACCGACGCGGGGGTGAATTCCGGCAGGCGAAGTTCATCGGTGAGGTCTCTCGACACGGCGGACCGGAGTTTCACTTTCCGGAGGCGCCGCAGCATGACCGGGTCCAGCCGACCGAGGGCCATCTTCTGGTGATGGCGCCGCCGGGCAAGATAGTAAGTCAACATCCGCACGCCGTTATCCGCGGTGCGGTCGCGTATCTCCGCGCAATTCGTTTCCAGCCGGATTTCGGAGTCCTGGCAACGATCCAAAAGTTTACCCAGCGTGGCGCTCGCCATCGTCTATTCCTCCCGGCGCCGGTCTATCCGACCGGCGGTGAATACGGCAAAAATCGAAACTGGGTTGGAAGCTGCGGAAGTCGCGGCGCTTCACGCGATGGCCCGCACGGCCGCCGAGTCGGCGAATTGCGCCACCAGCGGGGCTACAACGTCGCGCACGTACTCGCGCCAGGTCTGTTGGACCTCCGGCCAGCGCGCCAGTTCGTCCTCGGACTCCTGAAGCAGCGCCGCGATGGCCGATTTCGGATCGACATCTTCCCCCGGAAACACGTGCGCGGCGGTCAGCTTGCCGGTGGCGGAATCGGTGCCCAGACTCTTGTCGGCCGCCAGCGGCGAGGGCGAGGTGTCCAGTAGATCGTCCGCCAGTTGATATGCCGTGCCCAGCGCGTAACCCGCCCGCCGCAGGGCCGCGACCCGTTCCGCTTGCGGCCCGCCCGCGCAGGCGGCGGCAAATCCGAACAAAGCGCCGGTTTTGCGCCGGGCAATGCCGACACAGTGAGCCCATGACGCATCGGCGTTGGGGCCGGCAAACTCCTGTTCCGCCTGGGCATCGCACATCTCGTGGAGGGTGGAAACCATCATGGGCAACTGGGAGGGCAGGGACTCCTGAATGGCATTGCCCGCCAGGCTCACCAGCAGGTCGCCCAGCAGCACCGCCGCGCGGGTGCCTTCCGAAACCCAGAGCGCGGGCATGCCGCGGCGGCGCGTGCCGCCGTCCACGATGTCGTCATGCAGCAAACTCGCCGCGTGCAGCATTTCCACCGCGGCGGCGGCCTGGCAGAGGACTGGCCGCGGGACGCCGGCCGGAGCTCCGACGCCGAGCAGCAGCCGGGCGCGCAGCATTTTGCCTCCGTCCACGCTGGGCGCGAATCGAGCCACATGCGCGTGCAGCGAGGTCTGACGCAACGCATCGCGAACGATCCGCCGCACCTCATTCAAAGTATCATCGAGATCGGAATGACCGCGCATGGCTGATGTCCTTATCCAGGATAATTCGTTCCGCGTGAAAATAGCAATTATGCCGTCTGACCGGCAATAACAAAACAAGACAAACATACGATTGAAGGGATGCCGCATGACCTGCGCGAAAGCTCCCGCGCACGGGGCGGCGGCCAATCAATCCTGCGTTCTCGAACCTGCCTGACGATTCCGCCATTGGCGCGGGGAAAAATGGGTCTTCTGGTGAAAGCGGCGCGCGAAGTACCCCGGATCGTCGTAGCCCACCAGCCGCGCCACCTCATTGATGCTTAAGGTGGGGTTTTGCAGCAGTTTCCGGGCATGTGCGATGCGTTGATTCGTCAGGTACTCGTTGAAGGGACTGCCCACATGCTCGCGAAAGAGCGTGGTAAAATGATTTGGGGTAAGCCGTGCGGCCGCGGCAAGTTCCTTGACCGTGAGCGGCAGGTCCGGGCGCTGCCGCACCAGTTCGCAGGCGATATGCACCAGTAGCGGCTTTTCGCCGGTGGCGCCGGCCGGACGGCGCCGCCGGGCGGCTTTTGCCCAGGCCGTCTCTCCAAGAAAGCGTTTCAGATCGACCGGCGACTCCTCCCGCCCCGCATGCAGTTTGCGGATGCGAACGTTCAATTCCCGGTTGTGCCGGACCGTCTGAATAGCATAACTCATGGTCTGCATCGCCGACTTGAGCAAGCGCAGCCGATCTTCGTCCAGCCGCGGGAGCTTCAGGAACGCCTTATGGAGTTCAGCAAGGGCGACGCCGAGCTTTTCGCCCCGCCGCCGGACTTCTTCCCACGCATCCATGGATGTGAAGGAACAGGAGCTCAGAACGGCGATGGACTCGCCCGCGGCGCCGGTGGCGGGACAGGTCAGCACGGAAGACCCGGCATGGCAGCGCTGCTCCATGGAACCGCCGTTGCAGGCCGCCACCGCCATCAATATGTGGCACATGCGGCAATGTTTTGCCCCTTCCGGCGCGCTCTGGATCAATTTGCAGAAGGCGGGCTGTAGTTGCGTCTGCGAATCGCCATGCGCCTGCCCCCAGCCGGATGCTTCGGGGTAAACGATCAGCAGCCTCGATCCCGTCGCCTCGGCCGTCATCTCGGCGACCTGCCGGATCAGCGGATGTCTGACATCCAGCTTCTCGTCGGAACCGCCAGGTTTTACGTTCATGGATGCCATTCCCGCAAGTGCCCGCGCCTCAGGGGCTTCCCGTATGGCAGGCGTCGCATCGTCCGGTCTTCCAGTCGTCACCGATATCCTCAGGATGTTTGAATTCCAACCCGGACGATGAGAATTCCGGCAATTCCCTGCCCGGGCCCTGGGCCAAAATCGTGTGGCACGTCTTGCAGTCTTTCGAAATCCGCCGGCCGGAATCGCTGACATGTTCGCCATCGTGGCAACGGAAACAGCCGGGGGTGATCTTGTGTCCGATATGGTTCGGATATTCGCTCCAGCGCACCTTCATCTCGGGGAAGAAGTTGCCGCTGTAGATGGACTGGACTTCCTTGATGACGGGCGCGATGCGGGCATCGTCCGGATATTTCGAGCGCATTTCGCGGGCGATCGTGTCGAGGGCCTCCGCCTCGGTCTTGTATGCGCCGACAAGCAGTTTGGCGGAGAGGGCCTTGATGGAGGGGATGGCGCTGTCGATTCTGCCCATCGCCATCGCCATGTCGAGCGACTCGTTGGGCGCCCGGTATTGGTGGGTGGGACGGTTGTGGCAGTCTATGCAGTCCATACGGCGTTTGGGCAGCGTCGCGGCCTTGGCGTCGGCGATGCGGATTTGCTTATCCTCGCTGCGATAAACCGTAACCTTGCCGGACTGGTCGGTCACGCGCACCCACGGGATCGTCAGGCGCCTGCGGTCGGTGGCGATGTATTCGACCGTGTTGACCCCTTCCATGTGCCAGTGGATGCCCCGGATCATGCCATGCGCGGGGTTCCCGCCGCCGATGTTGAGCAGCATCTTGATCGTCCAGGGCGAATTCTTTTCGTCGCTCCCGAAATATGTCCACGTCCGCAGCACCGCGCCGAAAAACTTCGTCGGCCAGTGGCAGGCCAGGCAGGTTTCCTTGGCCGGCCTGAGGTTATCGACCGGCGTCACGATCGGGCGGTGATACTTGCCGAAGAGGACCGAGTAAACCTGGTACAGGCCCGAGATCTTGGCCTTGACGAACCACTGCGCGCCGGGGCCGATGTGGCACTCGGTGCAGGACGAGCCCGCGTGCGGCGATTGCTGGAAGGCGGTGAATTCCGGCTTCATCACCTGGTGGCAGACCTTGCCGCAAAAGGTCACGGACTCCGTGAAATGGTAGGTGCGATAGGTTGCCACGGCGGAGACCACCACGAACAGGCCCCCCAGCACGGCGTAGATCGCGAAGCGCGAGAGGGTGCGGCGATCGCCGAGATCGATCACCGGCAGACGGGGGACGTAACCCTGACGGCGCATGCGCCGCCGGGTCCAAAGCATGCCCAGGAGCACCAGCATGGCGGACCCGACGATGAACCCCGGCACCAGCAGATAGACCAGGATGCCGAAGTACGGCGAAAGATTCTCTTGCGCCGCGTCTATGACCATCAGCACGATGCCCGTCGTGATGGCGCAGGCGCCCAGAAAAATGCCGGTCAAACTGACCCAGTTCTTCAGAAGACCGCTGATCCTGCCCGGTTCGTTCATATCGCTCCTTGCTCTTTTTCGCGCCGTCCGGATCGTCACGTTGGCCCGGACGCCTCCGTGTGGGCAACCGACAGCACCATAGCGAAGCGGACACGATCGTGCAACGGTAAGGTCTGAAGCGGCGGCGGCTGGAAGCAAATTGCGGCTTGACAAAGTGCCACGACGTGGTAGCGTCAGAAACATTGTTTTGTCGGTTACTCCCATGACGATCCTGAATGCGAGCAACGAGGTTGGCGCCGTCCGTCCGGATTACCGCCATGCCTATCCCTTGCTGATCGCCGTCGTCCTGGGCGTGACGGCGGCGCTCTTCGTCCGGCACAGTCTCGTGCCGAAGAGCTTCGGCCGGTACGGATTTTACCGCGCCGACGCCCTCGACGACGAAAAGGCCCGTCTTTCACGCCATGCCGGACGGGCGGCCTGCGCGGAGTGCCATGAGGATGTCGCCGCCCTCCACGCCCGCGATGCCCACGGCTCGGTGGAGTGCGAAACCTGTCACGGGGTCGGCGATAAACACATCAAGGACAACGATGCACCCATGGCCCGCGCCGACGCCAAGGACGACTGCCTGGTCTGTCACGGCCTGCTCGATGCGCGCCCCGGCTCGTTCCCGCAGGTGGATTGGCGACAGCACTACCGGTTTGTCGGCGTGAAGGATAACGCGACCGCCTGCGTGCGCTGTCATTCCGGCCATGAACCGCTCTACCTGGAGCAGGACCTGCGCAAGGCCCGCCTGCATCCGCTGATTCAGGAATGCGCCAGTTGTCACATTGGACGAACCGATCGAACGCTCAAGAAACCCGACGCCCATCCGCAGATTTTCCAGTGCGACTATTGTCACCACGACCTGGCCAAGTCCTTCGCCAGGGGGGCGCACGCCGAACTTCGCTGCACAACCTGCCACCTGTTCGTCAAGGAGAACGCCTTCTCCGGACGCATCGTCCGCAATACCAACCCGCGCTTCTGCCTGCTCTGCCACCGCAAAGCGGATTTCAAGTCCGAGTCGGGTCCGCCGACAATCGAATGGCCCGGGCACATCAAGGACGTTTCCAACGATGCGCTCGATCCGAAACGGCCGTGCGTGACCTGCCATCAGGCGCAAATCCACGAGCTCTATCGAAAGGATGCCCAGCATGCCATGTGACGATCGCATCAGCCGCAGGCAGATGATCAAACGTCTGGCCGCTGGCGCGCCGGTCGCCCTGCTGGTGACGGTTTTTCCCAGACTGGCCTTTGGCGGGGATCGGAAGCCTGGCGAAAAGCGGCCGCTCTACGCCTACGCGGTGGATGTTTCCCGCTGCATCGGCTGTTGCGCCTGCATGCGCGCCTGCCGCGCCGAAAACGATGTCCCCGCCGGCTTCTTCCGGACCTGGGTGGAACGATTCCGCGTGCGCGGCAACGGCGAGGTGCTGGTCGATGTCGCCGCCACGGACGGCTTTGTGTTCAAGGCGGCGCCGGACGAAGATATCGTCAAGGCCTTTTTCGTGCCGAAATTGTGCAACCACTGCGAAAAATCCGTCTGCAGCCAGGTCTGCCCCGTGGGCGCTTCCTACGAATCTCCCGAGGGCGTCGTGCTGGTCGACAAAAAGCATTGCGTCGGCTGCGGCTATTGCGTGCAGGCCTGCCCCTACGGAACGCGCTTCATCGACCCTGTTTCGCATACGGCGGGAAAGTGCACGCTCTGCTACCACCGGATCGTGCGCGGCGAATTGCCGGCCTGCGTGCTGGCCTGTCCCAAGGGCGCGCGCATGTTCGGCGACCTGCACGATCCCAAGAGCCACCTCTCGATCTTTTTGAGGCAGCGCCGCTACCGGGTGCTGAAGCCGGAAATGGGCACCCATCCCAAGTGCTATTACACGGACCTCGATCTCGAGGTGATCTGATGAACTACGTTTTTCCAAACGAACTGCACGTCACCTGGACGGTGATGATCGTGCTCTACCCGTACATCACGGGACTGGTGGCCGGCTCCTTCATCGTCTCGTCGCTCTACCACGTTTTCGGACAGAAGGAACTGAAGCCGATTGCGCGCTTTTCGCTGGCCTCGGCCTTCGTCTTTCTGCTCTTCGCCACGATGCCCCTCTTGATTCATCTGGGCCACCCGGAACGCGCCTTTAACATGATGATCACGCCGCACTTCACCTCGGCCATGGCGGGGTTCGGTTACATCTACGGTTCGTACATGATCCTGGTGGCTCTGGAGATCTGGTTTGTGATGCGAGGCGATTTCATCGCGCGGGCCAGGGGCGGGGGGCCGGTGGCCTGGTTCTGCCGGGCGCTGGTCCTGTTCAATACCGATGACACGCCGGCGACCCGCGAGGCCGACCATCGCATCGTCAAGTTTCTCGCCGGACTGGGCATCCCGCTGGCCTGCACGCTGCACGGTTACGTGGGCTTTCTGTTCGGCTCGATCAAGGCCAATCCGTGGTGGGCCACGCCGCTGATGTTCGTGATTTTTATTTTCTCCGCCATCGTCTCCGGAATCTCCGTGCTGATTTTCCACTACTTTGTGGTTTCGCGCATCAACCGCTGGAAAATCGACGCCGAATGCGTGAAATCGCTGGGCCGCTATCTCTGGGGCTTCATGATGGTCGCCGTCGCGCTCGAATTGATGGAACTGCTCTCCCTTGCCTACGAACAGACCGAGGCCACCGATGTCCTGGGCCATCTGATCAGGACCAGGCTTTTCTTCTCCTACGTGATCCTCCAGTTCATGCTCTGCTCGCTGGTCCCGTTTGTGATGCTGGGCATCACGGCCCTCTTCAAGCTCAAGGAGCGGACCGCCTACCTGCTGATCTGGTTGTCGTCCTGCCTGCTGCTGCTCCAGGTGCTGCTGATGCGCTGGAACGTTGTCGTCGGCGGACAGTTGGTGTCCAAATCCATGCGCGGATTTACGGACTACTTTCCCGGCATCTGGGAGAAGGAAGGCTTGATCACCGCGGTCGTGATCTTCACCCTGCCGTTCGGCCTTTTGTATGTCTTCCACCGGCTGGTCTCGCTTTTCCCCGATGCGGAAAAGCTCCCTGAGATTAAGTCCGGGGCCTAGATGGGGAGTCTTGAAGCCGCGGAAATGCGTCCGCTGCTCGACAACCGTAAGAATACGCCCCCCGGGGTTCCAATAGATTTGTCCTGTTTACAAAGGCGATTTTTCAACGTAAGGTGAAACTTCATCCGGACGGAGGAGCACAGCGCGTGAACGAAAGTCTTTTGACGGAATACGGACGCACTCGCGGAACCTTACGTTCGCCCGGCCCGGCCCGCCATTCCGCCATGTCGCGCGCATGGCTGTGGCTTATCCTGATGGCGGCCTGCATGCTTCCTCTCCCCCGCGCCACGGCGGCGGCGATCTCGAACAGCGAGTGCATGGTCTGCCACGACGATCCCGCGCTGACCCATGTCGTGGCCGGCCGGACCAACTCGCTGCGGGTGCTGGAGAAAGTCCTGAAGGGTTCCGTCCACGCGCAACTGGCCTGCACCGATTGCCACGCCGGCATCAAGGAACTGCCGCACGACGACAAACTGCCCGCTCCGCAGTGCGGCGGTTGCCATGACGACGTGGCCAGGGAATACGCTTCCAGTATCCACGGCCTGAGCCAGCGCATGGGGGCCTCGGGCGCGGCGAACTGTTTCGATTGCCACGGATCGCACGGCATTGCGCCGGTCAAGCAGGGCGACTCGCCGGTCTTCAAGCTGAACCTGCCGGCCACCTGCGCGCGCTGCCACAGCAACCCCAATCTGACGGCGGAATACCGGATGAAATTCCCGCTGGCCGCGGCGCAATACATGGAAAGCATCCACGGCCGCGCCTTGATCAAACTGGGGCTGATCGTGGCCCCGTCCTGCAACGACTGCCACGGCGTCCACAACATCCGCCGCAGCGTGGATCGCAATTCGCCGATCAACCATGCGCATATCGCCGACACCTGCGGCAAGTGCCATGTGGGCGTGGAAAAGGTTTACCTGCAAAGCGTGCATGGACAACTGCTCGCCAAGGGCGATGCCCGCGGTCCCGTCTGCACGGACTGCCATACCGCGCACCAGATCGATACGCAACTGGGCGGACAGCACAAGGCGGAGAGCGACCAGCGCTGCGGAAAATGCCATCAGGACCGCCTGAAAAATTACATGGAAACTTATCACGGCAAGGCCATCGCCCTGGGCACGTCGCACCAGGCCCCGGAAGTGGCGGCCTGTTACGATTGCCATGGCCATCACGATGTGCTCCCGCCCGCGAATCCGGCCTCCCGTCTCTCCAAGGCCAATATCCTGCAAACCTGCCGGCAATGTCACAAGGGCGCCTCGGCCCGCTTCACCGCTTACGTTCCCCACGCCGATCCGACGGACCGCCGGCACTATCCCGTCCTGCACTTTGTCTTCATTCTGATGACCGGCCTGCTGGTGGGGACCTTCGCCTTCTTCGGTCTGCACACGGCCCTCTGGTTGCTGCGCTCGGGCTATCTGTATCTCCACGATTCGAAAACCTTCCGGGAAGCCAAGATCGGCGCCCAGGTTGACGACCAGTGGTTTGCGCGTTTTTCGCCATTCGAAAGAATGCTGCATATCATGGTCGTCACCAGTTTCCTGCTGCTGGTGGTGACCGGCATGCCGCTGAAATTCCATTACACCGATTGGGCCAAGGCCATCTTCAACATCATGGGCGGAGCGCCGGTGGCCCGCTCGCTGCACCATTTCGCGGCCATCGTCACCTTCCTGTATTTCGCCCTGCACCTGACGGAGCGCATCCGCGCCTGCTGGCGGGGGCGGAGGAACCTGCTTGATCCCGTCAGCGGAAAATTCCAGCTCAAGCGCCTGAGCGCGGTTCTGCTGGGCCCCGATTCGATGATTCCCAACCTGAACGACTGGCGCGAATTCATCGCGCATCAAAAATGGTTTTTCGGCAAAGGCCCCCGGCCGCAGTTCGACCGCTGGACCTACTGGGAGAAATTCGACTACCTGGCGGTCTTCTGGGGCGTCGCCATGATCGGCGCCTCCGGACTGATCATGTGGTTTCCGCTCTTTTTTACCCGCTTCATGCCGGGGTGGGTGATCAATATCGCCATGATTGTCCATTCCGACGAGGCGCTGCTGGCCGCCGGGTTCATATTCACCTTCCATTTCTTCAACACGCATTTCCGGATCGAAAAATTTCCCATGGATACCGTGATCTTCTCGGGACGCATTTCCAGGGCCGAGATGCTGCACGAACGCAAACGCTGGTATGAGCGCCTTGAGACCACCGGCAAGCTGGACGCGTATCGCGTGCGCGACGAATGGTTCCGCTGGAAGGATATCGCCAGGACCTTCGGCTACATGTTCTTCGGCGTCGGATTGATCCTGCTGATCCTGATCGTGGTGGCGATGACCACGCGTCTGCTGCATTAAACCGTGAAATGGAGTTGCCGCATGCGTTGTTTGAAGTACGGCGTGGCCCTGGCCGGGTTGCTGGTCGCATTGCTGCCGCGTGCCGCTTTGGCGCTCGACAATAGCGACTGCTATACTTGCCACGAGGACAAAACGCTGACCAAAAAGGGCGTCGGCGGCAAGGCGATTTCCCTGTGCGTGGATCAGGCGAAATACGGCGCCTCCGCGCATGCCGGCAATGGCTGCACAAGTTGCCATGCCGATATTACCGAAGCGCCGCATCCTGAACCGTTCACGGCCAAACCGGTCGAATGCGTTGCCTGTCATGTCAAGGCCGCGAGTTCCTACAGCGCCAGCATTCACGGCCTGGCGCGCCAGGCGGGCAAGTTGAATGCCGCCGACTGCGCCGACTGCCACGGCCGGCACGATATTCTCCCGCCCGGTGCGCCGGCATCCCCGCTGCGCCATGAGAATCAGGCCGCCGTCTGCGGCAAGTGCCATCAGGAGATCATGAACGAGCTCCGCAACAGCATTCACGGCAAGGCCATGACGCATGGGGCGCCGGATGCGCCGACCTGTACGGACTGTCACGCCGGTCACCAGATCGGCGGCTTGAAGGCGGTCTCTCCGTTAAAGGTGGCCGAAGACGTCTGCAGCCGCTGCCATGCCTCGGAACGTTTCAATGCCCGCTACAACCTGCCCATGGACCGGGTCACGACCTTTTTTGCCAGTTATCACGGCATGGCGGCAAAATTCGGTTCGAACCGCAGCGCCAATTGCGCCAGTTGCCACGGCTACCATAACGTGTTGCCCTCGTCCGATCCGCGCTCCTCGGTCAACAAGGCCAACATGGTCAAGACCTGCCAGAAATGCCACCCCACGGCCAACGAGAACTTTTCCTTCGGAAAAATACATCTCGACGAAAATTCCGTGGCGGACACCGGCAGCCGCATCAACTGGTGGATCAGGCGCCTTTACCTGATGATGATCGCGGGCGTGATCGGCGGCATGATATTTCACAATCTGCTCGTCCTGCGCCGCAAATTGATCGCCATCTGGCGCCGCAAGGACCGTTCGGTGCTGCGCATGACCCTGGCCCAGCGCATTCAGCACGTTTTGCTGCTGACCAGTTTCATCACGCTGGCCATTACCGGTTTCGCCCTGAAGTATCCCGATTCGTGGGTTCGCTTCCTGGTGGGCTCCAACGAGGATGTGCGCCGCCTCGGGCACCGCGCCGCCGCGATCGTGATGCTGGCCCTGGCCGTTTATCACACCATCTACATCATCGCCACCAGGGAGGGCAGGGGACTGCTGAAGGACTTTTGCCCGCGCTGGAAAGATGTGCTGGATGTGTTCGGCAACCTGCGTTACCTGCTTTTTCCCCGTCAGCCCAAGCCCGCCTTTGCGCGCTTCGGATATGCCGAGAAGGCCGAGTACTGGGCCGTGGTCTGGGGCACGCTGATTATGGGGCTGACCGGCATCGTGATCTGGTTCAAGATGAGCATCACCGAATGGGCGCCGCGCTGGGCGATCGACGTGGCCATCACGATTCACTATTACGAGGCCATCCTGGCCGTGCTGGCGATCGTCGTCTGGCACTTCTATCTGGTCATCTTCGACCCCGATGTCTACCCCATGAACACAGCCTGGCTGGACGGCCGCGTTTCCGAACACTGGTATCGCGAAGAACACGAACTGGACCGGGAGTCGTTGCCCGGTTCAGGGGCCTTGTCCTCGCGCGAGGATTCCGGCGACACTCCCTCCGGCGGGACGGAAGCGTAAGCTTTTCGTATCTTTCGTGGCGCCGGCATCTTGTCGGCGCCTTTTCCATCCCTTCGCCTCCTCAATCCGCACGTATCCGCCACCGTAACCCTCCCTTCCCATCGCCTTCGTAAGTTGCGCGGCTGCGCCGCGTGGCCTCTTCTCGCGCACGTCTGAAAGCCGACGAAAACAAGGCGGTCAAGACGGCGTCGCAAGGTGCGACACCGGCGCTCCGCCCGTGCATCACAACAAACCCGGTGTGTTTCAAACTCCGGTAGGCTGTTGCCATTCAATCATGTTAATGTAGCGGCATGTCTTTTCCCATGCTGGATCGGCACAAACTGCGCATTCGTCCGCTGGGCGATCGCGCCAACAAATTGAAGATCGAACGCGACGCGGTGGACCCCGATGCGGAGCCGCTGCCGCTCGCGCCGGCCGCCGCCGAGGGCGCCGAGGAAGTGGCCGGGCGCATCCTGCGCGCGCGCCGCGCGGGGCGGCCGGTCGTGCTGGCCTTCGGCGCGCACACCATCAAGAACGGCCTCGCGCCGGTCTTGATCCGCCTGATCGAGCGCGGCTGGGTCACGCATCTGGCGACCAACGGAGCGGGCATCATTCACGACTGGGAGTTTGCCTATCAGGGGGCCAGCAGCGAGGATGTGCGCGGCAACGTCGCGCGCGGCGAGTTCGGAATCTGGGAGGATACCGGTTTCACCATCAATCTGGCGCTGGCTATCGGGGCCTATCGCGGCCTGGGTTACGGCGAGGCGATCGGGCAGTTGATCGAGACGGAACGGCTGGATATCCCCTCGGCGGAGGCGCTGACGTCCGAAGCGGCGGCCGCGCTGGCGGACGATCCCGAGCGCGCGGCGGCGGCGGCGGATCTGCTTGGCCTCGTGCGGCGCTTCCGGCTGACGCCCGGCGAACGGCGCGTGCCGCATCCCTTCCGGCGCTATAGCGCCCAAGCCGCGGCCTACCGGCTGCATGTGCCGTTCACCGGTCATCCCATGATCGGGCACGACATCATTTACAACCATCCCATGAATCATGGCGGGGCGCTGGGACGGGCGGCCCTGCGGGATTTTTTAAGTTTTGCGCACAGCATCAACCAGCTCGATGACGGCGTGTATCTGTCCGTCGGTTCGTCCGTGATGTCGCCGATGATTTTCGAGAAGGCCATGTCCATGGCGCAGAATCTGCACCTGCAGCGGGGCGCGCCGCTCGGCGGACACTATATCGCCGTGGTGGACCTGGCGCAAAGTTCCTGGGACTGGGCGCGCGGCGAGCCGCCGCAGAGCGATCCGGCCTATTACCTGCGCTTCTGCAAGACCTTCAACCGCATGGGCGGCGCGTTGCGCTACCTGAGCGCCGATAACCGCGCGTTTCTCACCACGCTGACCAGGCAATTGGAACGCGCGGCGGGCGCGCCGCCTTCCGCATAGAGCGAGCCGCGCCCCGCTCAAGGGTTGGCGATCCGGCGTAATTCCGGGATGCGGTAGGTGTCGGCGATACGGGCGTTGGCGGCGGAGCGCAGGGCCGGGTCGAGCGCCAGATCCACGCCCACGCCATACAGTGTCAGCCGCTTGATGCCGCCATCGCGATCCACGCAGCGCGCGACATCCCGCAGGTTTCCGACCGGCTCGCCGTTGACGGCGGTGACCACATCGTCGCGAAATTCCTGGTAGCCGATGTTGATCGGGTCGGGCAGCACGCTCGAGAGGATCACGACGCGGTCGCCGGGACGCTCTGGCTGCGTGGCGCGCGTCATATAGATATGCGCCAGGCGCGGGTTGGCGTTGCCCAGACCGCGTTCGCCGCTACGCAGGTAACTGCCGGTCAGTTCGCGCAGCACGAAGCCGCCTTCAACCAGATAATCCGCGGGGGCGCCGGCGGTATTTTCGGGAATCAGCGCGTCGGCTTCGTTGTACGACTTGAGCGCGATCGAAACGGTGCGCGGCTGTCCGCCGCGCACGAGTTCCACGGCCACGGTATCGCCGACGTGACGGCGTCCGCTGATGGCATGATTCAGACGCAGGCGCCCATAATCGGGGTCCAGATAGAAGCCCTGGTTATCCACGGCGAATCCGTCCCAGCGCGTCACAACGTCGTTGGGCAGCAGCACCCCGGCGGCGCTGGCGGTCGGCACGGTCTGCACGATCTGGATGCCGTCGCCGGTTTCCGGCACGCCCAGGTAGCGGCGAAGCACGGGGTCAACCAGCGCGATCCAGTTGAAGCCGGCATAGGGTGGCGCGCGATAGACCGGCGCGGCGGCGGATTGCAGAAAACGCGCCAGGACCGTGGCCGGCAGAACGAAACCCGACTGGCGCTGGGCGTCGTAACGCATCATCAGGCCCGCCAGGCGCGTACCGACAAAAATGGGCGCCCCGGTGTTCAGCACGCGCAGATCGGACAACACCCGAAAGGTGAGCACGGCCGAGGGCGCGGATGGAAGCGCCTCGACCGACAGTTCCACGATCCGGCCCGCGCCTTCCTGCGGCGCGCCGGAATCCTCGTATTGGACGATGCGCGTCACCGCGCCGCGCTCCAGGTTGGTGGCCAGTTCGACCGGTTCCAGATGGGGCAGCAGCGCCGGGTCGCGCACCGCCAGCAGCGCGGCGTCGAGCTGCGGATCGGCGGCGGCCACCATGGCGGTGAATTTCGAGGCGCGGCCGGGCCGGCGCACTTCCACCAGCGTCGCCTGGCGCACCAGATCTTCGGTCGTCAGGATACTGCCCGGGCCGACCGCCAATCCATAACCGGCGCGGTTCTGCGGCGGATTAAGCCGCCAGGGCAGACGCTCGTCGCAGGTCTGGTACGTGACCAGCACATCTAGCACGGCATTGCGCTCGCCGCTATTGGCGGCCCGCAGCGGCGCCGTGTTCGACAGAAGCAGCGCGAGCGCCGCCAGGGGAACAAGGCGGACCGCATGAAGATGACTGAGGCTGTTCACAAATATCTCCATCGTCTACTCGTTGTCGGCCTTGCGAAGGCGGGTCAGGGCGGGAATTTCGTAACGGCGTTTGATCTGCGCATCGGCATCCCCGATCAGGGCGGCGTCGAGCACCAGCGGATTTTCCATGCCGTCGAAGGTGATTACATGAAACCCGTTGGTGGGATGAGCCAGGGCTTCGGGGAGGTCGCGCAGCGCGCCAAGGCGGCGGCCGTTGACCGTGTCGACCAGGCCATAGCGGAAGTACTCGTCATAGGTGTTGACGGGATGCGGCAGGCGATTGGCCAGTACGACGAACTGCGTGCGGCCTTCGTACATGCCGTCCAGCTTGGCGTATTGCGAGACATAGAAGAGGTTATGCACGGCGCGTTTCGAAATGTCGCCGCTCATCGTGGACAGCAGGTTGCGGGTCAGCGGCGTGAAGACCAGTCCGCCGGCGATGACGTACTCGGGCGCCTCGTCGTAGCGCATGCGCAGCGAAAAAGGATCCTTGGGATTCCGCAGGGGCACCGCGATGCGCTGAACGCCGCCGCTGCGCGAAAGGTCGAAGACCACCTGGTCGCCCCATTGTCCGCGCTCGATCTGCTCCGTGTATTCGACGGTATTGCCGTCCATGACGATCGAACTGTCGCGGGCGATTTCGCGGCCGTTGACGCGCAGCAGGACATCGCCGCGCTGCAGCAGACCGTGGGCGGCGCCGAAGGGATCGAGCCATGTGACCACCGCGCCGCCGCTGGCGGCGGGCAGGCCCAGCAGGCGCCGCAGAGCGGGGTTGCGGGTGTCCAGGCTGACCACGCCTAGTTCCGGATAACCGTTGTAAAGCCCGTCGTTTTCGACATCGCGCAGAAAGTGCGCGATCACCGGCAGCGGAATGATGTAGCCGATGTTCTGGGAACTCGACAGGCCTTGAAAGGCCACGCCGACCACGCGCCCATCCAGCAGCACGGGACCGCCGCTGTTGCCGGGGTTGATCGCGGCGTCGGTCTGCACGACGAGATGGGAATCCACGCCGGAATGAACATAAGAGCCGTTGTCGATGCGCGAGACCACGCCGCGCGTCAGGGAAAGCCGGACGCCGCCCATTGGGAAGCCGAGACACATCAGCTCGTCGTTGAGACGCGGCAGTGTGTCGTTGAAGACGATTTCCCGTGTGCCTTCGTAGAAGGCCGGATCGTCGGCGACGACGATCGCCAGGTCGCAGTCGTGGCCGATGAAGGCCACGTGGGCGGGGAAGCGGCGCGGATCGCCGTCGCGCTGGACCTCGATGAAGGCGGTGTCGGAAACCACATGGGCGTTGGTCAGGATGCGCCGCTTGCCGATCAGAAAGCCCGAGCCGTTGCCGGAACCCAGCGGCGTGGCCTGCCAGGGCTGGCTGTAATCGTAACGCTGGACGGTCACGTAAATCTTGACCACGGACGCGCGCAGCCTGTCCACGGATACGGCGTCGGCGGCGGGCGTGAAAACCGTCAGCGCGAGGCCCAGAACGGCGGCGGCCAGCGAAATCGGGCGAACCCCATGCGGAAGTGAAATCATCCACCTTTATTTATCACAGGGGAAGTTGCGGTGTCATGCGAATTCTGGTAATTGCTCGGTTATGAGCGTCCAACCTAGCTCGAAACATCTGGCGCAGGCGGAGCGTTTTGTGGCGGAAATCGGCGCGGCCGATGGCCTGGCGCCTTTGGATGTCGAACGATTCTGGGCGGACGACGAGCGCGCCCAGCGCGATCCCTGGGCGGCGGACTGTCCGCAAACGCCGCTGGGCATCCGCATGTCCAACGAATGCGTCTGGGCCGAATTGAACGCCCCGGAGGAATGGTTCCGGCTGCTGCACGACGACGATTTCCGTGTCGCGCTTGAGCGGCGCTACAACGATCTGGCGCAAAAAATCGTGGGCCGGCGCCTGCTCGGCGAAAAGCGTCCGGATTCGCGGCGCGTCTGGCCCGCCACCAAAGGGCTGGCCGATCTTTTCGAGGCCAGGAACATCTGGCAGGATTGGAGCTATTGGTTGCAGGCGGCGGCTTCGACACCCGATGAATTGAAAGCCCTGCTGGAGCGGGTGGAGCGGCGGCTCGATCGTCCGCGCGAGTTTTTGCTGCCGCCGAACTGGGACGAGGAAAAGACGCGCTTGCGCGCGCTGGGCGTCCCACCGCCGCGCTACCGCGGGCAGCGCGGTCCGGTTACTTTCGCCATGTCGGTCTACGGCGTCGAAAACCTGATCTTCCTGATGATGGATCAACCCGAACTGGCGCTGCGCTTTCGGGATACGATTTTGCGGGCGATTCTGACGATTGCGCGGGTGTTGGACGAAGAGGCCGGCGATACGTCGGCGACGGCGCCCAAAGGCTGGTGGTGGGCGGATGACAACTGCGCGATGTTGAATGCGGAAATGTACGAAACCTTCGCATATCCCATTCTCAAGGGCGTCTTCGATCGCTACGCGCCGGGGTCTGGCGACATTCGTTACCAGCATTCCGACTCGGACATGGGCCACCTGCTGCCGCTTTTGGGAAAACTGGGGCTAACCGGCTGCAACTTCGGCCCGCGCCTGACCGTGACTGAGATTCGCGAGCAACTGCCGCGGGCCTTGATTCATGGGCAACTGGCGCCCTTCAGCTTCAGCCGCAACGATCATGTGCGGATCGTGGCCGAGTGTCTGCGGGATATCGAGATGGCCCAGGAAAAACGCGGCTTGATCCTCGCAACCGCGGGCAGCGTCAACAACGGCTCGCGCCTCGCCAGCCTGCGCCTGATCATGTCCACCATCCAGCGTTACGGCCGGTATTGAGGAAATCAACGCATTCACGTCTCCCTCAATAACCTGAGCATGCCAATGATCTCACGATAGCACTTATCGAAGGAATCCGATTTACGAGCAGTTTGCATGTCGAATTCGGCGGCAAGGGCCGCCTGATCCTCGGTTTCAGCATACCCTCTGCCCTGCGGCATTCTGTCGGACAACCATTGCTTGGCGCCGCGTATTCCTTCTGGATTGTCAGGAGCTTCAAGGTTTTCGGGTAGACCGCGTTTGCCTCGGAGTGATTCCGCTGCGGCCAGGAACCAAGCTTCAAATTCCATTCTTGCAAGAATGACGGCTACTGGCAAATCGGGGCGAACAACTCGCCGTGTCCGATTAAACAATGCCGGTCCATCTTTTGCCGGACATCCGTCAGGCCAATCGCAATCAGCAATGACAAGGATTCCTCCTCTTCCCTGTAATTTGCGAGCCGCGAAGTCGACTGAACGTTCTATCTCCCCCTCCTTTCGCAGGCGCGATGCCGGGACTCTGAGCGGAGGTAGAAGCAGCGGCACAAACCCAGGATCGATATCCAGTGCAATCCGGCGAACCAGTATTGGGACTGCTTCACACTCGCCGTGTCCCTCGACGATGGCTGCGATTCGTACAGAGGTCATGGTCGTGAGTCTGCAAAAAGATCAAACTGATTTGGAGGAGTAGACTCCACTACGGTTTCATCCGGTTCGATTTGATTTAGTCGCAGGAGTTCCCCCGCTGTATAAAGTCGGTCTCTTATGGCCGTTCGGCCCGCCGTATCCAAGGGCCCGATCTTCGTTTCTCCGTTGCGACTAACAACGGCTAGAATGCTTCGGTCATCGATCTCTTTATCGTCCAGGAGGTCTGGACTATGACTCGTTACCGCCATCTGCGTTTTCATGGATGCCGAACGAAGACCGTCGCGCAGAATACCAGCGGCGCCGGGATGTACGGCTACCTCGGGCTCTTCGATACCGACAAACGGAACTTTTCTGGGGCCTCCGTTGGATGACTGGAAAAGAGCCGTCAGTATGCCCAACGCGCGCAGGGTGCCATCGGACATATTCTCGGCCATGAATCGCCAGGGATCCTTGTTGGTCCCCACCAGTTGACGGAATTCCAACGTTTCTTTTTTGCCAACGTGTTTGGTTTCGATGCTCTGAATCCCTGAAACGACTTTCGACAAAAAATCCACAATGCGCTTGTGTGCCTTCTGGTTTTCCGTTGCCATTACACTCAATACGCTTGCCAGATTGCTTCCGTCGCGTTTCAAAACCTCCCCTGAATCGGGAAGCTGAAGTTCGCGTATCTCGTCAGGGTTCAGATTGTAGAAGCCCATATGCGAAAGCGCATCGTAGAGCGGGCGAAAGGGCGGAAGCCCCGATGCTGCCACCAAATAGAGCCTGTCCGTCGAAGCGGGAGGCGCGACCTTGGCGCTGCATTTCTTTAGGACGCCGTTTTCCACGCTATAGGACTCCTCGTCATCAAGCTGATTCTTTCGAAAAATCCGGCAATCTTCTTGCTGAATTTCAAAGCCGCCTTTTTTCTTGGCGCCGACGCGGAAAGCATAGATTCCTTCGGTGTCGTCGGCCAGTTGCCAGTCCAGCCGAATTCCGAAATGCGTCGGATGACCGGATGAACGTCGTCTAACCTCGTTAATACCGCCCCGATCTCTCAATGCATGTTCAAGCGATGAGTTCAGCGATTCGCTTATCAACCGCAGCGCATCGAGAAAATTGCTTTTTCCCGCTCCGTTCTGCCCGACGAGGAAGGTCAAGGTCCCCAAACGCACAGAGCACTCCTTGATGCTTTTGTAGTTGTTCAGCACCACTCGTTTAAGAAAAATAGGATCGCTCATGTCCACCTCGCGCTCCTCTCGCCCGTGTAGCGGGAATAGGCAACCGCGTCAAACATACAACGTCATGGACGATTGCGAAAGCGTGAAGTTGGCCTTTGACCTCTGAGCCGCAGTGAGATACATATGTGTGACAAATGTGGGGATTGACAATGCGAAAACCAATAACGTCATCAGATCGACAACTGCCGCGTCGGACGCGGCATGCAATCGTCAAGTCCGGGGTGGGGGCCATGGCCTTGCTGCTGGCGGCGCTGTTGAGCGGGTGCGGCGGGCGGGAGGCGCGGGAGAGCGTCACCTTTGAGAGTCAACTGCAGGTTCTGACCGATCCGCTGGCGCTCTGCCGCATGGATCGGCCGGGGGCCGCGCTGGCAAGTTCGTTCGACCCGACGGGCGGCAATGACGACTTTAACCATCCGCTGCGGCCCGGGCCGGAGGGCTGGGTGGTGTTGGCGGATTTGAAGGGACCGGGCTGCATGACGCGCTTCTGGTTTACCGGCTCGGATGACGGCACGCAACCGTTGCGCTTTTATTTCGATGGCGAAGCGCAGCCGCGCTTGGAAACGACGTTGGATCGTTTTTGCGGCAATGACGGGGTGAACCTGTCGCCGGTGGCCGCCTACGAACCGTTTTGCTATTACACGCTGGCGCCGCTGCCCTACCGGTCGCGGCTGGTGGTCATGACGCGCGCGGGCGCGACCCGTCCGGACGGCTCGCCCAAACTCTTTTTTCAAATCAACAGTTGCCGCTTTGCGCGGGGAACAGTGGTCAATGAAGTGGCGGAGGGCGCGGCAGCATCGGTCAGCAATGCGCTACAGGCGGTGCGCCTGTCGCTGCTGAAAACCCTGGCCGACGGACCGAAGCTGGAATTGTCCGCCAACGCCAGCGGGGCGACCAACGCGCTCCTGGCGCTTGCCGCGGGGACGCGCGCCAGCGTCGCCCTGCCGGCGGGCCCGGCCATCCTGCGGCAAATCGTGCTGCGGCCGGATTTTGCGGCCTTTGGAACGGTCATGGAACGCAACGCGGCCTTGCGCCAGGTGGTGCTGCGGATTTACTGGAATGGCGCCGGCCAGCCCAGCGTGGAAGTTCCATTCGGCGATCTTTTCGGTAGTGTCTGGCGGGCGCGGCCGTTTCGCGCCTTTTATTTCGGCATGACCAACGGCGCCTATTATCTGCGCTTCCCCATGCCCTATCACAAGGCCGCCCGCCTGGAACTGGAAAACCTCTCCGCCAAACCCGTTGCCTGTGCGGTGGAGCTGCGGACGGAGGCGCTGCCGGGTTGGACGCCCGGCAAGTTGGGATATTTTCACGCCGCTTGGAACAAGAGCGGGCCTGAGCGGCTGGGACAGCCGCATACTATTTTACAGACCGTTGGCCGGGGCCGGTATGTGGGTTGCATCCTGGCGGTGACCAGTCTCGACAAGAGCTGGTGGATTCTGGAGGGCGACGAAAGCGTGCGGGTGGATGGCGAGGCCAATCCGTCGTGGCACGGCACAGGCTTGGAGGATTATTTCAACGGCGGCTGGTACTATGGCCGTCCGATCGTGCGCCCATTCCACGGACTGCTCTGCAAGTCGCATTTCCGCACCGTGCAATACCGCATTCATCAAACCGATGCGGTGGCCTTCAAGTCCGGGGCGCGGGTGGAGATCGAACGCGGACCCGACAACGCCAGTCACGGCTGGTTGGAAAGTGTGGCCTTTTATTACCAGGACGTGCCGATGCGCGCGACTTCCGCCCTCGGCGGCCCCGCCTGGCGCGCCACCCCGGACGATTCGCTGCGGCCCGTGGTGCGCATGACGGAAATCAACGATGCCGAGTTGCTGGACGACTACGAGGGCGCCGAAGCCCTGGCGCGGGAAACGGTGGAATCGTGGAGGGGCTATCCTTACGTGCCGGTCATGCAATTGCGCCTGCTGCTCTACCGCGAGCGCCGCGAGGGCTGGGCGGCCGTGAAGGAGGCGGTGGCGCAATTCCAGCGGGAAACGCCGGATACCCTGTCCCGCAAGCAGGCGGAAGATTGGATCTGGTATCGCGCCAGCCCCTCGAATGCCCTGCTGGCGGCCTACTGCAATGGCCGCGCCGACGTCTGGCTGGACGGACAGATGGTCGGTACGGCGTCCGATCCATCGCGTGTCCAATACTGGCGCGTGCAGATCGAGCCTGGAAAACATGCCCTGGCGATGCAGGCCGATTTTCATCCCTATCCATCCTGGGCGCTGGCCTGCTTGCGGACGCACGCGGGCGACTTCATCACCTCGCCCGAATGGCGCACGGCCATTGCGCCGCCGGCGGGGTGGGCGGTGGCGGGGTATGACGACTCGTCCTGGTCGCGAGTCGGCGGCCCGGAGGTCAGCAAGGGTCCGCCGGAGGAACCGTGGATCGGACTGGAACCGCACGCCTTCGTCGGCCTGCAAAGTCATGCCCGGGGCCTCTCGCCCGTCAATTTGTGGCCCGATCACCGCCAGCGCGCCGTGATGCGGAGGGCCTTCGAAATCGGCGGTATGACGTCGGAGTAAGGCGGGGCCATCAGGACACGCCGGGTTTTTTGCGCTATTCGATCGATATCTCGACGGCGATCGCGGCCGCCTTTTCGGCGGAGACGCCGTCCGTGCGGCGTTCGTACTCTTCCTCGGCGCGCTCCTCACCCATGCGCTGTTCCAGATTCTCGATCTGCTTCTGCTGACCGGGAAGTTCGACGTGCAGTTCCCTGATCAGCATCATGACCGTGGCCGCGACGGGGATCGAAAGAATCGCGCCCAGGATGCCCATCAACGATCCTCCGGCGAGCAGCGCGAAGAGGACCACCGACGACGGAAGACGCAACATCCGCCCGTAAATGCGCGGTACGAGCACGCGGCTCTCGAACTCCTCATACGCCAGCATGACCGTCAGGACGACGACCACGATCACCGGTCCGCTTGCCAGCGCGGCAATCACCATCGGTCCGATCGAGAGAATGGCGCCGACATACGGCAGGACATCCGCGAGGCCCGCAAAAACGGCCAGCGCCATCGCGTGCGGTATGCCGCACGCCAGCAGAAGGAGCAGGGAAAAGAGCCATATCGCCAGGCAGGTGATCGTCTGCCCGCGGATGTACGCGCAGACGATCGTCTCCATGTGCCTCAAGATACGCGCCAGACGGATGTGGTGCGAGCGGGGGACGACCGCGAAAAGCCCGCCGCGCAGGCGGTCGCGGTCGATCATGATATAGAGCGCGAGAAAGATGGCGCTGACGCCGTAGACGGCCATTTCGAATATCCGCATCGAAAAGACCAGCGCCGTTGCGCCGATGGCCCGCAGGGAAGCCTCGTAATGGAGGTTTCGCAGCCAGTCCGCGAGCTGCGCGGTCAGGTTGGAACGGGCCAGATAATCCGCGATCCGTTCGCGAAAGACCGGTTCCTGCTCGATCAGCGCCGAGATTTGCGTCACCAACGCCGGAATCGTCAGCGACAGGATCAGCGTCGCGCTAACGAAGAGCAGGACGAAAACAATGGCGATGCCAAGTTGGCGCCTGATGCCGCGCAACTCCAACCATCTGACGGCCGGGCCCATCGTTCCGACAATGGTCAGCGCAAGAATCAGCACCAGCAAGACCGGCCAGAGTTGTATCATAAGCCAGATGCCGGCCACCACGACGATGAATTTGAGCATCGTCGCGAGCGAAATCTCGAAGCGCAGCAGTCGCGTTTTTTCGCCGACGCCAGGACGGCGTTCGGGAATCGGCGGCAGGCCGTCGTCGTCGCGTTTGAATGGACTATGCACGCTCTGCTCCTCCGCGTCCGGGTGGTGCGCCCGGCAGCGCGATAACGCTCGCGCCGCCGGCCTCAGCCATTAAGCCTATCGCAACGCCATCGCACCAGCCGGACGCGGAGGAGCAGAGCGTGCATAGTCCATTCAAACGCGACGACGACGGCCTGCCGCCGATTCCCGAACGCCGTCCTGGCGTCGGCGAAAAAA
>JANYBP010000006.1 GCA_025360745.1 bacterium
TGGAACCGTCTCAATACTCAAGGAGCGCCCAGATAAGCTGAAACGGCCTGTCATCCTGTTCACCAACCGACCTCGTTGATGAATTCCATCTTTCCGCTTTTGCTCGCTCCAAAAATTCCGCTTTTGAAAACTCCACGACAATATGTACACTTCTGTTTGCACTTTACCGGCGTTTCGAGTATATAGATTGGCATTTAGCGGGTTTCCAGGAGGTTGCTGATCGATGGCGGAAGAAATTAAAGACAACGACAAAGACGATGTCATTCGCGTTGACGGGACCGTAATCAAGGTTCTGCCGGCTACGATGTATATCGTGCGGCTGGAGAACGGGTCGGAGATCCTGGCCCATATTTCGGGAAAGATGCGCAAGCATTTTATCCGCATCACGACCGGCGACAAGGTCTCCCTTGAAATCTCGCCGTACGACCTTACCAAAGGTCGCATCACCTACCGTCACAAAACGGCGTAACCGCGGCGCGCGCGGCGGGCCATGAGCGGTAGAGGCAAAGCGGCCGGCGTGGTGGCCGTGGCGGTGGCCGGCTCGCGTGTGTTCGGCCTGGTCCGTGAATTGGTCATGGCCGGCTTGTTCGGCGCGGGCCGGCAATACGACGCATTTTTGGCGGCCTTTCAAATCCCCAATCTGCTGCGCGATCTTTTCGCCGAGGGCGCGCTTTCGACCTCCTTCACCACCGTTTTCACGCAAACCGCCGAGAAGGAAGGCGCGGCGCGTTCCTGGCAACTGGCGGCGCGTTTGGTCAGCACGACGATTCTGCTGCTGTCGGGACTTTGCCTGCTGGGCATCATGCTCAGTCCGTCGATTGTCGAGCTTACCAGTCATGGATTTCATGCCGTTCCCGGCAAGTTCGAGTTGGCCGTCGGGCTGACGCGCGTGCTCTTTCCCTTTATCCTGGCGGTCTCGCTGGCGGCCGTGGCGATGGGGATTTTGAACTCCCGGCACGTCTTCGGGTTGCCCGCCTCGGCCTCCACGGTTTTCAACATCGTTTCCGTGGTCTGCGGCGTCGGTCTGGCATATTTGCTGGATCCGCAGGCCGACTGGCGTCATCCAAATTTTGGCGACCGCGGTTTGTACGGCGTGGCGCTGGGCGTAATGCTGGGCGGCGTGGCGCAGTTGGCCGTGCAACTGCCGTCGCTCTGGCGGGAGGGATTCCGCTGGCGCTGGGAACTGGCGTGGCACGATCCGGGTTTGCGCAAGGTCTGGCAACTGATGCTTCCGAGCGTGATGGCGGGTGCGGCGGTGCAAATCAACGTGCTGGTGAACGGCATTTTCGCCTCGGAAATCGACGGCGCGCGCTCCTGGCTGGCCTACGCCTTCCGGCTTTTCCAGTTTCCGCTGGGAGTTTTCGGCGTGGCCGTCGCCACCGTCACGCTGCCGGCCGTGGCCCGCCATTTTGCCCGCGGCGAGCGGGCGGAGTTCGGGCGCACGGTCGAAGAAGGTTTGAGGCTGGTATTGTTTCTGACCCTGCCGGCCGCGGCGGGGCTGATCGCGCTGGCCCCGGATCTGATCGGCGTGATCTACCAGCGCGGAAATTTCATGGCCGCCGATACGCTCAAGACCGCCTGGGCTTTGCGCGCCTATACCGTGGGGCTGGCGGGTTACGCCGTGATCAAGGTGTTGACGCCCTGTTTTTACGCCCTCGATCGACCGAAGACCCCCTTGCGGGTGAGCCTGCTGGGTGTGGGACTCAATCTGACGGCGAATTATGTGCTGGTCAAGCTGCTGGGGTGGGGGCATGTGGGGCTGGCGCTTTCGACCGGAATCCTGGCCACCGTGAACGGCGCGCAATTGCTGCTGGCGATGCGCCGGCATATCTCTTTTGGCGGCCGGGCGGCATGGGTCAGATTTCTGGCGATCACGCTGTTGGGAACGGCGCTCTGCGGCGCGGTGGCGTGGACGGCCGGCGCGGTTTTGCGGATGCTGCTGGGCGATGCTTTCACGATGCGCGCAATCGCCTTGGGCCTGTCGGTCTCCGCCGGGGTGCTGGCATACGTGGCGGTGGTCGGCCTGGCGCGCCTTCCAGAAATGACCCGCCTGCTGGCCGCCATCCGCGGCCGCCTGGGCCGCGCGCCGCGGGCGAACGGCCCCTCGTTTGATTAAAACCCTCCGTAGTTTTTTTCAATTTGCGATGTGCATTCTTCTTGACATGTAATTCGTGAAGTTGCAATGTCGCATCATGTTGATGTCGCATCATGTTGATCGTTGTTGTCTGCAGCCAATCAGGTGTTCGTTAAGTTTGCCGAAAGAACATCATGAAACATCGCGCCTTAGTTTTAGTCATCCCCGTCCTAATCTCCGCCCTGGCGTTAATCGGCGTGGCCGACCACCACCCGGAAGACCCCGACACCGACAACGACGGCATGCCGGACGCCTATGAATTGTTCTTCGGACTCAATCCCACCAACCGCGCCGACGCCCATCTGGATTTTGACGGAGATGGGTTGAACAATCTCCAGGAAGCCGCACTTTTGACCGATCCCTTTGCGTCAGACACCGATCGCGACGGCTTTGCCGATGACATTGACGCCAATCCGATCAGCCGCGCCTATATTCAGTGGGGCGCGCCCCAGTTCACGACCGGGGATAACTACGATTATGTGAGGCCGGAATGGTGCCTGGGCGCCTACAAAACCGGCGGCGAATGGCTTGCGGACATCACGACGATGCAATCGGCCTGGCATGCGGCATCTACGGAGCCGCCGAATGTGGGTAGACTGTCCATTAAACTAGATCGGTCAATTTTGACCAACAACCTGTTGTACGCCTTGCATTATCTGGATATTAGCAATTCTTCGCTCTACGTGGACTTACTGGATACCAACGGCGCGGTTGTCGGTAACGGCGACCTTTTCGGCAATTTGATGACAGGCAGCAATCGAGAAACAATTGTCCGGCTGGCTCTACCGTTAGTCGAGTACACCAATGCCTCCATTGTTCAACTGCGGCGCGGAGCAGGCGAGGTGACGGTGTTCGAAAGCCAGTTGTATATCGATGAAGATGGCGACGGGCTCGACGCCGATCAGGAACGTCAACTTGGGACATCCGACTATCGCATTAACAGCGACGACGTTAGTTTTACATGTAGTCCAAGCGGGAGTTCCACCAATAACTTGGCCCTTGGAGGATTAACCGATACTGGATATGCAGTTGACTCAACTAACCACAACCCGTAGCATGGCCGGGTATGGACGACTACCCGAGCAGCATGACTGGGCTGGAGTTGCGTTTTGCAACACAGGAAGCCTGCCTGAACTATCTGGCGGCGCTCCGGTGGCCAA
>JANYBP010000010.1 GCA_025360745.1 bacterium
AGCTGCGCCAAAGTTTCACAACCCAAGCAACTCACCCGCGATTCCCGCGTACTGCCAAGCCGCGCCCGGTATTCAGCAGCCCGCAGCCTCCGCAAGTCCATCCTCGACCAGCCAGAAACCGTTGCCAGAACACGGGAAACCCGCAACTGACCGTATGCCTGCGATAGTTTGCCTGTCCCCTGTATGCGATAGTTTGCCTGTCCCCTGTGTACCTATCCCCTGTACCTACCTACCTACCTGTGTACCTGTGTCCCCTGTGTATCCCTGTATCCCGTCTCTGTTTTCACGATAGTTTGCCTGTCCCCTGTACTGTGTGCCTGCGATAGTTTGCCTGTCCCCTGTATCCGTCTCTGTTTTCACGATAGTTTGCCTGTCCCCTGTGTATCACGATAGTTTGCCTGTCCCCTGTATCCTCTCCTGTATCCTCCTCTTGTATCCTCGCCCTGTATCCTGCCCTGTATCCCGTCTCTGTTTTCAGGCATCGTACATCCGGAGGTCGTCTCTGGTGATCTGGTCGGCAGGCACCAGTCTGTAGTGGCGTTCTTCCGTGATGCGTATCTCTTCACCGAAAACGCCAAGTTCAAAGAGGGCGATCAGATCCTTTTCCACAAACTGCGCGGAGATCGCACGGCAGATGAGTTGCGGGAACTTCTCCGCACAACAGGCCATATCCTGTCTGGTCTGCACTGTAGAAAGACGGTCGCTTCCGCCTTTCGCTTGAACGGGCAATACGTACTGCCGCCCCCGCTTGTCGATGGCGACATAGATTTCGTCGATTTCCACCTGTCCCAGTCCAGTAACGGTTGTCCGCAGATGGTTCTGAAGCGAATACGCGGCGACGCCAAGAAAGATGTCGAGGAGTCTATTGTAACGGACCTTCGCCAAAAGCGCCTGTTCGTCCGATAGCGCATAGGCCGAAACGATCTCGGGGGTGGCATCGGGAATCTTGATGGCGGCCAACTGGGGATTCGGAAGGATACGGTTGATCGCAACCAACCGGAACGCATACAGAGATTTGCCTCGTCCTTCAATCACCCACTCTTTCCCGGGCGGTTGCGTCTTCGCAATGGCGTCCGGTAAAGCCATTCGGTATCGAATCGAGTAGATCGCATCGCCGAGATTCTTCGGCAATTTGATCCGCAGTTTCTTCGCCATTGCCGTGAGTTCGTCGCGAGGAAACGGCAGGTCCGTTGCCCCATCTTTGTAACGACTACAGAAGATACTTTCCATCAATGCCGAATAGCGGTTATCGGGCTGCTTCTTCCGCCTCATGAAACCCTCCTCATCGCCGGTCGGGCCGACGACTCGATCTCAGACTGTTTCCGTTTATGCAAACCGTTCTTGCGGTCACGCCGCGCTATGGGAACGGGAACCTTCCAGTATTCCGCGGCCTCTCCCATATCCATCGAGAGAAGATCGGGACGGCCGAGGTCAACGCTTTGGGCAGGTCGTTCTGGTACGATTCCGAGCGCCCGAATAACCGCGCCGGCAACAGCTCTGGCAAGTGGCGGCGGAACCGAGTTTCCGATCTGGCGCGCTCCGTGCCACTTCGTAACATGGAAACGGAACCAATCGGGATACCCGTGAAGGCGGGCCATTTCGCGAACGGTAACACAACGGGAAAAGGCGAAATGTATAGGGCGTGGACTGGTGAAGGCGCCTCGGGCAGAATCTGTGCCTGCGCGCAACGTGTTGCAGACGCCGTTCCGGGACAGTTTGAAGAATCGCGAAATCGGTTCGACTTCGCCTTCCCGCGTTGCCCCGAAGCGTTTCCGAGAAATGTCCGTATGCACCGTGCGCATGCTGGAAGTCAGTATGTCGGGCCGCCAGTTTCGGACGTAGCCGAAATGCCATGCGGCATCGCCGGCGCAACGCAACTCGCGCGAGTAATCGGAGAGGACTTCGCCATTCCCATCCTTCACCGAATCGGACGTCATCAGTTCGACCCACTGCTCGACGTCGGGTAAGTCCGCGAGGGCATCGAGACAAGTTGGCGTGGGGTTCCTCCCATTCCGGCCAAATAGGTCGTCCCCGGTCGTGCTGGTCTCCTCTGGGTAGACCGGAACCGCGACGCCCTTCTTCGCGCCGAGCAAGAAGAGGCGTTGCCTGTCTTGCGGAACTCCGTAATTCATCGCGTTCAAAACCTTCCACGGAATCTGTACGCGATACCCCAAGTCCCCGAATACTTCGATCAGAGATTCGAGGAACATACGGTGTTTGCCGATCGTCAAACCCTTGACGTTCTCGAAAACGAAAGTCTTTGCCCCGAGTTCGGAAACCAGGCGAACGAATTCCTTCACGAGTTGGTTGCGAGTGTCGTCAAGCATTCGGTGTCCGATCAGGGAAAACCCTTGACATGGCGGGCCTCCGAAAACGACATCCACAGGCTTTCGTCCAATCCCCGCCCTCTCTCGCAACTCCTGCCCGGTCAACCCGACTATTGACCGTGCCAGGACGTTGGTGTTTGGGAAATTATAGTGGTGAACGGCGGCATGAATCGGGTCGATCTCCACGGCGGCAGCGATGTCGAACCCGGCTTGCTCGAACCCCAACGACATGCCTCCGGCACCGGCAAACAGGTCGATTCCTATGGGTCGCCTATCCATTCGCAAAATCCTCGATCCGCGCCTCAAGCGCGTCCTTCTTCTTGAGTTGGCATTGCCAGACGATCATGACAGACCAGCCCGCTTTCCTCAAGCCGTTTGCCTGCTTCCGATCGCGCGCCTTGTTGACGGCAATCTTCGGCTTCCAATAGTCAAGCCGGCTCTTGGGCAGCCTGCCGTAGCGGCACGAGTGCCCATGCCAGAAGCACCCGTGAACGAAGATGACTTTATGTCTACTGACCAAGACCAAGTCGGGGCTTCCCGGCAGGTCGTCCCTTGTAAGCGAGTACCGGAAGCCAAGGCGATGCACGATGGAGCGGACGGCCTTCTCCGCTCCGGTATCGCGAGTGTGGACCGCCCCCATGATCTTGCTTCGAGTCGTTTTGCTTACTCGATCCATTCTCTTGTGTCCATCTACCTGGGTTTTTTGACACGGCGCGGGTTACTTCACTTCCAGTTCAAAGCTCTCCGAGTGGCTGTTGAACTCCGGGGCGTACATGCTCTGGATGCTGGCGATGCCGGTCTGGTATTTGCCCTTGAGTTGGATGCGCACGCTGTACTCGAAAACATATATGCCTTTCGGCAGATAGTGTATGAAGAAGTGGCTGGCGGTGTCGCGGGTGCTCTCGTAGTACGCCAGCCCGTCCTGGAATCTGGTCTGGCTCAGCACGTTCACCGGTTCGGTGCCGCTGCCGCGCTGGTCTTTGAGATGGACATATTCCATGTCGCGATCCACGCGCAACTCCAGGCGCACGACCAGTTCGTCGCCGACCGCCAGCGCACCTTTGACCGGCTGTAGAACCTGGCCGGCCTTGGTGTTGTCCTTGCGGTAAAGCGTCTTCTTCAACTTCAGCGGCGTGCCTTCGTAAGGTGTGACCTTGGTCATGTCCTCCAGATATTGCCAGTGTACGCTGCCCCAACTGACACCTTCGTCGGTTTTCTTCACCGTGATGCTGCCCATGCCCGGCTTGATCTCGCCGCGGACGAATTTCTTTTCGTAAAAGCCGGTGCCGGCCTCGACCTTTTCAGGCTTGATCGTCTCGCCGCCCAGACTGACCTCGACCAGCGCGTCGCTGGCCAACAGGTTTTTGCCGCGCAGGAGCAGACCATAGACGGCGTCGGCGGTGGCCTTGGTGGTCTTCCAGTCCTGCGTCTGCTTCTGCTTCAACAGCCAGACCTTGCAATCCTCGACGGCCTGGGCGTCGCCCATGACCTCGTCGAAGGCCTCGATCATCAGCGCCTGCGTCTCGATCGGCGCGCGATACCACCACCAGCTCAGTTCGAGATCGCGCCAGAACAGGCCCAGCTCATCGTTGCTGACCGAGCGCTCTTTGATGGACTTCATGATCGCGGTCGGCGTCTCGAGATCGCCGAAGCGCTTGAGGGCGATGGCGAGATGGCCCTGCGATTGCCGGCAGTCCAGCTTGAGCCAGAACTTGCGCGACTGCTGAAGGAAAAAGTCCAGGGCCTCCTGGCGATCCTTCGCGACCGGCATGTCCTTGAGGAAGAAACTGCGGCCATACAGGTAAAGCGCGTCGATCGAACCAGGCACGTACTCTTCAGGATGCGAGTTGTTCTTCTGAATTTCGTGGTAGCGCCTGTCCATCCAGCCGTCGAGCGCGTTCAAGGCCCTGAGCGCCGCGCTCAGGTCCACGTTCTCCGCGCCCAGATGCCGCAACCGGCCGAAGCCGGTCACGATGTAGAGGGTGATGTATTCATCGCCACGTCCGCCGGGGAACCACGGCCACAAACCGTCGCCGAGTTGCATCTGGGCCAGTTTGTCGAAGGTCCGCTTGGTCTCGTTGTCGAGCCGGGCGGCGTCGAACAGGAGGCCGACGTTGCGGCGGGCCTGGCTTTCGTCGTTGCCCTGCCGCAGCCACGGCGTTTCTTCGAGCATCACCGACTTAAGCTCCTGGTTCTTCTCCAAGGGACTGTCGAGCGCCGCGGTGTTCTTCCAGAGGTCGAAGATGCGGCGAATCTTCGGATCGGCATTGGCAATAAAGCGCGCCAGCGCGTTGGCATAAAGCCGGTTGAAGGTCTGCTCGCTGCACTCGTAGGGGTATTCCATCAGGTACGGCAAGGCCATCACCGCATACCAGGCCGGCCGGGAAACCATCTGCACCGTCAGGTTCTCGCTCTTCAACGTCCGCGAGCGGCCCGACTCCCGCAGTTTGGCGAAGTCGAACTTCTTCGTCTGTATCCCGCGGATCGGCAGCGGCAGCGATTCGATCACCAGTATCCGCCGCGACAAGACCGGCAGATAGCCTTCCTCGCCGTCGCTGAGGCGGTCGGTCGCGCCGACGGCCTTGTAGGTCAGGAAATCGCACCCATCCGGAATCGCCAGGCGCCAGGCGAACGACTTCGACTCTTTCGACGGAATATCGAACGCATATTCCGAATTCCGAAGACCGACTTCTGAATTCAGCTCTTTCAGCGTCCGCGCATCGGCGAGCGTGAGCCGTACCCTGCCGGTCTGGCGGGCGGCCGACTGGTTGCTGACCTTGACGGTGAATTCGACGATGTCGCCCTCGCGCACGAAGCGCGGCGGGTTCGGCTCGACCATCAGATCCTTGCTCGTAACGGCCTTGTCGTCGAGAAAACCCGCGCGCAGTTCGCGATCATGGACAAAGCTCATGAACTTCCACTCGGTCAAGGCCTCCGGCATGCTGAATTCCATCTTCACCACGCCGTCCTTGTCGCTGAGCAGGTGCGGGAAGAAAAAGGCCGTCTCGTTGAGATTCTTGCGGGCCGCAACCTTGTTAAGGTCCGGTTGCTGTGCTCTTTCGCCTGCCGCGACAAAGCCGGCGTTTTTTTCAGGGAGGCTTGCGTGCATGGCATCGCCAAGAGCGGCGGGCGCCGCGGCCAACATCATGGCTCCCGCCGGTGCGCTATCCTGCATCGCCATCATTTCCGGTTCTGCTCTTTCAACCGGCGTCTTCGCCATCACACTATTGGTAACTGCGTAAGCGCGCATTCCTCCCCGTCCGTTCTCTCCGCCCCGGAAGTAGCCGTAGCCCCAGAGGTTGGCGGTGATATCGTTGGGGTAGTGCCGGTAACTCAGATCGGCGTGCCGGTACTCGCTGCGCCAGCCGCCGAAGATGTGCTGGAAGCCGGCCGCTCCATTTTCGAACCGCGGATAGACGCGGGTGTATTCGCGGCGGAAGACACTAAAGTCCCGCATCCAGCTATGCGGCTGATACTGATCGAGCGATACGTCGTACAGTCCGGCCACCATTTCGGCCACGGCGCCCCTGGCGTCGGGGCCGGTCACGACGGCGGTCCAGGTCGTTTTTTTGCCCGGTTCCAGTTTGGAGGTGAACCGCTCCCATTTAACCGTCAATTTCTTGTTCGACCACGGCACATCCACAACCCGGTTTTCAAGATAAGCGCGGTTTTCGCGGACATAGGTCACGCGCAGCGTGAAACCGCCGCGCAGTTCCTCGGTGACGGCCTGTTCGATCAGTTCCTGCGTCCGGTCCGCGGCGGTCCACCAGCCGCGCAGCAACTTTCCGCCCTGCTCCAATTCGACATAGGCCCGCCCGGAATCGTAGCCGGTGCCCCAGAGCGCGACAAAATTCGCCCCCGCTTCAACCGACCAATTTGGAGCGGCCAGGCGGTTGGCCTGGCGGACATTGCATTTCGGCGCTTTCGGATCCACAACCTGCAGCGTATGGCGGGCCATGACCGTTTTGCCGAAGCGATCCTTCGTTTCCAGAATCGCGCGGTAGATGCCGGCCGGGAGTTGAACGGGCATTTTCAGTTTGCCCGTTGCATCCGTCTTGAACGGCTGTTCGGCGACGACTTCGCCCAGTTCCCAGGAATCGGGATTGGCCGGATCGCTCTTCGGCTCGCCGTTCGGTCCCGGATTGGCGCGGAACCACCAGTAATCGTAGCGCGCGGCCGCAAACTCGGCGCGCACAACCTGCTCCGGCTGCTTCAGCGCATGAATCTTCAAGCTCCCATCCGCGGCCTGTGGTTCGCCGTCGAGCGACTCCGTCCCGATGCTCAACTCCACCGCCTTGTCGGGCGTCTGCCATTCCCCGGCGTTGAGCGTGGTCTGCAACGCGGTGTAACCGACCCGCACGCTGCGGCTGTCGGAGCGCGTTTCGCCGGTCGAGTCGGTCACGTCGGCATAAACCTGGAAGTTGAATATCGGCCCGGTCTTTTCCGGCGCCGCAAGGTCGGGCGCGGCCAGGAAGGCGATCGTAAACGCGCCGTCGCTGCCGCTGGTCGCGGCGCCGTGCGCGATATTCTGGCTGTCGCCGCGGTTCGGCGGCAGGCAATAGCGGCCCCACCAGCACCAGTCGGGGAAGCGGACTTCGCGCACGACCCGCCACTTGATCTTCGCGCCGCCGATGGCCGCGCCGGTATAGGCGCTGGCCTTGCCGGGCACGATCACCTCGGCGCCCAGTTTCGCCGCCTGCTTCGGACGCGAGAGTTCGACCTGGAACTTCGGCCGCTTATATTCCTCGACATTGAAGCTGGCCGAGCCCTTGCCCGCGTGCCAGATGGTCATGCGGCCCATGACGCGATCGCGCGGCGCAGTGAATACGCCGTCGAACGAGCCGTAGTCGTTGCTCTTATGCGTGGCGCGGGCAATCTCCTTGCCGTTGGAATCGCGAAACTCCACGACGATCTCCTCGCCGGCGATCGTTCCGTAATTATTCTGGGGGCGATTGAAGCGGTAATGAATGCCCTTGTAGTGGATCGTCTGGCCGGGCCGGTAGAGCGCGCGGTCGGTGAAGAAGACCGTTGCGTGGTCCGCGGGATCCACCCGCTCCCCGCCGAATCCGAAGACGCTGTCGCTGGCCACGGCCTGATCGCCACTGCGGGCCAGCAACAGCAGTTGCCGTCCGCCCTGGCTGGCGAAGCGGAACATACCGTTCTCGTCGCTTGTCGCCGCGGGCTCGGGTTTGAACCAGCCTTCCCGGTCGCGCGCCCACGCGCGCACCGTCGCGCCCGTAATCGGTTCGCCGGTCAGCGCCTTGAGCACGAAGCCGTCGAGCGGACCGCCATCCATGTGTGGGCGGACCACCAGCGCAAGGTCGCTGACCCAGACGAGCGCGGCGGAGACCTGATTGTTATCCTTGCTGAAATTCGCGTCGTGGCTGGCCAGGATCGCATAGAAGCCCGGCTTGAGGTTTTTGGGCGCCGCCATTTTTTCCGTGCGTTCGCGATAATCGGCGCTGACCGGCAGTTCGGCGTTCCATTCGGCGGCCGCCTTGTTTTTGAGCAGTTCCTGACAGAACTTCTCGTCCAGGCCGCCAAAGCCCCAGCGTTGTCCGGCGAGATACTTGTCGAAGTCGTACGGCACAGCCCGCAGGAAAACCCGGGACAAATTCCGATAGGTGACGTCGATCGCCGGCCAGGGCTCGTTCCAGACGCGTTCGGTGGCGACACTGACCGATTTCGCCTCAATCTGCTGCAGCAGGTTCCAGCACCAGATGCCGCCGACACTCTTGGGGTAAAGTTCCACGCCGCGCTTCGCGAGTTTGCGCGCCCCGGCTGGTTCGCTTTCGCCGTTAAGCAATGTCGCCCAGGCAAACAGCGCGCGCGCCGAGATCTCGTGATCCGCCCATTCGTCGCTAAACCTTTTCAGCGCGGCTTTGTAATTGTCGTTCTTTTCGGGACCGACGGCCATGTTGTTGCCCAGGCTGAGACGCCAGAGGTCGGCGTCGGCAAAGGCCGTCCTGTCGGCGTCGTTGCGGTGGAACGCCAGCAGGTTCTGGAACAGCCGCACGGCCTTGTACTTGGGCGAATCGGCCGCGGCGGCGTCCGGCTGCCATTTCAAAAACTGCGCGACCGTCCCGAAGACCGGGCTGTCGGCGGCAATCTCGAACTCGTCCTCGGCCTTGGCCACGCCCTGCTCGCCGGCCTGGTAGAACTGCAACGCCTCGTGAGCCAAAAAGTCGAAGACCGTGGGACGATAGGTGTCGGGCAGCCCGCCCTTTTCCAGCAGGTCATTGTAGTCGCCGACCGGCGTGGCCTTGAGCAGCTTTTCGTTGGCGAGCGCGACGGTGAAATGTTTGTCGATTTCGGCGAGAATGCGCGGCAGATCCCAGGTCGTGAAATCCTTGCCGGGCGCTTCGGCGGTCGCGGTGCGCTGCTGGAAACGCCAGCGGTTCTGCTGGAAATACTGCCAGTACCAATGGGCCAGGATCGCCTCCAGCATCGGCTTCATTTCCGCAGGCGACTTTCCGATTTCGTCCCGCAGCCGGACCACCTTCTCCTCCGGCTTGTTGCCCTGGATGTTGCCTTCCAGGGCGATCTTCATGCCGACCGCCTTGATGGCCTCCGCATAGCGTTTGTTTTGCAGGGCGTCGGCCAGGATCGGTTCGAGTTCCGCGATGGCCGTTTTGGGCAGGCCTTTGTCGAGCGCCTGCCGGACCTTTTCCCAATTTGTGGCGGCGGTCGTTTGCAAGGCCGCCAGCGAGGCGACGATCGCGAGCAAGATTCTGGTTTTATTGATTGTCATGCGTATGTCACTCCTGATTCACGGTTCAAGACATGGACTGGCCGCATTCGGGACAGAATTTCGCGCCAGGCGACACCTCGCTGGCGCACTTGGGACAACTGTTCTTGATGGCAAGTTTCTCGCCGCACTGGGGACAGAACTTGGCGCCCTTGGTTTCGGCGCCGCACTTGGGGCAGACCAGTTGCCGGTCGCGCTTGACATCCATTTTCTGCCCACGGGCCACGCCTTCCGCCGCGGCCTTTTCGCCGGCGCCGGAGACCTCGCCGGCCGCGCGCGCGGCCTCGATTTCCACTTCCGCATTGGGGGCACACTTCAAGCACAGGCCCTTGTCCTTGTTCCAGCAGGGGGCGCAGACATACTCCGTGCAGCGCGCGCAGCGGTGAAAGTGTTTTTTGGCCTGTTCGATGGCGGCCAGGAAGGCGGCGTCGTGCGCATTGCCGTAACCCGATTCCACTATGCTCTCAGCCACATTGCCCGCCGTGCCGATCGCTCCGCCCAGCAGGCCCGCGGCCTTGCTCAGCCAACCCGAGGCGCGGCCGCTCCGAAATGGAGCGAAGGAGGAGCGGAAGCGGTCGCCGCAACGTTCGCAGTTGAATTCGAACTGAAAGCCCGCATTGGTGCCGGATTTAACCGACAGATCGTTGAAGTTGCTGCTGAATTGAATCTCGCTCATAAGTATTTCTCCGCATTCAAGACGTTTGCCCACTCCTATTCCTTCAAACTTATAGGACAGGCCCTCTGGAGCGTCAAGCAGCGTTCCACGAAATGGAATCAAGCGAAGAAATATTATATATTCCCGGTCGAACCAAAATGTTCAGGAGCGGCTCAATATGCTTAAAGATACCGATCTCGAAACGGCACGGCGCGGCGCCCGGCGGCGCTGGCCGTGGCTTGTGCTGGGATTATTCGCGCTGGCGGCGTTGCTGGTGGGGTTGGCGCCGCGGCTCGCCTCCAGCGGCCCGGTCCGGCGTGCGCTGCTGGTCCGGATCAACGCCAGAATCGCCCCGGCCACGCTGGCGGTGGATGACTGGTCGCTGCGTTGGTTCGGTCCGCTCGCCGTCAGCGGGCTGCATTTCGCCGATCCCGGGCAGGGTGTGGACGCCAGGATCGTCCGGCTTGGCCTATCGAACTCCCTGGCATCCATGCTGCGGAAAGGCAAATTGAATCTCGGCACGATTACCGTGAGCGAGCCGCATGTGTCGCTGCGGCTGCCGGAAAAGACGGTAAAAACCGCGCCCGCGAAGGCCGCCCCGTCCGCGCGGCCGACCCTTGACGTCAAACAACCCGCCGCGCCGCCGCTGCCGGATCTGGCCGTAAAACTGGTCGTGCAGGACGGCCGCATCGAGGTCGCCGGCGCATTCGTGTTGGACCAGTTGAACCTGACGGCGGAACTCAAGTCCCCGCGCGAGCCCGTGGCCTTCGCCTTTACGACGACTGTGCCGTGCGACGGCGAATCGGGGAAGCTTTCGCTGGCAGGCTCGTTGCCGGGACCCGAATATTGCATGACGGGCGCCGCCACACCAACGACCGAACGCCTGACGCTGGAGCTGTCCAGGCTGAACTTGCGGAGCTTGCGTCCCTTGCTGGAAACGCTGACGGGCCAGCCGTGGATTCGCGGCGGTCTGGCCGACGGCAAAATCGCGCTGGACTACCGCAGCCAAAACGCGCTGCAATTGAAAACCGACCTGACAGTGGCCGGGCTTTCCGTGGAACCGCCCGGCAAGCCGGTCTCGCCCCCCGGCGACGTGAGTGTGCGGGCGGAGCTAGCCCTTGCGGATGGCCGCCTGACCATCAGTCAGTTTTCATGCGCATCGCCGTGGCTGGGCGCCCAGGCCAGCGGGCAGTTCGCCGTTGCGCCGGATGCCAACAGCAGGCACACCGGAGAGATCGAGGCAAAACTGGATGCCGATCTCGCCGCCCTCACGCGCGATTTTGGAAGCCTGCTGAAGCTCAACGGCGACCTGCAGGTGGAACGCGGCAAGGCCCGCATGGCTCTGTCGCTCGCCGGGACAACCGAATCCGTGGAGGCAAAGGTCAGCCTCAGCACCGACGATCTGGCCGTGCGCTCCGACAAACAGCTCTTGCTGCCACGGCCGTCGCCTTCCCTGAAGTTGCACCTTTTCTGGCCGTACGCGCAGGCGCCGGAGGTGCGCGAACTGCTGGTGGAGCTTCCCTTTGCCAGACTCACCGGCAAGGGACGATTGGATGATGCCTCGCTCCAGGCCAATATCAACCTCAGCGAGTTCTCCAAAAACTTCCGGAGTTTGACCACAAATTGTCCGGACATGCGGGGAACGCTCGACTTGGAACTTAACAGCCATCGCGACGGCGAACGCATGGCGGCCGCGTTAAAGGTCAAGGCCAGCGAGGTGACGGCCGCGCTACTGTCCGGCCGCCGCCTGGAGTTCGGCAGCGGACAAATGACCGCCTCGGCCAAAGTGCCGATGGTCAATGGCCGGCCGGCGTCCGAGTTGTCGGATCTGGCCTTCGCGCTCGAAACCGCGGCGGGCTCGATCTCCGGCGCGGCCGCCCGCTTCGTTCCGGCTTCGAGCAACCGGCCGCCGCTGATCGCGGGCGGTCAATTGAAAATCGCCTTCGACCTGGAGGCGGCGCGGAGTTTAGCGGCGTCCTTCCTGACGAACCTGCCGCCGGAGACAGCGCTCAGCGGCCAGGCCCAAATGGAGGCATCGCTTGAGGGAACAGCCGAGTCCCTGGAAGCCAGGGTCAACCTGATCACGGAACGCCTCGCCTTGCGCGCCGGCGGGGAAGTGTTCGCGATGCAGCCCGCGCCGACGCTGAAGTTGAACCTCTTTTGGCCATATGCAAAGTCGCCGGAGCTTCGTGAGCTACAGTTGGACCTGCCCTTCGCCAGAATCGGCGGCAAGGGACGGCTGGACGACGCCATGCTCAAGGCCGACCTCGATCTCGCGGCCTTCTCGCGTGACTTCCGGCGCATGCTTACGAACAGTCCGGCCATGACAGGCACGATCGCCATGGAACTGTCCAGTCATAAAGATGGCGACCGCATGGCGGCCGCGCTACTGCTTACGATCGCAAACCTGACGGCTGAGTTGCGGCCGGGACAGCGCTTGACGCTCGACAGCGGACGCTTGACCGCCTCGGCAAAAGCGCCGCTGATTAATGGCGTGCCCGCGCCGGAACTGTCGGATCTGGTCTTCGCCTTCGAAAGCGAGGCGGGGACAATCTCCGGGGCGGCCGATCGCCTCGTCCCGCCGGCGGGCAACAGCCCAACGCTGCTCGCGGGCGGTCGGATGCGGGCGGCCTTCGACCTGGAAAAGACGCGGAATTTCGCGGCGCCATTTTTGACCAATCTGCCGCCGGACAGCGTGCTGAAAGGCAAACTCACCCTCGATGCGCAATGCGCGACCGACCGTCAGGGCGGAACCGTTTCTCTGAATGCCGCACTCGACCAGTTCAGTTTCGCGAAGGCCGCCAACCAGCCCTTTCTGGAACCGCATGCGGAACTGGCCATCAAAGCCGCGTTTTCCACCGAGGCAAGCCGGCTGACGCTGGACACGCTTTCCCTCAAGACGTCGCTCGCGGAGATCAGCGCCAAGGGCCGGATCGACGACTTCCAGAAACAACGCATGACGACCGCGGCCGGCACACTGATGGTGGACTTCGACAAACTGAATCTGCTGATGCGCGCGAACGGCACGGCAAATGCCTCGATTGCCGGCAGACAGGCGCGGCCATTTGCCTTCAAAGGATCGTTGGCAGACAATCCCCGGACGCTGCTTGCGCAAGCCCAGGCCGAGGCCGGATTATACCTGGCCTCGGCGTCCGGCTTTGGCCTGGCGGCGGGCCCCTCGGATATCGGCATGCAACTGAGCAACGGCGTGCTGCGCCTCAACTATGCCCCCACCCTGAATCAGGGGACGCTTCAACTCACGCCAAACATCGAAGTCACCGCCGATCCGATGATCTTCTCGCTTCCGCCTGGCGCACAGGTGCTGCAAAATGCGCAACTCACACAGGAGATGCTGGATCAGGTATTGGTGATGGTCCTGCCGTTGCTGCACGGCAGCAGCGTCCTGGGCGGCTCGGTTGACCTGACCATGTTGAACTGCCTGGCGCCGCTGGGTGAGACCCTCAAGCGCGACACGACTTTCAGCGCCCTGCTGACGCTGCGAAATGTGCATTTGGCGCCGGCCGGCATCCTGGGCTCGGTGTTCCAAGTAGCCGGTCTGGGCGGCAAGGAAGTGACGATCCAGCAGCACGAACTGACGGCGGTATGCAAAGACGGACGCATAACACCTTCGCCGCTCGACCTGACGGTCGCCGGCAACAACGTTAAGTTGACCGGCTCGGTCGGGCTGGATGGCACGCTCGCCTACACGGCGGAAGTGCCAATGGCGAAAAACCTGGTCGGCAAAGAAGCGGAGAAGTACCTGGAAGGCGTCACGATCAGAGTACCCATCGCCGGCACGGTCACATCCCCGACCATCAACCGCGCCGCCATAAACTCCGAGATCAAACGGCTGATCGAGGAGGCGCTGAAGAAGGCCGCCCTCGCCAAGATGGGCGACTTGCTCAAAAACATCAAGTTTTAGCCGGTCGGCGGCAGCAAGATGACGTGATTATCAATGACGGGGCGAAACGGCATGGCAGGGCGCGCTCGCCGCCCTACCAGTCCTGCCATCACTTCACATGATGACGTCCCGCAGAGCGGCGCAGGCCGCCGTGAGCCGTTCGGAACGCCATTCGTTCGGGAAGCCGCGGCATTGCCGCGGTTTGACGTTCTGGATCAGGCAGGCGTTGCCGGTTTCCAGGAAGATGCATGCGCCATCCGCACGCTCGGTAAGCGACAACCCGCGCCGGTCGGCGAGCAGGCGCGTATACCGCGCGGTAAAGTCATGCGGCGTCAACCCCAGCAGGTCCGCGATCGCCTCGGCCTCGCCGTCCCGCAGGATCACGTCGCCAGGTCCGCGGCAGCAGGCGCCGCAGCGCAGACAGTTGAAATTGGCGTGTGTCATTTTGTGATATTATAGGCTGGGATTCTGGTTTGCGCGAGTGACATCATCTTTCGCGCACTCATCAACCAAACACAAAACCTGGCCCGCTTTCCCGAACAAGGCCGAAAAGCGCGTCTGGCGTTTGATTAACCGGAAAAATGTTGTATTCTCGGTCGCACGAAGAGGGTAAAAACGGATCGGCATCATGAACAAATCGTTGCGCTATCGGGAAACGCTGCCGGATGCCCGGCGGATTGTGGTCAAAATCGGCAGCCGTGTGCTGGTGCAGCGCACGGGGCGGCCCGAGATGCGCCGCATCCGTAGTCTGGTCGCGGACATCGCCCGACTGCACGCCGCGGGCGCCGAACTGGTGATCGTCACCTCGGGCGCCATCGGCACCGGCGTCGAGGCGCTGGGCATGCCGGGTCGTCCGAAGGCGCTGCCGGATTTACAGATGGCGGCCGCGGTCGGACAGTGTCGGCTGATGGCGCGCTACGACGCGCTCTTCAACTCCAAGCGCATCAAGGTCGGCCAGGTGCTGCTGACGCACGAGGATTTCAACCACCGGCTGCGCATGACCAACGCGCACCGCACGATGGAGAACATGCTGCACCACCGCGTGATCCCGATCGTCAACGAAAACGACGTGGTGGCCGACGAGGAAATTCGCGCCGACATCAAGCTGGGCGACAATGACCGGCTGGCGGAACTGGTGGTTAAACTGGTCCGCGCCGACCTGCTGATCGTGCTGACAACCGTGGACGGCTTGCGCGCGCCGGCGGCCGACGGCCGCACGCGGCGGGTGCCTTACATCGAAAAACTGGACCGCCGGACGATGGCCATGATTGAGGCCCCGGTCGCCGGGCTTTCCACCGGCGGCATGGGTTCCAAACTCAAGGCCGCCTATTCCGTGGCCAGGACCGGCTGCAATGTGGTGATCGCCGACGGCCGGCGAGCCGGCATCGTCGGCCGCGTCAAGCGCGGCGAAGATACCGGCACGCTGGTGCTGGCGGCGGTGAGCGATTGAAAGCGACCGAACACCGAACAGCAAACACCCACTGGGCGCCAAAATGAATTTACATAAATCCATGATCGCCATGGGCGACCGGGCGGTGCTGGCGGCGCGGGCGCTGGCGGCGCTCGATACGCGGCGTAAGAACGCCATCTTACGCGGCATGGCCGACGCCATCGAAGCGCAGCGCGCGACGCTGCAGGCCGCCAACGCCAGGGATCTCGCGGCCGGCCGCGCGGCCGGCCTTTCGGCGGCCATGCTCGACCGCCTGACCCTCAGCGATGCCCGCGTGGCGGCCATGGCGGACGGTCTGCGAGAGGTCGCGGCTTTACGCGATCCCGTCGGACAGGTCTTGCGGCGCACGAAGCGGCCCAACGGACTGGTGATCGTCAAGCGCCGCGTCCCCATCGGCGTCATCGCCATCATTTACGAGTCGCGCCCCAACGTCACGGCCGATGCCGCCGGACTTTGCCTCAAGGCGGGCAACGCGGTGATCCTGCGCGGCGGCAAGGAAGCTCTGCATTCCAATGGGGCGATCATGGCCGCCATGCTGGCCGGGGGAACGCCGCGGGGGCTGCCCGCGGACGCCTTGCAGTGGATCGCCACGACCGACCGCGACGCCGTGAAGGAACTGGTCCAGTTGGAAGGGCGCGTGGATCTCGTCATGCCGCGCGGCGGCGAGAGCCTGATCCGCGCCGTCACGGCCCAGGCGCGCGTGCCGGTGATCAAGCACTACAAGGGCGTCTGCCATACCTATGTCGACGCCGGCGCCGATCTCAAGATGGCGCTCGCCATCGCCGAGAACGCCAAGTGCCAGCGGCCCGGCGTCTGCAATGCCATGGAAACGCTGCTCGTCCACCAGGCGGTGGCGGCGCGCTTCCTGCCCATGGTCGCACGGCGGCTGGGCGAGGAACGGCAGGTGGAGTTGCGCGGCGACGAGGCCGCCCGCGCCATCGTGCCCGGCATGATCCCCGCCACCGAGGACGATTGGCGCGCGGAATATCTCGATCTGATCCTGGCGGTGCGCGTGGTGCCTTCGCTGGAGGCGGCCGTGGCGCACATCCAGCGCTACGGGTCGGCCCATTCCGACGCGATCGTGACCCGCGATCGCGACGCCGCGGCGCGCTTCCTGCGCGATGTGGATTCCGCCACCGTCTATCTCAACGCCTCCACCCGCTTTACCGACGGCGGCGAGTTCGGGATGGGCGCGGAAATCGGCATCAGCACCGACAAGCTGCATGCCCGCGGGCCCATGGGTCTGGAAGAACTCACGACTTACAAATATCAGGTGACCGGCACGGGACAGATCAGAAAATGAGGCGAGAGAAGTTTTCGCAAGCGCGGTCTTAATCGTAATCCGAAAACCCCATGACTCCCGATCGAACACCCTTGCTGGAACTGCGCGACCTGCACACCTGGTTTCCCATTCAGCGCGGACTGCTCAACCGCACGGTCGGACAGGTCTACGCGGTGGACGGCGTGTCGCTGGCGATTCAGCCGGGCGAAACGCTGGGGCTGGTCGGCGAGAGCGGTTGCGGCAAGACCACGCTTGGGCGCACCGTGATCGGGCTCGAAAAACCGACCAGCGGAACGCTCCTGCTGGCGGGACGGGAAATCGGCGCCGACCGCACCCGCGCGCAGCGCCGACGGCTGCAAATGGTCTTTCAGGATCCCTTCGCCTCGCTCAACCCGCGGCTGACGGTGATCGATTTGCTCACCGAGGGCATGCTGGTCCACGGCCTGATAACCCGCGCGCAAAGCCGCGAGGCGGCGCAGAAGCTGCTGGGGGAAGTGGGCCTGGACAACGACGCGCTGCATCGTTTCCCGCACGAATTTTCCGGCGGCCAGCGGCAGCGTATCAGCATCGCGCGCGCCCTCGCCCTGCGACCCGAACTGGTGGTTTGCGACGAAGCCGTGAGCGCCCTCGACGTCTCCGTGCGCGCGCAGGTGCTCAATCTGCTGCTCAGTCTGCGCGCCCGCCACAACCTGGCCTACCTTTTCATATCGCACGACATTGCCGTCGTGCGTCACATCGCCCAGCGCGTGGCGGTGATGTACCTGGGCGTGATCATGGAGGAGGGCGCCGCCGGTTCGGTGCTCGACCGCCCGCTCCACCCCTACACCAAGGCGCTGCGCTCGGCCGTGCCCGAACCCTTCGCGGAGCAGAAGCAGCGCATGGTGCTCAACGGCGACGCACCCTCCCCGGCGCATCCCCCGCCCGGCTGCCGCTTCCATCCCCGTTGTCCCTGGGCCGCGCCCGCCTGCCGGATCCAGGCGCCGGCGCTGGAAAATACCGACGATCCCGGCGACCCCATCCACCGTGTGGCCTGCCTGCGCTGGCGCGAAATCAAGGCGCCGTAAGACTCTTTCGGATTGCACCGCGGCCTTCCCCCTGTTAAACACTTGGGTGTGTTCGACAAAGGAGTTCAGTAACCATGAGTTTTGTCACCATACCCTGCACGAAATGCGGCTCCAAACTGAAGATCAGGGAGCTGTTTGCGCGCAACCAGACGGAAATTCGCTGCGTCAAATGCGGCGCCAAGATTGCGATCACGCAGGACCCCCATGGCGGCAAGCCCACCGCGACCTCCCCCGCGCCCGTGCCCATACCACTCGACGCCAAGCCGCCGGTTGTGCCGGTCCACGCGGCGCCGCTGCCCGTAGTGGCGCCGCACGCCGAACCCGTTAAACCGTCCGCGGAGCCGCCGCTCCCGCCCGCGGCGACCTCCGACAAGGCCCTGCCCACCGTCGTTTCGCACAGGCTGATGGTGATCAAACCGAACAGCGGGCTGATCGTCGCGCCCGCGACACCGCCCCACCTGCCGGTCGTGCCCGTCCCCCTGCCGCCCTCCGCCGTTCACATGGCCGTGTCGGCGGTTCCGAAAGTCATCGCCGTGCCGCCGCCCACGCCCGAGGCGCCGCCGCGTCCGCCGCCGACCGTGACGCCCGTCCAGCCAGCCCCGCTGGTGGCCGAACTTCAGGCCCGCGTCGTTAAATTGGAAAGCGAAGTCCAGGCCCTGCGGGAAATGTTGAATAAGCGTCCCGCCGAAGCCGAAGCGCTCAATCAAAAATTGATGGACGGCCTGGGCGCCGAGATCAACGATACGATCAACCTCTGGAAGCAAGAACTGCTGGACGCCTCCAAACTGGAACTGAACCGGGCCGAAAGCCTGGTTCAGTCCCTGCAAACCCGCATCCAGCATCTACAGGACTGATTTTTGCGACAACCGAGCAACCAGGAGTAATCCATGAATCTCACTCCCGAACAAAAGAAGAGCGTCGCCCAATGGGTCGAAGAAGGCTGCACCCTCTCCGAAATTCAACGCCGCCTTAACGAACAGTTCTCGATGACCGTGCCGTACATGGAAACGCGCATGCTGCTGATCGATCTCGGGCTGGAATTGAAAGACCAGCGCGACAGCAGCGCGCCCGCAGTCTTTGCCGGAAAGGACCAGGCCGGCGCCGCCGGCGCCCCGGCCCCGCTGCCGGATGAGGACGACTTGGGCCCCGCGGACGCGGCCGGCGAGGCGGCGCCCGGCGGCGGCAAGGTCCGGGTCGAAGTGGACCGCCTGATGCGCCCCGGCACCGTCGTCAGCGGTTCGGTCACCTTCAGCGACGGCGTCACCGCCACCTGGGCGCTGGACCAGATGGGCCGCCTGGGCCTCGAAGCCAGCCGCAAGGGCTACCGTCCCAATGCCGAGGACATCCGCGACTTCCAACTCGCGCTACAGCGCGAACTGCAAAAAACCGGTTACTGAAATCATGACGTCCAAACCAATGCGTCTGCTGTCCGGCATTCAACCTTCCGGCAATCTGCACCTGGGCAATTACTTCGGCATGATGCGGCCGGCCATCGAGCTGCAGAGCCGCGGCGAGGCTTTTCTCTTCATCGCCAGTTACCACGCGCTGACCTCGGTCAGCGATCCCGCCGCGCTGCGGCGCGGCGTGCGCGACGTGGCGCTGGATTTCCTGGCCTGCGGTCTGGATGCGGAGCGCACCTGCTTCTTCCGGCAGAGCGATGTCCCGGAGGTCACGGAACTGGCCTGGCTGCTCTCGGTGATCACTCCCATGGGCCTGCTGGAACGCTGCCACTCCTACAAGGACAAGATCGCCAAGGGCATCGCCGCCAACCACGGACTCTTCGCCTATCCCGTGCTGATGGCCGCCGATATCCTGGCCTACCAGTCCACCCTTGTGCCGGTCGGCAGGGATCAGAAGCAGCACCTGGAGGTTACGCGCGACATCGCGATCAAGTTCAACCAGCAGTTCGGCGAGGTCTTCACCGTCCCCGAAGGCCACATCCCGGACGCGGTCGCCGTCGTGCCGGGCCTGGACGGGCAGAAAATGTCCAAGTCGTACAACAACACCATCGAACTCTTCGGGACCGAAAAAGAAACCCGCGCGCGCGTCATGCGCATCGTGACCGACAGCAAACCGCTGGAGGCCTCCAAGGATCCCGACACCTGCACGATCTTCTCGCTCTACAAACTTTTCGCCTCCGAGGCCGAACGCGACGCCCTGGCCGCTCGCTACCGCGCCGGCGGCATGGGCTACGGCGAGGCCAAAAAGGCCCTCTTCGAAATCTTCTGGACGCGCTTCGCCCCCTTCCGCGCCCGGCGCGCGGAATTGGAACAGAACCCCGCCTTCGTCGAGGCCGTCCTGCGGCGCGGCGCCGACCGCGCCCGCGCGGAGGCCGCCAGGACGCTCGCCGCCGCCCGCCGCGCCATGGGACTCGATTAGACAATCAACGCCGAGGAATCCGCCGCCATGCCCCTGCCAGCCGACGAATACAAAGTCCAGCTCGAAGTCTTCGAGGGTCCCCTCGATTTACTGCTCTACCTGATCAAGTCCGACGAGGTGGACATCTACGATATTCCGATCGAGCAGATCACGCGCCAGTACATGGAATATCTGGGCGTGATGCGCATGCTCGACCTCAACATCGCCGGCGAGTTCCTGGTGATGGCAGCCACGCTGCTGATGATCAAAAGCCGTCTGCTGCTGCCCGTCGAGGAACGCCCCGCCGAGGACGCCGAGGAGGCCGACCCGCGCTGGGATCTGGTGCGTCAACTGGTCGAATACAAAAAATTCAAGGAAGCCGCCCGCCACCTGGAACTGCGCGAAATGCGCCAGGGCAACACCTTCGCGCGCGGACTCGAACCGGCCGTGCCGGAGGATCCCGATCCGGGCCTGTCGCTTGGCGACGTCAGCCTTTTCGACCTGATCGCCGCGCTCAACGCCTCGCTCAAGCGCCTCAAAGACAACGATTTTGGCGAGATACACGACGACCGCTTCACCGTCTCGGACAAGATCGAACTCGTACTGCGCAGCGTGCATGAAGCGCCGCGCGTTTCCTTCGCCTCACTGCTCGCCGCCAGCGCCTCGCGCCCGGAAATCGTCTGCACCTTTTTAGCCTTGCTCGAACTGATCCGCCTGCGCCAGATCAAGGTGCGACAGGACGGCGAGTTCGGCGAGATTTTGATCGAAAATGCCACGCCGGAGGCGCTCACGCCGCCGCCGGTCACGGAAGGAGCCGTCACCCCAGCATGAGCGAATCAACCATCACCCTGCCCCAACTGGCGGGCGCCCTCGTTTTCGCCGCGCGCCATCCCCTGACGGCGCGCGCCATCCGCCACATCGTCGAGGAAACCGCCCAGACCAGCCCCGAAGTCAGCGCGCTTTTCCAAGGCCTGAAGGACCAGGATGTCGTCACGGCCCTGGCCACCCTGCAAGCGGGCTGCCAGACCAGCGGACTGGGCTTCGAACTGGTCGAGACGGCCGACGGCTACCGCTTCCAAAGCAGCCCCGGCTGCGGTCCCTGGCTGCGCCGCATGCTGGAGAGCGGCAAGCCCGCGCGCCTTTCCCGGCCCGCGCTCGAAACCCTGGCCATCGTCGCCTACCGCCAGCCCGCCACCCGCGCCGAAATCGAAAACGTGCGCGGCGTGGCCGTGGATCATGTGCTGAGGCTGCTGATGGAATTGCAACTCGTGCGCATCACCGGCCGCAGCGAACTGCCCGGCCGCCCCCTGCTCTACGGCACCACTCCCGCCTTCCTGGAACACTTTGGCCTGCGCGACGTGCATGAACTGCCCGGCGTCGAGGACCTGGCCCGCCTGGATGCCTCGCGCGCCGAAACCCTCAAGGAAGCCGGCGCCGAAGCCGCCGCCTCCGTTTCGTCCGAAGAAGAAACAACGCCGGAGCCCGAGACCCCAGCGGAGGAAACGTCCAAAGATTCAGAATCACCGGCAAGTTGCGACTAATAAAGGTGTTCTGTGTTCGGAAACAAAGCGGAAACAGATTGTGTACTCAATGAAAAGCATGCATTAATTGCATTTTTTCCTAACCCGGCATAGCCGGAACCAAGACGTTTCAAATGATTACCACCTTGCGATTGATTCAAGCCGTAAGGGACTAATATTAGATCTGAACCCGACTCACCGATTCACCGATTCACCGACTCACCGATTCACTGAGCAACTTCGGAGGGCACAAAAATGAGCCTCGATGAAATGCGCGAACGCATCGACCTGATTGACGAAGACCTGCTGCGGCTGCTCAACGAACGGGTCCGCATCGCCGTGGACATCGGTCATCTGAAGCGCCAGACCGGCGGCGAAGTTTACGTGCCCGCCCGCGAAAAGGAAGTGCTCAAGCGGGTCGTCGAACGCAATCCCGGCCCGATGACCGCCGTGGCCGTCCAGTCCGTCTACCGCGAAATCATGTCGGCCGCCCTGGCGCTGGAAAAGCAGCTCAAGGTGGCCTTTTTGGGCCCGCCCGCGACCTTCACCCACCAGGCCGCGCGCAGCCGCTTCGGCGGCAGCGTCGAATACCACTCCTGCGAAACCATTGACGACGTTTTCGACGCCGTGCAGAAGGAGCAGGCCGACTACGGCGTGGTTCCCGTCGAGAATTCCACCGAAGGCGCCGTCAACATCACGCTCGACCGGCTGGGCGACACCACGCTGAAAATCTACGCGGAAATCTACCTGCCGATCTCGCTCTGCCTGCTGGCGCGTTGTCCGCGCGCCGACATCAAAACCATCTATTCCAAAATGGAAGTCTTCGGCCAGTGCCGCACCTGGCTGCAGCGGGAAATGTCCGGCATCGAGTGCAAGCCCGCCACCAGCACCACGCGCGCCGCCGAACTGGCCGCCGCGGAGCAAAATACCGCCGCCATCTGCAGCCGCCTGGCGGGCGAACTCTACGGGCTGGATCTGCTGGAGCCCAACATCCAGGATCTCGGCGGCAACACCACACGCTTCCTGGTGCTGGGCCACCGCATCGGCGGCGCCACCGGCGACGACAAGACCTCGCTTTTTTTCGCCGTACAGGACAAGGTCGGCGCGCTCTACAGCGCCCTGGAGGCTTTCCAGCACAACCATCTCAACATGAGCAAGATCGAATCCCGCCCCAGCCGCAACAAGGCCTGGGAATATGTCTTTTTCGTGGACCTGGACGGCCACGCGGAAGACGCCAACGTCAAATCCGCGCTCAAGGAAATGCGCGAACACTGCACCCTTTTGACCGTGCTGGGCTCCTATCCGCGTGTGCGGGGAATATGAGAAGAGGTGGTTACGAAACAATCACAAACGAGAAACACACCAATGCCTACCTTCACCGATTTAGCCAATCCATGGATCCGCGGGTTGAAGGTCTACGAACCAGGACGACCCATCGAAGAGGTGGCCCGCGAACTGGGGTTCGCGGACGCCTCGAGCATCGTCAAGATGGCCTCGAACGAAAACGCCCTCGGCCCCTCGCCGCGCGCCGTGCGCGCCATGAAGGCCAACGCGCGCCAGATGCACCTTTACCCCGACGGCAGCGCCTTCTACCTGCGTCAGGCGCTCGCCAAAAAGCTGCAGATTCCGCCGGAATACCTGGTCTGCGGTTGCGGCAGCAACGAATTGATCGAATTTTTGGGCCATGTTTTCCTCGACAAGGGGGCCAGCGCCGTGATGGCCGACCGCGCTTTCATCGTCTACAAGTTGATCGCCGCCATGTTCTGCGCCGACGCCATTTCCGTGCCGATGCGGGAGTTGACTCACGATCTGGATGCCATGCTGGCCGCGATCCGGCCCGATACGCGGCTGGTCTTTATCGCCAATCCCAACAATCCCACCGGCACCATGGTCAGCACCCCCGCGCTGGAGCGCTTTATCGAACAGGCCCCGCCGCATGTGGTGGTGGTGGTGGATGAAGCCTACACCGAATTGCTCCCGGCGGCGCGGCAGCCCAACCTGCTGCGCTACGTGCTCGAAGGCCGCAAGCTGGTGGTGGCGCGCACCTTCTCGAAGGCCTACGGTCTGGCCGGTTTGCGCTGCGGCTATGCGATCGCCGTTCCCGAATGCATCCAGTTGATCAATCGCGTGCGCCAGCCCTTCAACCTGACAGCCATGACCCTGGCGGCCTGCGAGGCGGCGCTCGGCGACGAGCGCCACCTGCGCCGCACACAGAAGCTGGTGGCCGGCGGACTGCGCCAACTGGAGAGCGGACTGACCCGCCTGGGCCTGGAGTTCGTGCCGTCGGTGGTCAACTTCATGCTGGTCAAAACCGGCGCGGGCCGCGAGGTCGCCAAAAAACTGGAACGCGAAGGCGTGATCGTGCGGCCGGTGGACGGCTATAACCTGCCCGACTACGTGCGCGTCAGCGTCGGCACCCAGCCCGAAAATGCCCGCTTCCTGGCCGCATTGGAAAAAGTCATGGCCGAGCGTCGCGGATGATGTGTTATAATGCAGAGCGTCGTTTGAAAAAGCGGCTATCTGAGTTAGCGTATGAAAAAATATCAGCATTTCGATATTGATTATTACCAGGACGAAGATGGCGTCTTCACCGCTCAGGTTCCATCGATCCGTGGATGCGTAGCTTCGGGACGAACGATTGAAGAAGCATATCGCAATGCGGTCGATGCTATCGAAAGCTGCCTGGAGGCCAGAGAAAAAGTTGCGGCGATGGGGCTGCAGAAATCGCGTTACGCCGGACTGAATCTCTATCGGCGGACCGTCAATGCCTAGACTGACCCGTGTCTCCTATCGGGAACTTGGAGCGAAACTGCGGCGGGCAGGCTACGTGGAAATTCGTACGAGCAGGCATCCTGTGTACTACCTGGAAGAACTGAATGTTACGCTTCCTGTGCCGCGCCATCCGGGCGATGTGCCAATCGGAACCTTGCGGACGATTGTGCGCGAAATGGGTTTGACCATTGAAGAATTCAACGCCCTTTAAGATCGCAGGGCCTGAAGCGATTGGATGGGAGCATGGATCGAACTGACCAGGCCGCGGTCATGCCTCGCGGCGTGACCAACGCCTATATCTTCCAGTTATTCAACTCCTGCTCCTGGTCCCTGATCATCGGCACGCCCATGCTGCTGTTCCTCAAGGGCCTGGGCGCGCCGGCCGCCGTGCTGGGCGCGGCGCTGGCCATGATCCCGCTTTTCGCGGCGCTGCAGATTCCGGCGGCCGGCTTTGTCGAAAAAATCGGCCACAAGAATTTCGTCGTGCGCGGCTGGGCCGCCCGCAGCATCTTCATCCTCGGCATTGCGGTTGTCGCGCTGCTGCCCGGGAGCGCTTCCCCGCGTCTGAAGATTTCGCTGACACTGCTGATGATGGGCTGTTTTTCGGCGGCGCGCGGCATCTCCGTCTGCGGCCTGATGCCGTGGATCACGCAGATCGTGCCCGAACCGCTGCGCGGCGCCTTTATCGCCCGCGACACGATGTGCATGTTCCTGGCGCTGACCGGCACCATGCTGCTCTCAAGCTGGTTCGTCGGCGCCTTCCCATCGAGCCGCGCCTTCGGTTTCCTCTTCATCTTCAGCTACCTCTCCGCCCTGGTCAGCGTGGTTTTTCTGCGGCGCATACCGGACATTCGCACCACGGAAACGCGCGCAAGCAAAACGCCGCCGCCCTGGAAGCAGATGATCTTCTATCCGCCCTTCTTCCGTTTCGTGCGTTTCAACGTGGTCTACAGTTTCTTTACGGCGGCCCTGGGCGTGATCTGGGTGCCCTTCATGAAGGACGGGTTGCAGCTCTCCGAGAGTTTGATCCTGGGCATCTCCTCCTATTCGTTCATTGTCTGCGCCGTGGTTTCGCTGGTCACCGGCCCGATTTCCGACCGCACCGGCAGCCGTCCGCTGATGGCCTTTGCCAGCGCGCTGATCATGCTTTCGCAGATGGCCTGGATGCTGGTCGCGGCGGGCGTGCTGCCCTGCCGGACGCCGGCGCTTTTCATGATCGTGACCATTGGCTCGATCGGCTATCCGATCCTCGGCATGACCTCCACCCGCCTGTTGATGGGTTTGATCCCCGCCACCGGCCGCAGCCATTTTTTCGCGATTTCCAATGTCGCCGTCAGCCTGACCATGGGCCTGATGCCGATCGTCTGGGGTTTTGCGCTGGATGGACTCGGCCGGCTGATCGGCAACGGCTTCGCCTTCCTGCCCGGCTGGAACTGGAATCGCTACAGCCTCCTCTACGGACTGGTGCTGACCGGCACGCTCTCCGCCCAATTTTTACGCCACCGCCTCGACGAACCGCGCGCCATGTCCACCGACGAGTTTTTGCGCCTGCTCCTGCGCTCACCCCTGCGTCTGTTCTCGCGCGTCCTCACCCCCTGGCGCAATTTCTTCCTCCCCGGCGGCGGCTGAGGCCACCAGTCAATCAACCTCTTTTAGCGCGTCTGCAAGCGGCAGCGCGGTCGCCTTTGGATGAATCGGGTACGAGGCGCTGCCGGGATAAACCACGAGCAGGCGATCCAGGTTCAGATTCTGCAAGGCCACATGCATGGACTTCGTCATGGTGGGCGCGTCGGCACATTTGAATTCGACGCCGGTCCGCCGGCCATCGCGTTCCAGAAGCAGATCCAGTTCGGCGCCTTGCCGCGTGGACCAGAAGTGGGCCTGGGAAGCGTCCGCGCGATCAAGGACCTGTTCAAGGGCAAAACCTTCCCAGGATGCCCCGTACTTGGGATGACCCTGAAGCGCCGCCATCGAGCCGACGTTCAGGAAGGCATGCAACAGGCCGCTATCGCGCAGGTACACCTTCGGCGACTTCACCTGCCGCTTGCCCATATTCTCGAACCAGGGCGGCAGCACGCGCACCAGGTACGTTCCCGCCAGGATGTCCAGATAGTGCCGCACGGTCTTGCCGCTGACACCCATGGAGCGGGCCAGTTCTTCGCCATTCCAGGTTTGACCATGATAGTGCGTGAGCATGTTCCAGAACCGGCGAAGCGTTTCCGGCGGCACGTGAATGCCAAGCTGCGGTATATCGCGTTCCACCTGCGTCGTAATGAAGTCTTTCCGCCAACGCAGCGAGGCCGCCGCCGAAGTTGCCAGGAACGAGCGGGGAAATCCGCCCCGCAACCACAAATCGCCCTGCGCTTTAAGGCCGGTTTCCGCAAGGTTCAACCCCGCCACGGAGACAAATCGCACCCGTCCGGCCAGCGATTCCGAAACGCCCTTGATCAAGGTTGGCGAGGCGCTTCCCAGCAGGAGAAAACGTGCCGGTTGCGGATCGCGATCGGCCAGCGGCCTCAGCACGGTGAACAGGTGTGGCATCCGTTGCACCTCATCCACAACCACAAGCCCCTTCAGACCCGAGAGCGTCAGCTCGGGAGTGGACAATGCGGCGCGACCAGACTCAGTCTCCAGGTCGAAGACATGCGCGCCCTCCGGCCAGTCGCCGGCAATCTGCCGGGCGAGCGTGGTCTTCCCGACTTGTCTTGCCCCCAGCAAGACCGTTACGGGCGCCTCCGCAATGGCTTCTTGGAGCGTTTTTTTCAGTATTTCACGTTTTAACATGCATTTATCCTCCATGCTTTTGTGGAGATCATAGTCCAATAAGCATGGATGTCAACAAGGACGCGCAAGGCTGAAGCGGTTTAGGCTGAAGGCTGTTAGAGCGAAGCAACCTCGTACCAGAAAGAGCCGACACCCAGGCGCGTGTCAGCGGCGCGCCTGACTTCGCGACTGCCCCGTCCGCCTTCGCATAGCAGCACCTCCTTGTTGCGCGCAGCCAGCGAACCCGCCCAGACCTTCACTTTCGCAACAGCCGGAACCCACTCCGGCGCTTAAGGTCTATCGCGAGGGTAGACCACCAACGCCATCGTGCAGATGCCAGAACCAGATATCGCGCGGCGAATGCGCCCACCAACATGGGTTGTGAAGACCCGCCACGAGCAGTTTCAGCCACTTGGAGCAAAACCGCGAGCTTCCTGGCCTCAAGCGGCCTCGATGATGGAACGGAGATAACGTTCATAAACATTCCGGGCGGCTTCGCGCGTACGGTCGTCGTCAATCGCCAGCAGGTCCGCATAGATGAGGATCGGATGAACACAAGTATTCGCGGAGTCCAATCTGCCATCCATACGCCAGAAAGGCGAGAGGAACTCTACGGGACCTTGAGGGTCTTTTTGCAGACTGTGCTTCAGTACAAAGCCATGCGGCGGGCGCTCGCCAAAAACCGTGACCGTTCCCGGTTTGAGAGTTCCGGTGAGTTTTGCTTCCGCCACCTCGCCAGACCACAAACCGTTTTCGAGCGAGGCATTCTTCCACCAGTCGGCATTGATCGAACGATAGCGTTCCGTTACCAGTTTGGGACGAAGAACCTCCAGGTATCCCTGAACCCATCGTTCCAACAAACGGTACCGCCCGACCAGCGTTCGCACACCTTTCCCGACCTCGACCACCATGCCCAGTCGTATCAAATCCGCCATGATCCACCCGATGGTGCTATGAGCAAACCCTGTGGCGGCGGCGATCTCCCGGTAAGCGCGACTGACCAACGCGACGTACGGTTGAGAATTGTCCAGTTGTGAATCCGTCAGCAAGGCGAAGAGCAGCTTCAATCCACATGGGTGGAACGCGCGCGGCCCGGAAGTTGCGGCGGGCGAAAGAAGCGCGCGCCGTCCGGTAATCAGCACATGCAAACCGGGAGCCCGCAGGAAGACATTGCCGGACTCGTCCATAAACTCCACCCCGGCCTTGCGGAGCATCTCGGCCTGCCGGTCGTTCACATGCGGCGTCACCAGCAGCAAGCCGTCTTCGCTTGCCTTCTTCAACAGCGTCAGCAGGTGCACCACGTCGGAATTCAGCGACTGTTTCACCACAAAAGGCCGTCGCAGTTTGTGCCCGCGCAGTTTGAACCGCACCATTCCGTCGAAGCCTTCTTGCTTTCGGGCGATTGGTCCCAACGAGAAATTCTCGCAGGTCAAGCCGGTGAGTTCACCCACCGCCCGCGCCGCACGATCAAGCATGCTGGAATCCGTTTTCATCGCAATCTGTTCACTATTATGCATCATCCATTAGCATTGGACAAGATGTTTTATTGGACACCAAGACCCCCGAAAGCGGCGCCGACAACCAGGCGCATGTCAGCGGCGCGCCTGAATTCGTGGCTGGCCCGTTCGCGCTCGCACAGTAGCACGGCCTTGCGCGCAGACAGTGCGCCCGCCCTCGCAGCCACCGTCGCAACAGTCGGAACCAAAGCCGGCGCTTAAAAGCTATTTCGAGGGCTGACCCCCAACGCCCCCGGCAAGACCAGTTGTATTCCGGCCCGTCGGCATTTCAGCGGTGACGGCGACCGCTAAGGGCCGTGACCGCTGAACTGCCGGATTGAGGGGCCGGTCTTGGATTAAGCGCATGTCGCGTGGCTTGGCTGACGGGGGCCACACGCGGTGGTGGAAGCGCGTGAAGCTGACGCGCTGGAACAGCCGCGTGGGGGTGGCAGCCATGACGCGCGTGATGCGCGTCTAAGCGGCGGTATTCCGCCGCGCTGCAAGTGGTTCGCGGAGTTGGCGCGGGGTGGCGCGGCGGCTGGCCTTTTTGTAGCGGGCGGCGTGACAGCCACGCGCTTCCGATGGAGGGGAGAAAGGACTTAAGGGACGGAAGGGACTTAAGAGACAGAATTGACGGAAGGGGGAAAGTGGCGGGGGGATTGGGATGGCGTTTGGTTTGTGGACGGGATGGACTTGGTGGACGGGATGGACGAGGAATGAGGGGGTTTTGGTTGGCGGGTCGCAGGCCCTGTCACAGTCTGCCCTTCTCGTGTGTCCCGGCCGACGCTTCGGTCAATTGATCTTTGCGGGCTGATCAAAATGACATTGTTGAATGTTCCGCCCTGACCCCAATTGAACTGTTGAATGTTCCGCCCTGACCCCAATTGAACTTCCCAATTGAACTGACCCCAATTGAACCATGCCCCAGCTAGCACCAAGGCCATGAGCGCCCATATCAGTCGCTTGGGAGGATCGAAGTAGTTGAGCGCAGTCCATTCGCTTGGAACGTGAACAATCGAGGCCAGAAGCACGAAGACCCCGACGATTATCGCCAGCCAGGGCCATGCGGCAATTGCCTTGCTTGCATTGTTGTAAAGCCAATTCACTGTTCGGTTCTACCATCGGAAAGACTTCCGCTGCCAATCCGAATCTGGAACGTACCGGCCGGTAGTCGCGTGACCAAATCATCGGCCAAAGCGTAAGACAGTCTGCGGTGGCTCTCGGCATCGGGATGTACGCCCTCGTCGCTGTATCCTACAAGATACGGACGCGCATCGAAGCAGCTTACCTTGCCATTGGGATAGGCCTTGGCCAATTCCTCCAAAACCGGGAGGCGGTTGGGAGTCATGCGGCAGAAGTTCAGCAGAACTATTCGTGCCTTTGGGTAAGTCCCTATGATTACATCGAGAAGATTGCGCATCTGGTTGCGGTAACGAGGCGTTCCCTTCTCGCGGTCATTTGCAGCAACGTTGACAAAAACGATATCGGGCTGTTCGTTGGTCGAGAGGGGAATCCCTTTCTGGAACAAGGAAAACTTGTCGGCAATGTCACCACAACCACAACCGGGGAAAGCGCGAACACGGTATCGGCTCCCCAATCTCTCTGCCAATCGAAAGGCGTAGGTTAGACTGGCGTTGGAGTTCTGCGCCCAGGTGCCGGAACGTCCTGAAATAGCTACCCCTGCGGTGATTGAATCGCCAACGAAATCCAGGAGAATTCCGTTGTTTGCGGGGGTCGCCTCCAATACAGCATTGTCACCGAGCGACAGTCCCTCGAAACGCAGTTCCGCGCCGCTTGTGTCGCGCGACGCGGGATCGAACCCTTGCGTGTTGGTTGTGAGAAAAACGACGGAGCAGTTAGTTGGAGACGATCCGGCATCGATCTCCACATCATTATTACCAACGATGTCATCCCAGACAATGGCCTCGCCCCGTCGGATCATGGCCCGGATGGTGCCCGGCACGCCAGACCGCAGCGATACACAAGCTTTCCCTTTCAGACAGAAACGAACCTGACTGCCGGGATAGATCGTATAGTGCCGTGTCCCGTTTGTCTGCCAAGCACCGAGGTATTGGAAGAAATGGGAATCCGCGGCGATAAAGCTTGCGTCATGTGCAGCGGCGCATTGCATTGCGCCGGCTAGAAGAATCCAGAGCACTGTGGTTGTAACGAGGCAAGTTCGCATGCTTTCTCATGGCGTCAGGACGATCAAGCGATAGAATTGGTGCGCAGTCCCCGCGGGGATTTGAGTTGTGAAGACCGTCTGGTCTGCTGTCGCCAGAATCAGTCCGCTGAGATTCGTCCACCCTCTTGTGATGTCATCGGTGCATTGCACGATGTAGGTCCGGCCCGGCACCGTGTTGAAATTGAAGGTCACCGTTGTACTTGGTCCCGTCGTGGAAACGGACAGGGAAGCAGCCGAAAGACGGGAATTCCCGTCCAACGGGTCGGTGCCTGCCCTCATTTCGTCCTTGTTCGAAACGCCGTCATGGTCCGGGTCGTCGTTCGGGCCGTGTTGTCCGGGTGCTATTTCGCGTAACCGGTAAGCGTCCTCCCACTGGTCCGGCATGCCGTCATGATCCCCGTCCACCGCCACCACGGAATCCACGATTTGTTGCACCAAAATGGTCTGAGTCTGATTCGTGGTGTCGGGTATATAGCGTGGCGCAGCCGGCAGGTACCCGCTCTTGCGGAGCATGATCGTGTGGGAGGCACTGTGCCAACCAGAACCCGCGTGCGATGCCGGATCCATCCAATCGACGACGACATCTGTGACGCTCGTGGTGGGCAGATAGTCCACATAGACCGTCGCGCCCGGCGGCACACTGCGAGCATTGGCAATCAGCCGGTCGGGGGCCGTGTTGTCGTTCAATGGCAGAGAAACTTCGTTTGTAAGTCCTTCCTGCGCCCACGCGACAACCGGCCGGGGCTGCAGGTTTCCGGTTTTCGTCAGCAGAATGACGTGTGAACCCGGAGCCAGATTGCCGACCATTACCGGCGAGACTCCCTCGGCGGAATCGGCATAGTCGACATATACGGTGGCCCCGCCCGGGGTCGTCACGATCGAAACGCTGCCGGTTGCATCGGATGTCATGTCGAAATGCACGCTAACCGTCTCCGCTTCCATCGCGGCCACAGGCTGCGGCGATGGGCGGGGCCGCCCGGCTTTCTTAACGGATATGACGTGCGATGCGATCCGGTAGCCCGTCCAATCCCAGTCGCCGGTTTCTCCAAGATTGAGAAGGGCAGGGGTCACGTCGGCGGTAGGCTGATAGTCCAGGTACACAGTCGCTCCCGCCGGGTCGGATGTCACCTCGACCAGCGCCGGACTCTGCCCAGGGGCTAGATCGAAGTCGAAACCGCCAATAACGGAATCTGCGGTGACCGTGTAGGCGATCGCGTTGGTTCGGTGCGTGGCTTTGTTATACCACTCGTCCGCGAAACGTTCCGCACCCGCCTTTATGTAGTAGTGGCCCGGCAATATCGAGTACAGAGCGTAGGTGCCGTTGGAAGCGGTCAGTGCGCGGTGATACGTCCTTCCGCCTGTACCGCGCAAATCAACGTAGGCATCGGACAAACCGACGCCCCCGCCGCGCACCGTTCCGGCAAGCGTGGAGGGATTCCCCGCGTCGCTGGCATCGTTGGGATTGCGCCCGAGATCGAGCTCCTGCCAGTTCGGCATGCCATCGCTGTCGTTGTCGTCAAGTATGGTGACTTTCCACTGCGAATAGACGATGTTCTGCCACAGATCGTCCGACACATAGCAGCGCAACACATACTGCCCGGCATCCCCCCATGCCGTAGTGTGCGTGTACGAACTCGCATTTCCACCTACGGGCGCTCCGTCCCAAGTCCATGAATAAATCAGATTGCTGCCCTCAGGATCGTTCGCCCAGACCCGGAATATCTGGCTTGCGGCCTCGTTCATGCTGAACGCGCCGGCTGGCGGCGCATTCGAACTG
>JANYBP010000018.1 GCA_025360745.1 bacterium
GCAGGCCCAGATAATGGTGCCGTTGCAGCAGAGACCGAAACAGCGCCATGTCCGGATGGCTCCCTCCCAGCGGTTCGATCCGAACGGGTTGCAGCGCGCCCAGCGCACACTCCACAGGCGTCCGATCGCACGGCACTTCGATCGCCAGGCGATTGCGCCGCGCATTGGGACTGGGACGCTGGCGTGTCGGCAAGCGAATCTGACCGCGGCGCTCCAGTTTCAGCAGCAACGTGCGGCACGCCATGTCCTTCAGCCGCCCTGCCCCATTACGCCAGTTCCAGCGTTCGCATAGTTCACGCGACAGCCGGCTGCGGTTCCAGTATGGCTCCGTCGCCAGCCAATGCCGCACCAAGCCGATGTCTTCCGGCCCCAACCGCCGTCCTTGAATGACCTGTTCCGCCTCCACGCGAACAGCCTATACCGCAAAACCAGCGCTGAGTCCAGAACTTTTTTTCCACTTATTTTTCGCGCCCTCGCCTACAGGCGCTTTTCCGCCCTCTACTCACCCACTTCCCTCCGTCTCCGACGCCATAATGAGAATTGCTGGAGATGACGACGACTTGACTTCGCAAGCGACGCCCCTTATGGTATAGGCGTTTGTCTTATACCGGCGATGAAGGTTGTCTCATGACCTTATCCTGGGAACTTGCGGCCAACGGCCCCGCCAAGCGGCGCTACGCGCTGACGGCAAGCGGCAAGGCGTGCCTGTCCCGCTGGGTCCGGACCCTGCGCGCCTACCGGGATGCTGTCAGTGACCTCCTTGACACCGCCGCGTCCAGTGGCGCGGCGAAGACGCGACGGGCGGGAAGCAAAAAGGACAAAAGGCGTGAAGGCTGAGGAGAGAGCGTTCTACTTCGACTACGCGGCGACCGCACCGCCGTTCGATGAGGCGCTGGCCGCCCAGCTTGAGACGGCCAGGGCGCGGTTCGGCAATCCATCCTCCGCGCACAGGCTCGGCGCCGCCGCGCACGCCGAACTGGAGCGGCTCCGAGGATTGCTTGCCGCGCGCTGCGGATTCCAGGATGGGCGGGTGGTCCTGACGTCGGGCGCCACCGAGGCCAACAACTACGTGGTACACGGCGCGATGCGAGCGCACGCTTCCGGCCGGGTCCTCGTGGCGGCGGATGTCCACGCTTCCGTTTGGAACGCGTGTCGCCGCTATCCTGAACGCATGGATGTCATCCCTCTCGATTCCGCGGGCCGCATCCTGTTGCCCGCGCTCGCCGCCGCGGCTCGATCCGATACAAGGATGGTGTGCTGTTCGCATGTGGGGAGCGAAACCGGCGTCGTACAGGATGTCGGCGCCATTGCGGCCGTTTGCGAACGTCGGGGGATACTATGCCATGTCGATGGCGCACAGGCGCTCGGCCGCATCCCCGTGGATCTGGGGGCGATCGCGTGCGATTTCTACGTCTTCTCCTCGCACAAGTTCGGCGGACCACGCGGCTGCGGCGGGGTCTTCCCGCGGTCAGCGGCGGGCGTGCCCCTGATGGATGGTGGCGGCCAGGAAGGGGGAATGCGTCCAGGGACCGAGAATCTCCCGGCGCTTGCCGGCACGCTGGCGGCGCTCGATCGGTCCGCCGCAATCATGGCGACTGAGACTCAACGCCTGCGCGACTTGACCAGGGTGGTGCTGAGCGAACTTGAGGGCTCCGGCGCGCGGTTCCTCGTGAACGGCGACCCCGACAAGAACGCCCCCGGATTCCTGTCGTTGAGCTTCCCCGGTCTGGATGCCCATGCGCTCGCGGCTGACCTCGCCGTGCAAGGCTTCGCGATCGCTTCAGGTTCAGCCTGCAGCGAGAATCGCCCGGAGCCGTCGCGCGCGATTCTCGCGTTGGGACGATCGTTATCCGAAGCGCTGGGCACAATCCGCATCTCCCTTGGCAGGTCGAACAGTCGGGAGGCTGTGGGCGCCTTCGCAAGGGCTTTGGCGCAGACGGTTCGGCGACATGCTGAACAGGACGGTGCTTTATGAACAGCGGCACGCCCGCGGTGGAGGAATTCTCGGCCAATCGAAAGACCATTGAACATCCCGATGACGCCACGGTCCGCGACCTCTTCGCCCGCCTGCCCAAGCGCGGAAGCATCGAAATTCGATGCCGGTGGGAACGCCGGTTGGAACTACAGCGACTCCTCGTGGACATGGGCGCCTTCGCCATTTGCCTGCGTCCGCTGGCCGGTTTTCAAGAAATCCTGATCGCCGCGCTGAAAGGCAAGGTTGGCGCCTGCTTCGAGACCGGACGCGGCGCATCCTATCTCGGCGCGGCCCAGGCCGTCATGGATGACGATCGTCATCTGATCGTCGGCGCCATTCGGGTATGCGAGAAAACGGGCGGGCTGTATACGCTGCCGCCTTACCATGGCTTGCTGACGGTAACGGAAGGCGATCCCGGCCTGTTTGCGCGCCTGGAAACCGACCCACTGCCGTTCGACTGCAACACCTTCGAACCCGATGCCGAACGGCTTGCGGCGCTCTCGTTCTTCTCCGCAATGCCTGAGTCGGTTTTAACCGCCGTGTACTACCCCGGTCCTTTCAGCCTGCTGGTCTTGCGGGACGGCTCCATTCTGCGCCGTGGGCGCTGCGTGGCGATCGAGGCGAGCCTTGTCAGGGATATCCAGGAACGCGATGGGCTACTTGCCGTCCCGGATCGCCGCTCGCAGGAAGTGGAGCGACCCGTCAATTACCAGACGGCATACCGGCGTCTGGGGGCCGGGTGCCTCCTGGAGTCCGATGTCACGACCGCATTGAGCGCCGCCAGTTGCGAACCGTCGCGCGAGGTCGTCGTTTCGCCGGAAGCGTTGGATACGCTGCGCGACATTTCTGCTGTGCTTCGCCGACGGCTGGTTCGCCTTATCGAAGGCAACGAACCCTATTTCATCCTGACGGGCAGCGATCCGAAGTATCCGTTGGGGTGCTGCCCAAACACCCAGGTCGGGGAGGCAAACCGGCTTGTGGACGCGGGGGTTCTCTGCGGCTACGCGGAGAACGCGGCCGCCGACAGTTGCACGACAACCATCTATGCCTTTGCGGGAGAGATCGCCGTTCACGACCGCCTTCCCTTCGGCGCCGCTCAGGGCAGGTCCTTCGGCGCCGCTCAGGGCGGGCCCTTCGGCGCCGCTCAGGGCGGGCCCGAGTTCGCGATAAACGCGGCCATCCGTACGAGGGCGGCGGCGGTCCTGAGGCGCACGGATCGAGGCCGACATATTCGACGGATGGCCTTGAGATGCTTGTTGCTGGCGCTGCTGGGGGCCAGTTTCGTGGTCGCAGGACGGGTCGCTTTGGCTCCCCTGGTGTTGTCGGCGAAGAGCGGTTTCGACAGGACATTGGTCAATGCATTGGGTGTCACCGCCGACACACGTTGTCTGTTCGTCTGTCTCTTCCACGGACGGGAGACGTGTGAAGCGTGCGAGACCATGGAAAAACTCTGCCGGCGGACGATTGCGGCCGATTTTGGTCCGCAAACACGCGCGGGGCGTCTGGCGTTTCGGGTGATTCAGTACGACGCCCCCGACAATCGAGCGATCAAGGATCGGTTTGGGCTATTCGCCAGCACAGTCGGCTTGGTGCGGTACGACCCCGGCAAGCCGCGGGTCGTTCGCATGTTGACGGAGTCCGTGTGGAGTCTCTGGACCGACGATGCGGCATTTGTCCGGATGCTGCGCGCGAATATCCGGAACGCGCTGTCCGAGGCCCCTTGAGATGACTCCTGCCGCCATGCTGGAATGGGGTTTCGCCGGGGCCTTCGGTCTGGGGATAGTCGCCGCGCTGCATCCATGTCCGCTGTCCACGCTGGCCGGGGCGGTCCTGCTCGTGGCCGCGCCGGATCGTTCGTCAGGCGGTGGTGGACTGAGACGCGCCACAGACGGGTCCGCGTGGCGCGCCGGGGCCATCGTTTTTGGGATGGTCGTTGCGTTGATGCTTGTGGGCATGCTGATTGGCGGCGGTCTGACACAACTGCGTTTCTTCTCCATCGGCCTTCCGGGCGTGTTGCGGCCTCTGCTCGCGCCGCTGCTCATTGTGGCGGGGCTGCTTCAGACGGGCGTATTTGCCTCGTCGCGCAAGATGCTCTCGGGCGCCGGCGGTGAACGGTTGGCGAAAGGCGGACCGCGCACCGGCCCTCGGATGTTCGCGCTGGGGATGGTGCTGGCGTTGTCTTTCTGCCCGGCAACGGCGGGGCTCTTCTTCGGAGTGCTGATCCCGCTCGCCACGGCGCACAGGCATCCGGTTCTCTATGCGTTGGCCTACGGGCTTGGCTACGGGCTCCCGCTGTTGGCCGTTGCCGCCTGCCTGGGAACAGGAATCCGTCCGACTGCCCTGCGGCGTTATGCCTACGCGCTTTCATCGGTGAGCGGCTGGGGACTGATTGCCCTGGGAACATGGCTCACCTGGAGGCTTCTGTAGCGCACAGCCGGATAAAATCAATGGCTGTCCGGCCCGGCAATGTGCATAATCGCGGCTCGCGGGCGGGAACGACGCCGCCAGCGGTTTGGAGAATCCGCGCATGGCTTCGAACAGCGACCAACAGTCCATGGATGTGAATTACATCGCGCGCCTGGCGCGGATGAACCTCGATGCTTTGGAGGCGCGGCAGTTCCAGACGCAGATGGACGGGATCGTCGATTACGTCCGGCAATTGTCGGAACTGGACGTGGAGGGCGTGGAGCCCACGGCGCATGCGGCTCCGATTCAAAACGTGTTCCGCGAGGATCTGGCGCAACCGGGTTTGACCCAGGAACAGGCGCTGGCCAACGCGCCGGCCCAGAGCGGCGGCCAGTTCATCGTGCCCAAGATCGTCGAGTGAGCGGGTGGGGGAACGTATGGCGGAACTTCCAATGCTGACGGCGCACGAGTTGCAGGACCGTCTGGTCCGCGGCGACTGTTCCTCCGTGGAAATTGTGCAGGAGCTGCTGGCGGCCATTCAGGAGGTGGACGGCACGATCCGGGGCTATCTGTCGGTTGACGCGGAGGCGGCGCTGGCGCAGGCGCGCGCCGCCGACGCCGCCCGCGCGACGGGCCGCGGCGGGCCGCTGCTGGGCATTCCGGTGGCGATCAAGGATGTGCTGAATGTCGCCGGCCAGCCCTGCGGTTGCGCCTCGAAGATGCTGCGGGGTTATGTCGCGCCCTACGATGCGACGGCCGTCGCGGCTTTGCGGGCGGCGGGCGCGGTGCTGCTTGGACGCACGAACATGGACGAATTCGCGATGGGTTCGACCACGGAGAACTCGGCTTTTCAGGTGACGCGCAATCCCTGGAGCCTGGAGCATGTCCCCGGCGGGTCGAGCGGCGGCTCGGCGGCGGTCGTGGCGGCGGGCGAGGCGGTGGCGGCGCTGGGCAGCGACACGGGCGGGTCGATCCGGCAGCCGGCCGGCTTTTGCGGCTGCGTGGGACTCAAGCCCTCCTATGGCCGCGTTTCGCGTTACGGTTTGACGGCCTTCGCATCGTCGCTGGATCAGATCGGCCCGATGACGCGCGACGTGCGCGACGCGGCCCGTCTGCTGGGGGTCATGGCCGGCCACGATCCCCACGATTCGACCTCGCTGCCCGCGCCGGTGGAGGACTACGAGGCGGGGCTGCCCGTCTCCGGCGGATTGCGCGGGATGCGGCTGGGTATGCCGCGCGAATACTTTGGCGGCGGACTGGATACGGAGGTCGAGGCCGCGGTTTCCGCGGCGGTGGAGGAATGCCGGCGGCAGGGGGCCGAGGTGGTGGAGATCAGTCTGCCGCACACCCGCTATGCGATCGCCACCTATTACATTGTGGCCTGCGCCGAGGCCTCGGCCAACCTTTCGCGTTTCGACGGCGTGCGTTACGGGCATCGGACCGCCGTGGCCGGCGATGCGACCGAGCTTTATCTGCGCAGCCGCGCGGAGGGCTTTGGGGCCGAGGTCAAGCGGCGCATTCTGCTCGGCACCTATGTATTGAGCAGCGGCTACCACGATGCCTACTATCTGCGCGCGCAGAAGGTGCGCACCCTGATCCGGCGCGACTTCGATGCGGCCTTCGAGCGCTGCGCTGCGATCGTTTGTCCGGTGGCGCCGACGGCGGCCTACCGGCTGGGCGCGACCGGCGGCGATCCGTTGAAGATGTATCTGGGCGACGTGTTCACCGTGACGGCCAATCTGGCCGGGCTTTGCGGACTGGCGCTGCCCTGCGGATTCACGGCGGCGGGCCTGCCGGTGGGGCTGCAGTTTTTGGGGCCGGCCTTGGGCGAGGCGCGGGTGCTGCGCGCGGGGCGGGCCTATGAACAGGCCACCGCCTGGCACACGCGGCGGGCGCCGCATGCGGCGGGGATGGCGCGGACGGAGGCGGGCGGAAAATGAGCGCGGCGCGTTACGAGGCGGTGATCGGCCTGGAAGTGCATGTCCAACTCAAGACACGTTCCAAGATGTTCTGCGGTTGCGCGACCTCCTTCGGCGCCGAGCCCAACACCAACGTCTGCCCGGTCTGCCTGGGCTATCCCGGCACGATGCCGGTCATGAATCGCGAGGCGATCCGTCTGACGGTGTTGAGCGGACTGATGCTGGGCTGCCGGATCAATCCCCGCAGCAAGTTCGACCGCAAGAGTTACTTTTATCCCGACATGCCCAAGAATTACCAGATCACCCAGTACGACCAGCCGCTCTGCCTGGGCGGCGGCGTGGAGATCGAGGGCGCCAGCGGGCTGGCGACGGTGCCGCTGACGCGCATTCACCTGGAAGAGGATGTGGCCAAGAACATGCACTTCGCGACCTGCAGCGGAGTGGATTTCAACCGCGCCGGTTCGCCGCTGATGGAAATCGTCAGCGAGCCGGCGATGCACACGCCGGAGCAAGCCGTGGCTTACCTGCAGGGCTTGAAACAGACGCTGATGTACGCGGGCGTCAGCGACTGCAATCTCGAAGAGGGGAACATGCGCTGCGATGTGAACGTCAGTCTGCGTCCGGTGGGCGCGACGGCGCTGGGCACGAAGGCCGAGTTGAAGAACCTCAACAGTTTCAAGAGCGTGCTGCTGGCGCTTCGGGCCGAGATCGGGCGGCAGGAGCAACTGCTGCGGGAGGGCGGGCGCGTGGTGCAGGAAACCCGGCGCTGGGATGTGGAGGCCGGCGCGACCTTCCTGATGCGGACCAAGGAAGACGCGCACGACTACCGCTATTTTCCGGAACCGGATTTGATGCCGGTGGTCTTGTCGGAGCAACAGATTGCCGAGTGGGCGCGCGGACTGCCCGAGACGCCGCGGCAGCGCCGGGCGCGCTTCGCCAGCGAATACAGCCTGCCCGAATACGACGCCCGCGTGCTGGCGGCGGACAAGGCGGTGGGCGATTATTTCGAGGCCGCCGCGCGCGGTTCGAAGGCGCCCAAAATCGTCTCCAACTGGGTGATGACCGAAATGCTGCGTCGGCTGGGCGAGACCGGCCAGGAGATCGCCGCGGTCCAGATCACGCCGGCCGCGCTGGCCGAACTGGTGGAATTGACGGAGGCGGGCGCGATCAATTCCAACACGGCGCGCGAATTGTTCGGCGAGTTGTTCGCTAATGGGGGCTCGCCGCGGGCTTTGGTGGAGGCGCGCGGTCTGGCGCAGGTGAGCGACAGTGGAGCGCTGCAGGCGCTGGTGGACCAGGCGATCCGCGAAAACGCCAAGTCGGCGGAGGATTTTCGCGGCGGCAAGGCCGTGGCGCTAAAATTTCTCACCGGCCAGGTGATGCGTCTCAGCCGCGGCAAGGCCAATCCGCAACTGGCGGCGCAACTCCTGGAAGAACGGCTGAAGAAATAGCCGGCAGATGACGGTTGTATGCCTGGGACAGAGTTTGGTAACATGGCGGCTGTTTTGATTTCAGTCGCAAGGCCTATTTGATTACAGGCTGTTAGCCGGCCGGTATGCAGTGACAGACTCGGGCCCGAACGCTGAAGGTTGCGATCCGTTCTTTTGCGATGTTTCTTCAATCTCCTCGGGAGGAATAGTGCGTGACGGGTAACGACGAATACGTATTGGAAGTCCTGCAGGAGGAAGGCCTGGTCACCGCTACGCAGGCCGAGGATGCCCGCAAGCTCGTGACGACCGACGGTGTCTCGCGGGTCGACGCCATGATCGCCGCCAAAATCCTGGAAGAGCACGACGTGCTGCAGGTGCTCGCCGCCCGTTTCGGGATGGAGATGATCAGCCTGACGAACCATCCCCCGTCCCCGGAAATGCTGTCGGCGCTGCCGTCCGACGTGGCGCGCAAGTACAAGGCGATTCCCGTTTCCAGGCGCGACAACACCTTGACGGTCGCGATCGGCGATCCGCTCGATGTGGATACCCTGGACAGTTTGCGCTACGTGCTGAAGTGTCCGGTCGAGGGCGTGGTTGCGCCGCCGACGGAAATCAAGGCGGCGCTGGACCGCTACTACGGCGCCGAAACATCCATGGAAACGATGATCGACCAGTGGGCCGAGGGCACGGTGGACATGGTGTCCTCGGGTTCGCCGGACATCGTCCAGCAGACCGAAGTGACCGAGTCGGATGTCCCGATCATCAAACTGGTGAGCCTGATCATTTTCGAGGCCTACCGCAACCGGGCCTCGGACATTCATCTTGAACCGATGGAAAAGCGCTTCCGGGTGCGTTACCGCATAGACGGTGTGCTGCACGAAGTGGACAGCCCGCCGAAACGTCTGCAGTCGGCGATCATCTCGCGCGTCAAGATCATGGCCAACATGGCGATCTCGGAGAAGCGCGTGCCGCAGGACGGCCGCATCCAGGTCAACATCAAGGGACGCGAGCTCGATCTGCGCGTTTCGTCGGTGCCGTCGAGCCACGGCGAGAGCATCGTGATGCGTATTCTGGACAAGCAGAACCTGGCGCTGGGGCTGCCCAAACTGGGTTTCCTGGCCGACGACCAGGAAACCTTCACCCGCCTGATCGGGCTGCCCGACGGCATCCTGCTGGTGACGGGACCGACCGGCTCCGGCAAGACGACGACGCTTTACGCCTGTCTTAATTTCGTGAACCGGCCCGACCGCAAGATCATCACCGTCGAGGATCCGGTCGAATACCAGATGCCCGGCATCAACCAGGTGCATGTGCGCGAGAGCATCGGGCTGACCTTCGCGGTGGCCCTGCGCTCGATCCTGCGTCAGGCGCCGAACATCGTGATGATCGGTGAAATCCGCGACAACGAAACGGCGCGCATCGCGACGGAGGCGGCGCTGACCGGTCACCTGGTTTTCAGCACGCTGCACACCAACGACGCTCCGAGCGCCATCGCGCGCTTGATCGACATCGGCGTCAAACCGTTCCTGGTGGCGTCGTCGCTGCGCGCCGTGGTGGCCCAGCGGCTGGTGCGCAACATGTGCCCCTATTGCAAGGAAGAGTACAAACCGATCGCGTCCGAACTGCGCCTGCTGGGGGCGGCGGCCGAACAGTTCGCCGAGGTGCAACTCTACCGCGGACACGGCTGCAACAAGTGCGCGCTGACCGGTTACGGCGGACGCAGCGGCATCTTCGAGATTTTCCTGATCACCGACGAAATTCAGCGCATGATTTTCGAAAAGCGCCCGGCCACCGATCTGCGCGCGCGCGCGCGCGAACTCGGCATGCGCACGCTGCGCGAGGACGGCTTGCGCAAGGTTGTCGCGGGGATGACGACGTTGGACGAGGTCATGCGTGTCACGATGGGGGATTTCGACTAATGGCTAACGTGGAAATGAGCGAACTGCTGCAACTCGTGGTGGACGAGGGCGCCTCGGATTTGCATCTGGCCGTGGGCGCCCCCCCGATTTTGCGCATCAATGGCGGGCTGCAGCCGCTGGACTTGCCGTCCCTGACGCCGGATGACACCGAGCGGCTGATGAAGAGCGTCACCTCGGACGATCATCAGCAGCGGGTCCGGCAGAACGGCGGCACGGACTTTGGCTTCAGTTTCAACACCCAGGCGCGCTTTCGCGTGAGCGTTTTGAAGACCAAGGGACATGTCGGCATGGTCCTGCGCCAGATTCCCTCGAAACTGCTGTCGCTGGAATCGATCGGCCTGCCCCTGCAGATCAAGGAATTGCTCTTCCGCCCGCGCGGCCTGATCCTGGTCACAGGTCCGACCGGTTCCGGCAAAACGACCACGCTGGCCAGCATGTTGAATGTGATCAACAACGAGCGCGACTGCCACATCATCACCGTCGAGGATCCGATCGAGTATTATCATCAACACCACAAATCGATCGTGACCCAGCGCGAAATCGGGGTGGACGTTCCGAGCTTCGAGGAGGCCATCAAGCGCGGGCTGCGCCAGGACCCGGACGTGATGCTGGTGGGTGAAATGCGCGACCTGGAAACCATGAGCGCCGCGATCACGGCGGCCGAAACCGGACACCTGGTGTTCGCCACACTGCATACGACCGGCGCCGCGCGCACCGTGGACCGCATCGTGGACGCCTTTCCCACCGACCGTCAGGCCATGATCCGCACACAGCTCGCCTCAAGCATTGTGGCGGTGATCTCGCAGCTCCTGCTCGTGCGGGCCGACGGACCGGGGCGCGTGGCGGCCTTCGAGATCATGATTTCCACGCCGGCCATCCAGTCGCTGGTCCGCGACAACAAGACCTTCCGCATCACCTCGGAAATTCAGACCGGCGCCAAATACGGGATGATCACGCTGGACGCCTACCTGATGGACCTTTACCAGGCGGGGAAGATTCGCTACGAGGACCTGATCACGAAGGCGCAGGATTCGGAGTCCATCGTCCAGAAACTGGAAGAGACGCAGCGAAAGCGCAGGTAGTTGCAACATGGCCACAGCGACACAAAACGAACCGCTGCTTCAGATGCTGCTCGACCACGGGGTGGTCAGCGCCGAACAGGTGCAGGACGTGCGCGAGGAGCAAACGCGCAGCGGCAAGCCCTTTCGCGACGTGATTCTAAACATGGAGATTCTGACGGAGGCCGAACTGCTCCAACTGGTGGCCGAGGGGCTCGGCACGCGGGTGATCAATCTGCCGGCGACCGACATTCCCCCCGACGTGATCCACATTATTCCGGCCAGCGTGGCGCGCATGTACAACGTGGTGCCGGTGGAAAAGGGCAACGATTCGGTCACGCTCGCCACTCACGATCTGATGAGCCCGGCCACGCTCGACGAATTGCAGTTCGTGCTTTCGCGGGACATCTCCCTGGTGATGGCGCGCGAGGACGATTTGAAAATGTGCGTCAACCAGTTCTACGGGGACGAAAGCGCTCCCGTGACCGAAATGCTTTCCGCGCTGGAGTCGGAATTCGAGGCCACGGAACACGTGGTGGAGGTCGGCAAGGAAGGCGCGAACGAGAAGTTCGTCGAGGAGGCCGCCAGTTCGGCGCCGGTGATCAGGTTCGTCAACCTCGTGCTCTACCAGGCCGTGACCGACCGCGCCTCGGACATTCATTTCGAGCCGTTCGAGACCGAGTTCAAAATCCGCTACCGCGTGGACGGCGCGCTCTATGAAATGGCGCCGCCGCCGAAACGGCTGGCGCTGCCGGTCATTTCGCGCATCAAGGTCATGTCGGGATTGAACATAGCCGAACGCCGCCTGCCGCAAGACGGGCGTCTTCAAATGAACGTGGCCGGACGCCAGATCGATTTCCGTGTTTCGTCGCTGCCCACCCAGTTCGGCGAAAGCGTGGTGTTGCGCGTTCTGGACCGGGGCATCGTCTCGCTGGAACTGGAAAATCTCGGCATGCCCGACGACCTGTACCAGAGCATCGTGCAGGACATCGAGAAACCGAACGGCATTTTTCTGGTGACGGGGCCCACGGGTTCCGGCAAGACGACCACCCTCTATTCGGCCCTGCGGCGCATCAATCGCATCGAAAACAAACTGCTGACGGCCGAGGATCCGGTCGAGTACGAGATCGACGGCATCGTTCAGGTGCCGGTCAGCGATAACGTCGGCAACAGTTTCGAACGCGTGCTGCGCGCCTTCCTGCGCCAGGATCCCGATATCATGATGATCGGCGAAATCCGCGACCTGGTCACGGCCCATATCGCCATTCATGCCTCGCTGACCGGTCACCTGGTTTTCAGCACGCTGCATACCAACGACGCCGCCGGCGCGGTCACGCGCTTGATCGACATGGACGTGGAACCGTACCTTATTTCGTCCACGCTCGAAGCCGTGCTTGGACAGCGGCTTGTGCGCCGCATCTGCGATCAATGCAAGACCGCCTTCCGGCCGGAACAGAAGCAACTGGACCAGCTGGGCCTGACCGATGCCGATGTCGGCGACCGCAATTTCTGCTACGGCGCCGGCTGCACTCACTGCAACGGTTCGGGTTACCGGGGCCGCAAGGGCATCTACGAGTATCTGAGCATCTCGGACCCGATCCGGGATCTGATCAACCAGCGGCAGCCGACGCTGATTATCCGCCAGCGCGCCATCGAATTGGGCATGCGCACGCTGCGTCAGGATGGAATACGCAACATCCTCGACGGCTACACGACCGTGGATGAAGTGATCCGTTACACCTGAATTAATCTGCAAACAATTCTATTGACTCTGCGCGGGAAATCCTATAATTTCGCAGCACGTTTGTTTGACGCTTTGGAAAGTCCGGCTTTTTTATCCCACGCAGATCGTTTTCATGCGGCTCTTTAACGGCATTTTCCGGGACGTGGCAGGCGTTGATATTCGTTGAAATTCCCCTGATTCCAGGCATTGCAAGTAATTCTCAAGGTTGTTCTGGCTGTCAGACTGCAGGTCGGATGAGAACCGCAACCGTTGTTTTCGCCGTTCCTCCTTCAATCTAATCAAGCTGACTGGAGCGTTCCCTGTGCTACGTGTGGCTTTGACGGGCGGCTTGGCCTGCGGCAAAAGCGTTTGCGGGCGGTTATTTGCCGGACACGGCGCCGCCGTGATCGATGCCGACGAACTGGCGCATGATCTGTTGGCGCCGGGGCAGGCGGTGCGCGAGGCGGTGCTAGAGGCCTTTGGGCCCGGCATCCTGGCGGGCGACGGCGCCATCGACCGCCGCGTTCTGGGGAAACTGGTTTTTGCCGATCCCGCGGCGCGGCAGCGATTGAACGAACTGACGCATCCCGCCGTGCTGGAGGAACTGAAAAGCTGGGCGGACGGTTGCGAGTCCCGGGGCCGACAGGTGGCCATGGCCCAGATTCCACTGCTGTATGAGGCGGCACAGGCGCCGTTCTGGCGGCGGGTGGTATGCGTGGCCGCGCCGGAGGCGGCGGTGATCGAACGCTTGCGTGAGCGTGGTCTGGACGAAACCGAAGCGCGTCGTCGCCTGGCGGCCCAGTGGCCGGTGCAGGACAAGATGGAACGCGCCGATTATGCGATTTACAACGCGGGCACGATGGACCTGCTGAAGGAGCAGGTGGAGCGCGTCTGGCGTTGTCTGAGGAGTGAAGAAAATGAATGAAGAACGACCCGATATGGGACGCGAGGGATATGGAAACCGGATGCCGCGACGTCGCGGACGTCCTGTGCGGCGTCCGCCCCGTCCGTTTCAGCCCCGCGTGATCCGCATGACGCCGGAAGAACTGGCCGCGCAGTCGGCCGGACAGTTTGCCGCCCAGCAGCAAGCCGGCGAGGGGATGTCGCGCGGGCCTGAACAAAACGGCGCCATGGATCCGCAGGCTCCCGGTTATCGCGCTCCCGATCGCCCCCCCATGTTCCCCCCCGATGGCGGGTCCGCCTATCCCAACACCGCGGCGCCGGCCCCCACGGCGCCGGCTGCCGTTTCGGAAGAGGGCGCGGCCCAGCCGTCCGGCGCGGGCGGGACAGCCGCACCGGCCGCGGCGCCGCCGCCCGGCGGTTATTCGCCGACCAACGGCTATGGACCCAATGGCGGTCAGCCCGGCGATGGCGGCCAGCCCAATAACGGCGGCTATCCCCCGCGCCGCATGCAGGGAACGCCGCGCGCGCTCGATTTGACCGAGTTGGAAGCGCTCTCGGTCCCCGAACTGCACAAGATCGCCGAAAGCTACGGCCTGATCGAACTGGGCGCCTTGCGCAAGCACGAGTTCATCTTCGAAATTCTCAAGGCCAACGCGCGTATCGGCGGCTCGATCCACGGTCAGGGCGTGCTGGAAATCCTGCCTGACGGCTTTGGCTTTCTGCGCTCTCCCAACAACAACTACCTGCCGTGTCCCGAGGACATCTATATTTCACCCTCCCAGGTCCGGCGTTTTGCGATCCGCACGGGCGACCGGGTCGAGGGCGAGATTCGCTCCCCGCGCGAGAAGGAACGCTTCTTCGCGCTGCTCAAGGTCTCGCGGATCAACGAAACCGATCCGGAAAAAAACCGCAACCGCGTGCCGTTCGAAAACCTGACGCCGCTCTTTCCCGACCGGCGCTTCATTCTCGAAACCACGCCGGACGAGCGCTCCATGCGCGTCATGGACCTCTTCACGCCGATCGGCATGGGGCAGCGCGGGCTGATCGTGGCCCCGCCGCGCACCGGCAAGACGGTGCTGCTCCAGAAGATCGCCAACAGCATCACGGCCAACCATCCCGAGGCCTACCTGATCGTGCTGCTGATCGACGAGCGGCCCGAGGAGGTCACCGACATGGAGCGCAATACCAAGGCGCATGTCCTGAGTTCGACCTTCGACGAGCCGCCCGAGCGGCACGTCCAGGTGGCCGAAATGGTCATCGAAATGGCCAAGCGCATGGTCGAATGCGGCAAGGATGTCGTGATTCTGCTCGACAGCATCACCCGCCTGGCGCGCGCCTACAACACTCTGCAGCCGCACAGCGGCAAGATTCTCTCCGGCGGCGTGGACTCCAACGCGCTGCACAAGCCGAAGCGTTTCTTCGGCGCGGCCCGCAACATCGAAAACGGCGGCAGCCTTTCGATCGTGGCCACGGCGCTGGTGGACACCGGCAGCCGCATGGACGAGGTCATCTTCGAGGAGTTCAAGGGCACGGGCAACATGGAACTTGTGCTCGACCGGACGCTGGTCGACAAGCGCATCTTCCCGACGATCAACATCGAGAAGTCCGGCACCCGCAAGGAGGAATTGCTGATCCATCCCGACGAACTCAGCCGCATCTGGGTCCTGCGCAAGGCCATCAGCGGCGTGCCCGCCGTCGAATCCATGGAGTTGATCCTCAACCGCATGAAGAAGACCAAGAGCAACGCCGAATTCCTGATGGCCATGAAGGAGTAAGACGGGTGGAGGGCGGGTTTTTTACGGGATGGACAGTGAACACGGCGTGGGATAAACTCGCCGTTTTTCGTGCAGTCCGGCGCGATTTTTCAAGGGAGCTTCGCGCCGGCGCGAACAAAGGAGCGTACTGGTGACTGTCAATGTGAAGATCGAAGCTGTGGGCCCGTGCCGCAAGACCCTGCATCTGGAAGTGGCCGCGGATGACGTGCGCAAGGAGTACGATGAAGTGCTCGGGATGTTCGCCACACAGGCGCGAATCAAGGGCTTCCGGCCCGGCAAGGCGCCGATTGCGATGGTCGAACGCCAGCACCGCGTTTCCATTTTGAAGGAAGTCCGCGATCGCATGCTGCCGGAAGCATATCAACAAGCCATCAAGCAGGAGGCGCTGAAGCCGGTCTCCGTCGTGAACGTGGGCCTGGTGGATGTCGATCCCGTTAAGCCGATGACGGTCGCCGTGACGGTGGATGTCGAACCCGAGTTCACCTTGCCCGATTACCGCACGCTGCCGCTGACGCGGCAGACGGCGGCGGTGACGGATGAAGAGGTGGCCAAGGCCCTGGATAATCTGCGGCTGCGTCAGGCCAAATTCGAGGAACGCCCCGACCGCGTGGCCGCCGAAGGCGACATTGTGCAGGTGGACTACACCGGGACCATGGACGGCCAGCCCGTCGAAAGCCTCCTGCCCGGTCATGCCGAACTGAACGCCGGCAAGGATTTCTGGGTCATGCTGGGCGGGCCGGATCTGCTGCCCGGCATGGGCAAAGCCCTGGTCGGCATGCGCGTGGGCGAAACACGGACGGTGTCCGTGGCTTTTCCCGAAGGCTACGCCGTCAAGGAAGCCGTGGGACGCAAGGCCGAGTACAGCGTGGTCGCGCATGCCGTGCGCGAGCGCATTCTGCCGCCCATGGATCAAGCCTTTTGCGAGGCCATGGGCGTGGAAAACGAGACCGCTCTGCTGCGCGTGCTGCGTGAAAATCTGCAGACCGCCGCTGAACAAAACGAAATCGGGCGCCTGAAAGACGAAGCCATCCGCTGGCTGCTGGCCAACACCGCTATCGAAACTCTGCCCAAGTCTGTGGTGGATGAGCAGGCGCGCCACATCATCACGGACACCGTGACGCAACACATGCGGCAGGGCAACTCGCGGGAGGAGATCGAGCAGCATCGCGACGATCTTTTTGCCGGCGCGGCTCAGACTTCGGCCGACCGCGTCAAGGTGCGCTATATTCTGGAACATATCGCGGACGCCGAGAAGGTGACGGTCAGCGAGGCCGACCTGGCGCAACATATCAACGCCATGGCGGCCCGTTACCGCATCAGCCGCGAACAGGTTCGCGAGGAACTCGAAAAGCGCCAGGCGCTCGACGATATTCGCGGTCAGGTCCGGATCGAGAAGACGCTCGACTTGCTGATCGCCCGGCATGACGCCGCGGCCCACGGCAAAGCCGGCGCGGAAGGAGCCAAATCATGAACGAAAAGGCCCAGATGCTGGTCCCGATGGTGGTCGAACAGACCAGCCGCGGCGAACGCGCCTACGATATTTATTCCCGGCTGTTGAAGGATCGCATCATTTTCCTCGGCATGAGCGTTGACGATACCGTGAGCAATCTGGTGATCGCGCAGATGCTCTTTCTGCAGAGCGAGGATGCCGAGAAGGAGATCAGCCTCTATCTGAACACACCCGGCGGATCGGTGACCGCGGGCCTGGCCATTTACGATACGATGCAGTTTTTGAAGTGTCCGGTGGCCACCTACTGCGTCGGCCAGGCCGCCAGCATGGGTGCGGTGCTGCTGGCGGGCGGCTCCAAGGGCCGCCGCTTCGCCCTCCCGAACGCGCGCATCATGATCCACCAGCCCTGGGGCGGCGCCGAGGGGCATGCCATCGATATCGGCATCCAGGCCAAGGAGATTCTGCGGCTGCGCGACCGCCTGAACGAGATCCTGGCTTTCCATACAGGCAAGCCGCTCGACACCATCATGCGCGATTCCGATCGCGACTTCTTCATGTCCGCGGAAGAGTCCAAGGCCTACGGCTTGCTGGATGAGGTGCTGATCGGACCGAAATTGCAGGCGGCCAAAGTCTAGGAATCATTCTCATGGCAACATCTCGTGGCGAGCGGGGCGGCGGGGACCGCACGCAATGTTCGTTTTGCGGACGGGCGGAACGCGCGGCGGGGCGCCTGGTCGCCGGGCCCACACCGGGCCTGTTTATTTGCGACGCCTGCGTGCAGCTTTGCGGCCACATGCTGGAGGCGGAAAAGGGTGGCAAGCCGGCCGCCGCCCGTCCCGTGCCGCAAAATGTGCCGAAGCCGCACGAAATCTATACCTTTCTGAACGAATACGTGGTGGGCCAGGAGCATGTCAAGAAGGTGCTCTCCGTCGCCGTTCACAATCACTACCGCCGTCTGCAGCCGAACAACAGCCTGGGCGATGGCCATGCCCTGGCCGACGTCGAAATCGAAAAGAGTAATGTCCTGCTGCTGGGTCCGACCGGCACCGGCAAGACCCTGCTGGCGCGCACGCTGGCGCGCTGTTTGAATGTGCCGTTCAGCATCTCCGACGCGACCACCCTGACCGAGGCCGGCTACGTCGGCGACGATGTGGAAAACATCCTGGTGCGGCTGTTTCAGGCCGCCGACTTCAGCGTCGCGCGCGCCGAAACGGGCATCATCTACGTGGACGAGATCGACAAGATTGCGCGCCGCACCGAGAATGTCTCGCTGACCCGCGACGTGTCGGGCGAGGGCGTGCAGCAGGGCTTGCTCAAGATTCTGGAGGGGACCGTGGCCAGCGTGCCGCCGCAGGGCGGACGCAAGCATCCCCAGCAGGAAACCATCAAGATCAACACCCAGCACATTCTCTTTATCTGCGGCGGCGCCTTTACAGGACTCGACGACATCATCCGGCGGCGCTTAAGCAGCAGTTCGGCGCTGGGCTTCGGCGCCCCCCTGCGCGACAACAAGGGCTCGCACGAGGCGCAGGTGCAGCCGGAAGATTTGATCAAGTACGGCATGATTCCCGAGTTCGTCGGCCGGCTGCCGGTGGTGACCGCGCTGACGCCGCTCAGCGAGGACGACCTGGTGCGCGTCTTGGTAGAGCCCAAAAACTGCCTGATACGGCAGTATCAAAAGCTGCTGGCCCTGGACGGCGTGGACCTGACCTTTACCGACAGCGCCTTGCGCGAACTGGCGCGCCTGGCGATGCGCAAAGGCACAGGGGCCCGCGGCCTGCGGGCGATGCTCGAAACTGTCATGCTCGACGTGATGTTCGAGGTGCCGCAGCGTAAGAACGTCAAGACCTTCCGCGTCACGCGCAACATGGTGCAGGCCCAGCGCGCCACTATCGAAGAAGGCGCCGAAAACGCCGTCGCCGCCGCCGTCGCCTGATCTGGTCCGGCAGGGCGCTCCCGCCGAGAGCGCCGTCTTGGATCGCTTTTAGTGCCAATTATATATCCCATAGCCAACACACAATGCCCAAGTTCCAAGGGAATACGGGGATGTTCGCTTGAATATTGGGTGTTCGGTGCTTCTATGCCTCTTTGACATCCACAAACGGCGGTAGGTGCCCTGCGCCATACTTATATGGCACACACCATGATGGTTCATTGAAGACCGTGGTGCCTAATAGGTTGGTGTCCGGACCCGATCAGAGGCTGGCATCGGCAAAGAGATCGGCGAGACTGGTTTTCAGCGCTGCCGCAAAACGAACCAGACTGTCGATTGAGACGTTTTGCTCGCCCCGCTCGACGTTCCCGACAAAATTGCGGTGAACATCCGCAACCTCGGCCAGACGTTCTTGGGAATATCCCAGTTCCTGTCGCCTCCTGCGAATGGCGAGCCCCAGCAAATATCTGTGATGCTGACGCTTAGTTGATCGAGTTTCCATGTCTGAATGAGACAGCGGAAACACGTTGCCGACTACACACTATGATAGTACATTGATGCCGTTGAATGGTTTCTCGTAAAAAGGAAGACAATCATGGTTGACATCGTATTCGCCTGTTCGTCCTGTCATCGCAATCTCGCTATCGAAGAATCCGCCGTAGGCACAAAAGTTCCGTGCCCCCATTGTTCCGCGGAAACTTCCGTTCCCGTGCCCGCACTGCGATTCCGTTGCCCCGCCTGCAACGCGGCGCTGTGCGCCCACGAGAGCCTGGGAAAGACGACTGCTGAGTGTCCCAACTGTGGGTGCAAACTGGACGTTGGGCACCTGACAACCCCTCGTTGCGTCGGCTGTGGTCTTCCCGTGGGACGCGATGACGTGATCTGCGTCAAGTGCGGTACCAACCAGCGGACAGGTGTCAAGGCGACCACGTCGCCCGAGACCACCGGCAGACTCAGGTTCAAGGACGAACCCGTCTCTAGCGTGGTTCCGAGTGGTGTAGAGAGTATCGTCAACCGTTTCAGACCGCGGGTGCATGAACGACCATCCATGTCCGAAAGGCTCACAATCTTCCTCAAACCAGTCGCGTTCCTCATCCTAATCGTTGGCGGAGCTGTGCTCTTACTGCGCTTCGCCGACCTGTCTGCAATCGGCAAGTCCCTGCACGGTCTGTTCGCGGGCACTCCGCAGGCGATCACCGTCGTGAGCAACCTCGTCGCCAAAGTTGCTGTGACAAACGATGGGGCGGCGACCAACGCAATCGTTGACCTTCATGTGGTCAGGGGCATCATCCAAAACCTGGAGGACATGCAACGTAATCCCATAGACCCCGTAGCCATAAAACGACTGTCGGATTTTGTGCGCTGCCTGACGGATGCGAATGAGAGTCGGCTCATGAGGGCGGCGCTGAGGACGGTCGTGGGGCTGGAATTTCTCGCGTCGGGGAACGAGAGCACTGGGCTGTCCACTCTGGGGGGCGTGCGGACGACCTACGCGGACACGGAATACGCCTCTCTAGCGGACGTAGAAGCCCTTCGCGATGTTTGTCCGAAATGCCAGAAGGGAGAGACGGGGGAGTCGTGCCTATACTGCGTGGGCAGCGGGAAGTGTCAGACCTGCGGCGGCAAAGGGACACGGCAGGCCACGAAGGCGGCACCTTTAACCTTGCGAAAGGGAGGTGGAAGCCGGAAACTCGGAGAGCCTGCTGAGACAGTCACGGTGGACGTGTCCTGCGCCGTATGCGGTGGTTCCGGTCGGTGCCGTGAGTGTGACGGGGCGGCGAAGATCGTCTCCAAGTGCAAACCCTGCTGCGGGACAGGCAAGATCCTGTCTGCGGCCAAGGCTACGACTCGCCTCGATACAGCCTTGGCGAAGGCGCTTGACTACGCCCGCACTGTGGAAAAGTCCGGGCATGACCTCGTGATCGTCAGGCAGACACCCTCGGTCGAGGAACTGGGCGAGATACTGAGCGATGCGACACGCATGAGCCTGTTCGATGCCTTGATCAGAGTCGGCTGTCAGGAGGGAATGCAACTTGCCATCGACCCCGAGTCGCTCCCGATGCTGAGCAAAATCAGGGTGGAGACCTCTGTGCTTGCGTCGGCGACCAACACGTCCACCCTTGCCGACTTGCTTGGCCAGTATCGGCTCATACTGCGCTCATCCTCCGTCTCGGTGGACGGCTCGAGCCGTGTGAACATGGTTACGACTGGCCCGGTTTGGGCCTACTCTCAAGCCTGCTGGTTCATGCAGAACCAACAACTGGATCGGGCGCTTCAGTCGCTCGACCAAGTGGAGAACGATCGGTCCGAGTTCGGCAGGCACTGCCAGCAACTCCAGAGCGTGTTGGACAGCATGCACGCCAAGCAGGCAGATATCTCTAGGACTGCCGGCGATATCCGAAAGTTGAGTGAGGAATGCCAGTCGAATTTCCGGAACGCCCAGATGGTCTGGCGAGCCGCCCACTCGGGGTTGAAGAGGCCGGGATGGAACGGGCGACTCGGCGAGGCGACAGTTGACGAGGGGATGGTATCGGTCGCGGTCAGCAAGTACGTCAGGTCGATAGAGAACCTGCGTTCGGTGGCGGCATCGCTCGACCATCTGATCCAAGCAATCAGGATGGGCAACGAAGTCGTCTTGTCGCAGTTCTGTGACGCGCGTGGCGCCAATTTGAAAGGCGAAGCGTATTTCCTGTTGAACTCGCTGGCCAACAATTTCGAGACACTTTTGAAACTTTGCGAAGAAATCGACCAGATCGTGTCCTCAACTGGCAATTCATCTGGCCTTGATGGTGGACAGATGGAAACGCAACGGCAGCAACTGGCCAAAACCGTCAAGGGATGTAGGGAGCAACTGGGTGACAACTTACCTGACCATATCCGCCAACTCCAGCGCGAGTTGGGCGATGACATCCGAACTTCCGTCGTCGACGTGGAAATCAACCGCAAGCGGAGCGCGACAGACGAAGGGTTTGCGGCCTATCTCAAGTCGTCTAACGACGCCTTCACAAGGGACCGGACCAGCGTCATGGCGCGTGCAGCAGTCGGCAGGTGCTTGGTACGGCAGCACGCACTGGCCGTCCGCGACCTCTTGCAGGGAGGGCGAATAATCGATGCAGAGGTGATTAAGGAACTGAGCCGGGAGTTCCGCAATAGACAAAAGCGGTCTCTGCTGGAAGCCCTGTGCGCGGCGACAGGCACGGGTGTTACTTTGCCGATTGAGGAACCGGCAGGTAAAACCGCTTCGGCGGTGGGACTGGCCGTGGTGGTTACCGAGGAGGGGGAGGCGTTGCCGCTCTCTGTGAAAATCGGAACGATCACAAAGAAGGAAGTCAAGGTTGAGAAAAAGGTCGAGACCTATTGGGGCGCGGTCACGGAGCGGTTCACGGTGCAGACGGATGCGTTCCCGATCTCTTTCGGCGACTACGGCAACAAGGATATTTACATGTGGATGTCGGCCGTCGAGGTGTATAAGTGGTTAAACGGTACGTACCAAACTAACATGAACGGACGAGGACTGACCATCGAGTTCCAGGATCTTGTGGCCAACAAGGGGGGCGACTCGGCAGGTGTGACGATGGCAGTGGCGGGGTATTCAGCCCTTATGGGGAAGTCTGTCAGGCGCGACGTGGCTATGACCGGTTCATTGCGCTCTGACGGATCGGTCCATGCTGTGGGCGGCGTTTTCTTGAAAGTCGGGGGAGCTATTCGGGCACAGCGGGTCGAAACGGTCGTTATCCCGCGGGAAAACGAGGCCGACGCGATGCTTGTGCCACTCGACAGCCTCTGCCGCATCTGCATTGTCTCGGGCGAGGACATTCAAACGTACCTGAATTACGCCACGGACCCATATTACAACGCTGAGGCTATGGCCACCCTGCACAGGGCGCAAGCGCTTATACTCACCGGAAACTGGCGCGCCGCCGAACCATTCTTGCTCCGCGTGGCGCAGAACAGTCCAGAGGTTTACAGCGCACGCCGTCTTCTCCAACTGATTTCCATCGCCAAGAGAGCCGCACCGGCAGATGGGATTAAGACGGTCGGCTTGTAACCTGTACGTTAGGTAGCCGGTGTCTTTGTCCGGCTAACCTTTCAGGCAGTACAAGGCGATGGGTTGAGGGTGTTGAACAACGCCGACAAGAATACGGTGCGGTTTGGTTCTTGTCGAAGTCATCCTATCGGAATAAGTCGGAGTGAGTGCCTGTTCTGACAAGTTGAAGAACGTTGCCTTCAACTCGATAAATAAGCAGCCAGTCCGCCTCAATGTGACAATCCCGGCAATCTCTGAATGCGCCCTTGAGTTGGTGGTCACTGTACTTTGGCGACAGCGTTTGGCCCTGGGCCAGAGTTTCAATGACCGTCTTGAGAAGGTCGGTTTCTTTTCCTCTTTTTTGCGCCAACTTGACGTCACGTTTGAACTGGCTTGTCCGCAGAATCTCGTGCATGACGGGCAGTCCTTATATGCCTAGATCCTTGAAGAGCGCGCTGGTGGTCGCGAACTTCTCGCCATCTCCCGTCCGGGCTTCCTCGATGGTCTTTAACGTTGTCTCGTTTGGGATGCGAAGATCGAAAGGCAAACCGCGATTGAATATGATTTGGCGATAAAAAAGCTCAAACGCCGTCGAAACCGAGAGGCCCAGAGCATGAATGATGCTCTCGGCCTCGCCCTTGATGTCGGGCCGGATTCGAACCCTGGCCGTTGTTGTTTTTGCTGTACTCATCATTGCACCTCAACTTGAACTGTCCGGCTTGCGACATCCTTGCCTTGCTGGCGGGTATGCGACTTCTCTGTTCGAAAAATGTAGCGCATAGCGGGCTACATTGCAATGGGAAATTCCCGGCATTCTCGCGGCACTTGTCGGCGGCGGGTGGCCATGCTATGAAACTCATCGATTACAAGGTATTCTGTGCCTATGTCCAAGCGAGAACTCGATGCCAGTACGTATATTGAAACGCTGCGCGTCGGCGGACGCTACGCCACACCGGCGGGCGGGCGGCGCGTCTGGTGGCCGACGCTCTCCCTGCACGCGCGTTTGATCTGGGTCTATCTGCGGGCCGGGCGCGCCGCCCGGCGTGGCGCCTTCGATTCCGCCGCCTATGCGCTGGCGTCATACCGTTGCTTGCGCGCCGTGGAGGCGGTCGGCGGGCGTGTGACCGTGACGGGACTGGAAAACCTCGCGGCGGCGCTGCGGCGCGGACCGGTGGTGGGGATCGGCAACCACATGAGCGCGATCGAAACGCTGCTGCTGCCGGGATTCTTTAACGTCCATACCCCCGTGGCTTTTGTGATCAAGCAGTCTTTGCTGGACTTTCCCATCTTCGGGCCGATCATGCGCTCGGTCCCCTGTATCGCAGTCGGGCGCGCCGACCCGCGGCGGGATTTACGCGCCGTGCTGGAGCGGGGGACGGAGTGGCTGCGGCGCGGGACCGCGGTGATGGTTTTTCCCCAGGCCACGCGTCAGCCCTGGTTCGAGCCGGGCCGTTTTAATACGCTGGGCGTAAAACTGGCCGCGCGGGCCGGGGCGCTGGTGGTGCCGGTGGCGTTGTGCACCGATTTTCTTGCGCCGGGCCGGTTTTTCAAGGATTTTGGAACGGTCGATCCCGGCCGTCCGATTCGGATCGCCTTCGGACCGCCGCAGACGGTCGAAGGCAATGGCCGCGCGGCACAGGCCGCAACGGTCGCGTTCATCGAAGCGGCGATGCGCGACTGGAATATACCCATCCGTTATGAGGAGACAAAGCCATGATGCCGGACTTGCAGATGAGCGTAATGTGCGACGACGTGCGCCAGGAGAACAACGGAAAATTCATGCTGATCGGCCTTTTCGACGTCGTGGGCCTGACCGCCTTCCCCGGTATCTTTCAGCGCATCTGCATTGTCAATCGCTGGTGCTCCGGTGAAGGCCCGTTCAACGAGCGCACGCGGTTGATGGCCCCGGACGGCAGCACGGTTGTGGTCGAGGGGCGCGAGATCGCGCTCTCGCTGGCCAACGGCGAGGCCAATGCCACCAGCGTGGAGTGGTTTCTGAACGTAAAATTCAACGCGCCCGGCGTGTATTGGGTGGAAGTGTTGCTGAACGGCGACCTGCATCTGCGCTATCCCCTGCGCGTCTCGGCCGTAACGCCGCGTCCGGCGCCTCCGCAAGTTGCCTGACATGATGCTTAAGAAGGAGTTCCCATGCGTGCCAGTTCGTGGGTCGAGGTCGAGTGGGAAACTTTTCGCGCCAACCTGGCGGCGCTAAAAGGCGCGCTGGGCGCGCAAACGGAAATCGTCATGGTGGTGAAGGCCGAAGCCTATGGCCACGGCATGGTCAAGGCTGCGTGCGAGGCGCGCACGGTGGGTGTGCGGCGCTTCGCGGTCGCGCGTCTGGACGAGGCCTATGCCCTGCGCGCAACTGTGACCGATGGCGAGATACTGCTGATGGGCGGTATGTGGCCGGAAGATCTGCCGGAGGCGCTCGCCAAACGCATCACCCCTCTGTTGCTTGACGAAGATCAGGGCCGTCAACTGGCCGCGGCGGCGCGCGCAACGGGAACAACCCTGAACTGTCACGTCAAAGTTGACACCGGCATGGGACGTCTGGGCTTTCCCTGGGCCGATGCGGCGGCGGCGATGGGGCGGTTACTGAAGGAGGGCGGACTGTCGTTCCAGGGCATCTGCTCCCATTTCGCCGCCGTGGACAAGTCCCCCGACGCATTCGCCGCCGAACAGATGCGGCGTTTCCAAAGCGTGCTCGACGGATGCGGCGCACGGGGAATCGTCCCCGGTTTCCGGCATATCTCCAACAGCGCGGCTTTCAATCTTATGCCCGAGTGGGGTTTGGATGGCGTGCGTCTTGGGATCATGGCCTATGGCTACGGTGGCGGACAGCGGCGTGGCGCGCGCGTCAAGACACAACCGTTTTTGCAGTGGAAGACGCGCGTGGTGCAGGTGAAGAAGGCGCCCGCCGGGTTTCCCGTCAGTTACATGGGCACCCATGTCACCGCCAAGCCGACCCGCCTGGCGACGATCGATGTGGGCTATTCCGACGGGTATAACCGGCTATTGAGCAATCGTGGGTTTGTCCTGATTGGCGGGCGGCGCGCGCCGGTTGTCGGCCGCGTGACCATGAATTTCACCGTGGTTGACATCGGGCCAGACGCGGCGGTGTCGCCCGGCGACGAAGTCGTGCTGCTGGGCCGCCAGGGCGGAGAGGCGATTTGGGCCGACGAGCTGGCCAAATGGTGCCGGACGATTTCCTACGAGATCCTGACCAATATCCGCAGTCCGCATCGGAACAAGTAGGGTGGAGGGTGGGTGGTGGAGGGTGGAAGGTGGAGGGTGGACGAACGACGCAGAACCGCGGATGGGTGCGGGTGGATGGGAGCCGGTGCAAATTTGAGGCAAGAACGTTACATTCGCCGCCCGTAATTATAATTGGTTGGCCGGAGTGTGAGTCCTATTGTGAGGGCGACATGGGAGCTGACAACTATGAAATCGCACGAAGTACTTAAAAGCGCAATCGACGACAAGAAGGGCGTGAAACAGGTGGCGGCCGACATGTCGCTCTCGGCTTCCATGGTTTATAAGTGGTGCGAACCGGCTGAAAATCCGGAAAGCGCAGGCTCCGTTAATCCGCTTGACCGGGTTGTTGCGATCTGTCGTGCCACCGGAAGCAGGCAACCGGTGGTCTGGCTCTGCGAACAGTTCGACGGCTATTTTGTCGAGAATACCAAGGCGCAAAGCGCCGTTTCCATGGAGCTGTTGTCCGGCACCCGGCGTATTCTCCGGGAGTTTTCGGATCTCCTGGATGCCATCACGCGCAGCACAGCCAACGACGGGCGCATAGACAATGCAGAAGCCATCCGCATCCGCCACGAGTGGGAGAATTTGAAGCGGATTGCCGAGCAGTTCGTGAAAGCATGCGAAGACAAAAAATTCGAGAAATGAACGATGGAACGCCGTCGGAAAAGAGATCGGACCCTCCACCCTCCACCCTCCACCCTCCACCCTCCACCTTCCACCCTCCACCCTCCACCCTCCACCCTCCACCTTCTCTCACCCCATCTGCGCGCGGATGACCGGCTCGCCGGTTTCCCAGTGGCGCAGCTTTTGTAGATCGGAGGTCAGGCGCGTGCGTTCGGCGTCGCTCCCGGAGTCGGGCAGCGCCGCCAGCGCGCTGCGCCGGGCGGTGAGTTGGGCGCGCCACAAGCGCAGGATCACGTCGTGTACGACCTGGTCGTCGGCATACTCCGTGGTGGGTTTGCTCGGCGCGCTGACGATCAGCGCGGCGAAGGTGGTTAGCCGACGCGACTCGTCGTCGCGCTCGGCAATCATGTCCATGAAATTCCCGTTCGGGCGCGTATGGGCGGAAAGCACCGCGGCGATGAATTCCCGGCAGAGCGCATGGCGCAGGAGGGCCAGCGGCAGGTACTGTTCCACCAGCGGCGCCAAGGCGGGATTGGCCGCCAGATGTTCGGCCAGCACGCGTTCGTCCGGCGAAGGCGGTACGTCGGGTGCGGGCGCGGACGCGGACGATACGGCGGGCTCCGCGGGGTCAACAGGCGGCGGGGCGGTGGCGTCCGTGCGCGGCGCGGCGCGGCGCAGGCGTGGGAGCAGTTCCACGCGCAGCGCTTCGGGCGCGATGTAGAGACGCTGCGCCGCCTGGCGTAGCAGTTCTTCGCGCTGCACGCTGTTCGGGGCCAGGGCGATAAAATCCAGCACGGCGGCGACGGTCCGCAGGTGTGTGGCCTCGTCGCCGATCGAGCCGCCGGCCTGCGCGGCTTTGATTTGAAAATCGAGCGCCGGCGTGGCGCCGCCGATCAGTTCGCGGAAGCCGTCCGGCCCATGGTTGAGGATGTAGGAATCGGGATCGTCGCCCGGCGGCAGCGCGGCGACACGGATGGTCAGCCCCGCCTGGAGCAGTACTCCGGCGGTGCGGAGCGCGGCGTGGCGGCCGGCTTCGTCGCCATCGAACACCAGCAGCGCGCTGTCGGCATAACGTTTGAGTTTGCGGGCGTGTTCCTCGGTGAAGGCGGTGCCCTGAGCGGCCACGGCCCAATCCACCCCGGCCAGGTGGCAGCGGATGACGTCGATCTGCCCTTCGCAGACCAGCGCCTCGCGGCGGTCGAGGATTGTCTGGCGCGCGCGGTCGAGGGCGAAAAGCACCTGGCTCTTGCGAAAAAGTGAGGTTTCGGGACTGTTGACGTATTTGGCGGACTGCTTGTCGGCGGTGAGGATGCGTCCGCTGAAAGCGATCACGCGTCCCTGTTCGTTGCGGATGGCGAACATGATGCGGTGCCGGAAACGGTCGTATCGTCTGTTGTTCTCGGGCGCGCGCGCAACCAGTCCAGCCTGTTCCAACTCCTCGGGAGAGTAGCCGTGCTTTTGTCCCCAGGGAATCAGCGTGTCGTAACTGTTGGGCGCATAGCCGATGCGAAAAGCCAGACGGGCGGCCTGGTCCAGCTTGCGGCGGTCGAGGTAGTCGCGGGCCTCCTGCGCGGCGGGTTGCTTATCCAGGCATTCCTGGTAGTAGGTGGCGACATCCTCGTGGAGCGCGTAGAGGCGGTCCTTGATGCGGCGCGCGTCCTGGCTGGCGGCTGCGTTTGCTCCAGCGCCGCCGCCGTAACGTTCGTCCTCGATCGGCGCCCCGGCGCGTTCGGCGAGCAGGCGGACTGCCCCCATGAAGTCCACATTCTCCTGGAGCATGACATACTTGAAAACATCGCCGCCGGCCCCGCAGCCGAAGCAGTGAAAAATCTGGCGCTGGGGATTGACGTGGAAAGAAGGGGTCTTTTCCTTGTGAAAGGGGCAGAGCGCCTTGAAGGTGGCGCCGTTCTTGCGCAGCGTAAGGTAAGTGCCGATCACGTCCGCGATGTCGCTGCGGGCGCGGATTTCTTCAATGGCGGTTTTGGCGATCATTCAAGGTCACAATTCGCGTTTCTTTTCGTGGGTCACCCGGCGCTGCTGGATCGTTTCCCGGGCGCTTTGAGTTTCCCGGACTATGGTTTCCGCGACGCGCGCCTGATGCTCCTGAACAAACACGCCCAGATACGATGGCGGGCCGAACCAGGCATTTACCCCGGGGTAAGGCGCCATTTGACAGAGAAACACCACGATGAAGACCAGTGCGGTGGCGCGCAGTCCGCCGACCACGGCCCCGCCGATCAATTCGATGGGGGCAATAAAACTGACTTTCACGGTATGCGTAAGGACTGAATACACCAACGCCACGATCATCAGGACGACCACGAAGGTTATAAACAAGGCGGCGATGTAACCCTGGCTTTGACTCCATTGCGTACGCGCGACAATCCAGTCGGCGACCGGGTCCACGAGAATAAACACGGCCGCAATGGCGCCGAGAATCGCCAGGGAACCGGACAATTCCGCGGAAAAGCCCCGTTTCAATCCGATCAAGGTGCAGATGATGACAATCAGCACGCCACAGGCATCCAGCGGATTGATTTGCGCGAGCCATGTTGCCACGTTCATGCTTTACCCTCCTATCCTGGGCTCTTTCTTCGAGGCACCCGTCTTCAGTGTTCTGGACAAGCGTAAGTGCTCAGCCACTTCTACTTTTGACTACGAAACACGCGAAAGGCGCGAAAAAGAATTGGTTTACGAGTTTCATTCCCATTTTCGCGACTTTCGCGTGTTTCGTAGTTGCTCTTCCTGAACCCCTTCCTTTACGGATGTTCCGTCAGCCAGCGGTGTATTTCGCCGGCCGACGGACTTTCGGGACTCAGTTCCAGATAACGTAAAAAATGGCGGCGGGCAAGCATGCGTTCGTCGGGACGGGGGGCATGGAAAAGCGCCAGCGCAAAATGGGCGTCGGCGTAGTTGGGGTCGGCGCGCAGCGCTTCGGCGAAGGCCTGTAGCGTGGCATTGGTCTGGCCGAGGTCGCGCATGGTGAGGCCCCGCATGTAATGCGCGGCGGCCAGATCGGGCTTGGCCTTGACAGCCGCGGCAAAAGCCTCCTGGGCGTGTGCGGCGTCGCCGGTTTCGCGATAGGCCAGGCCAAGATTGTAGTGCGCCGTGGCCATTTCGGGACGGCACTGCACGGCGCGCAGGTAATATGGAATAGCGTCCGCCGGGCGGCCGGCCTGCTGGGCGCGGATGCCGGAGTTGTAAGCTGTGTTGGCGATGCGCACCAGTTTGGCTCGGGCTTCGGCGGCGCGCCGGTCGTTGGGGCAGCGGGTCAGAAACTCGCGCCAGGCCAGGGCCGAGGCGTCGCTGTCGGGATCCTCTTTCTCGGCGGCCGAAGCGGTTTTCCAGAGCGCGGCGGCCGAGTTTACGCCGTCGTCGTTCGTGTCCTTTTCGGATGAAGGGCGCAAGCGCCCCGGTGCGGCGAAAAGCCAGCGCCGCGCCTCCGCGGCGTGCGGGTCGCCGGGCGCCGCGGTCAGGAAACGTTCGAACCAAAGGCGCGCGGCGCTCTCGTCATGGAAGGCGTCGCGTTGGATGACGGCCATCGCGAAAAGCGCGGGCGCGTAGTTGGGCGAAATTGTGACGGCGCGTTCGAGATGCACGCGGCTGGCGGCGGGCGTGCCGGCATGCCATTCGGCGAGCGCCAGGGCGGTGAGCAGGCGCGGAGAACGCGGGTCGCGCCGCTCGGAGGCGGCGAGGACCGCCCGCGCCTCGCCCCAGCGGCCGCGGCGGGCATGCAGATCGGCGATGAACTCCAGCGGCCGCGGATCGTGCGGCGCCAGACTGGCCGCCTGGGCGAAGGCCGTCAGCGCCTCGTTGGTGCGTCCCAAACTGAGCCGCGCGATGCCCAGATTGGCCCAGGCATCCGCCTGGTTTGGCGCGCGCGCCACGATTCGTTCCAACTGCCGCCCGGCGGAGGCGGCGCGACCGGCCCTCAGGTCGTTGACGGCGCGCTCCACCTTCTCCGCGGTGGAGCGTCCACAACCGGCCAGCAGCGCCAAAGCAACAACTGCTATGCCTGCCCGGAAACAGGTTTGCAGCTTATTCATGACAACAAAGTCAATCATCGTGGGAGTATTCTAGCAGGGGAAGAGGCGGGACTCAACTTGATTGGATATTGACATGCCCCCGAATTAGTTCATAATTATCCACATTGCTGGTGGTCAATTCCGCGCGTTGCGGTGGCCTCGGAAAAACAAAATAAGGAGCGGACATGAACAAAATGTTGCGTAGTTTGAAGGTTCGGGGCTTTACGTTGATTGAATTGCTGGTCGTGATCGCCATCATTGGCATTTTGGCCGGATTGCTGCTGCCTGCGATCGGGCAGGTACGGGAACGCGGGCGTCGATCAGTTTGTGGTAGCAACCTCAGGCAGATTGGACTGGCTCTGCGTATGTTTTCGACAGACAATGCTGAGCAATTCCCATCGGTAGCCCAGGGATTCAAAGTGATGTCCCAATATATCGGCGATAAAGGTGCGAAGGTGTTCATTTGCCCAAGCACGAAAAGCTCACCTGTCGGTTCGACAACAGACATGACGGGGCCCACGAATTGCTCGTACAGTTATGCGCCTGGTCTGGGAGAATCAATTTCCAACGCCAGTGCGCAGGTCATCGCATGCGACAATAACGGTCAGACAGTGGCCATATGGGGGGGGGCTTTTGGTGGTAACCACGCTGGTGCTGGTGGTGACCTACTGTTTGTTGATGGCCACGTTGAATGGACTACCAACACGGTGCTTTCCACCACCACTTATAACGTCGTCATACCTGCTGCTGGTGCGTTGCAGTGTCCGTAAATTGTCTGCCGACGGTCTGATGTGCAACAATAAGGCCTTCGCTCTTCAATGGGCGGGTCCTTTTCGTTTATGCAATAGAAAATTGAGCGCCGTCGTAATATCGCTGGCAAGCGGAAATCCGCGCTTGAAGTCCCTTACAGCTAACAGCCTACAGTCCTCAGCCTAATCAGCTTGTTCCCGTCCTACCGCTGCGCGCGGTAGCGGGCGATCAGTGCGTTGGTGGAACTGTCGTGTTGCAGGGCTGGGAAGACCGGGGCCTGCAGTTCCTGAAGCACGCGGTCGGCGAGAACCTTGCCCAGTTGCACGCCCCACTGGTCGAATGAGTAGATGTCCCAGATGATGCCTTGCGTGAATATCTTGTGTTCGTAGAGCGCGATCAAGGCGCCCAAAGTGTAAGGCGTCAGCTCGTCGGCCAGCAGCGTGTTGGTTGGACGATTGCCTTCGAAAACAAGGAATGGCGCGAGTGACTCGTCCCCCCCCTCGGCGGCGACGGCCTGGGCCGTCTTGCCGAAGGCCAGCGCCTCGGTTTGGGCGAAGTAGTTGGCCATCAGGATGTCATGGTGGCTGTCGAGCGGATTGTGCGAGCGGCAAAAGCCGATGAAGTCGCAGGGAATCAGTTTCGTGCCCTGGTGCAGGAGCTGGTAGAAGGCGTGCTGTCCGTTGGTGCCCGGCTCGCCCCAGATGACCGGGCCGGTTTGCCAGCGCACCGGCCGCCCGGCGCGGTCGACGCTCTTGCCGTTGCTTTCCATGTCGCCCTGCTGGAAGTAAGCCGCAAAACGGCTGAGGTATTGATCGTACGGCAGAATGGCCTGACTTTGCGCGCCGAAAAAGTTGTTATACCAGACTCCGATCAGTCCCAGCGTGACCGGCAGGTTGAGCTCGAACGGCGCCGTGGCGAAGTGCTGGTCCATGGCGTGACAGCCGTCCAGCATTTGGACGAAGGCCTCCGGTCCGATGGCGATCATCAATGGCAGGCCGATGGCCGAGCAGAGCGAATAGCGTCCGCCGACCCAGTCCCAGAAACCGAACATATTGGCCGGATCAATGCCGAAAGCGACGACCTCCGCGGTGTTGGTTGAGACCGCAACGAAGTGTCGTGCAACGGCAGCGGGATCCTTCAGGGCGGCAAGCAGCCAACCCCGAGCGCTGCGGGCGTTGGTCATGGTTTCTTGTGTGGTGAAAGTCTTGGAAGCCACGATGAAGAGCGTTTCGGCGGGATCGAGGTCGCGTGTCTGCTCGACGAACTGGGTGGCATCCACGTTCGACACGAAGCGCACGGTCAGGCGGCGGTCACTGTAGGCTTTCAGGGCTTCGCAGGCCATCATGGGGCCGAGGTCCGAACCGCCGATGCCGATATTGACGATGTTCCGGATCGGCCGTCCGGTAAACCCCTTCCAGTTCCCAACGCGCACTTGACGCGAAAAAGCGGCCATCTGTTCGAGCACGGCATTGATCTCGGGCATGACATCCAGACCGTCCACGAGGATCGGACGGTTGGAACGGTTGCGCAGAGCCGTGTGCAGCACGGCGCGGTTTTCCGTGACATTGATTTTCCGGCCGTTGAACATGTCCTGGATGGCCGTGCGCAACTCGCAGGCTTCCGCCAGGTCGCGCAATCGGCTCAGCGACTCCCCGGTGACGTTGTTCTTGGAATAGTCCAGGTACAGTCCGCAGGCTTCCAGCGTCATGTGCTGACCGCGGGAGGGGTCGGCACGAAAGATCTCGCGCAGATGCGCATTCCGCATTTCGCGGGCGTGTTCTTCGACGGCGCGCCAGGCGTGAAGTTCACAGCGGGGAATTGATGGCGTTGGCATTTTGGTCAAACTCCTGTGATTTTTCTACACATCGTAGTGGGGCTTGTCAATCACGCCATCTTAGCCGCATTATGTCGCTCCACCGCCCGGGTGGCGAAATGGCAGACGCAGGGGACTTAAAATCCCCTATCCGCAAGGGTATGTGGGTTCGAGTCCCACCCCGGGCAAGCCTCTTTTCATTGTCTCAAACAAGCGTTTTACCCTTTATTCATGCGGATTTTGTGAATGCCGCCTTTTCCAGTTTTGCGCTTGCACCCGTTTTCCTTCGCTTGCCCGACTGTGTGCTTTTCGAGGCCACAAAGCACACAGAAAGCACACAGTCGGAAGAAGGGCTTTTATTGAACCAGAAATTCGAAGGCAGGGGACTATCCGTCCCTTTTCAATTGTGCGCTTTTCGAAAGGACGAAAATCTTCGTTTACTCAAGAAACATGCGCCTTTCGATTTTAGAAAGCACACAGTCGTGTGTGGTAGTGATTAGGCAACGAACAGATTTTTCGCCCTGCTCTCGGCGAACCGACTATCAGATCACGCCACTTGAAACGGGCGTTCCAGCGAGTTTGTCGCTGGCGCCCCTACGGAATGATGTCCTTGTCCGACCTGCGCCACCACGGTAACAATCCGCCGACCCGCACGGCCGCCCACATCGTACGCGCCAGCCAAGCGGTCACACCGACGTAGAGCATGATCTCCAGGAAGAGCCCGTCGCACTCGGTCCTGGTCACCGGACGGCCGCCAATCCTCCTGTGGCAGTACAACCAATCGTGGAACAACGCCGCGATGCCATAGCAGTTCTTGCCGTCGCCGGCGGGCGGGATGTACCAGGTGAACGCCATGGGGATTGACGCCCAGTCAAAAACGAACCCTGCCTTGACCGTGGAAATCTCGCCCGCCGCGGTGCGGTATGACACCGCCGCGTCGAGCATCACGTTTCCGCCGGCCGTGGTGATCGTCTCAACTCCACCATGGACCAGTCCGGCGAAGCGCCCTTCCGGATCTGGAATCGATTGGATGGTCTCTTCGCTCATCAGTCGTTCTCCCGCCGACGGACA
>JANYBP010000019.1 GCA_025360745.1 bacterium
CGCCGCATTCGCTCGTCCATGAAAACATTCAACGTCGTGAATTTCCGCCTGACTTGCTCAACCAAGGCTGCATCTCTCATGCCCCCAGTTCAACACATCCACTCTACTTGCTCAAGTTATTATTGCGCGACGCCTTAGTCGTTGGCTTCGCTTCACATACAGCACCCAAGGCCAATGAATATTCCCACGGAAATGCCGGAAGAAGCAAACTTGGTATTGTGTCGGCGGCGTATTGAAACTTGGTAGGGCGGCCTCGCCGAGGCCGCCGTGAGTGGGATGAGAATATGCGGGCGGTTGTATAGATCGAAGACGGCGCTCTCGGCGAAAGCGCCCTGCCTTGTCCTTCCACCCCGTCGCTGACACACCTGATCCTCAAGCCAAGCGTGGGATGCAATAAAGAAAGCAGAGATGGGATTTCGGGTTAGGCTTGCGCGGCAACCAGAGTTGCGATTTCCTTAGGAATCTCATACCTTGCCGTTTCTCGCCGCCAGGGGAGGACGGCGAGGACTTCGATGTGGCCCAGGCGTTCGATGGTGGCGCGGTTGGATGACACCAGGCTGCGGCCTTCGCCGCGGTGCGTCGCATTCAGTACCACGCCCGCCAGCGGCAGTTTGGCCGCGCGCAGGGCGGCCAGGCTGAGCAGCGTGTGGTTGATGGTGCCCAAACCAGTGCGCGCGACCAGCAGCACCGGCAGAGCGAGCGCCCGCATCAAATCCAGCATGGTCTCGCGCGCGTTGAGCGGCGCCAAAATTCCGCCCGCGCCTTCCACCACCACGCAGGCATGGCGCGCCGCCAGTTGACGATAGGCCGCGATCAGTTCACGCAGGCGGATTTTTTCGCCTGCGCGCGCCGCCGCCAGGTCCGGCGCACAAGGCGTGCGAAAGCGCGCGGGGCACATCAAGCGTTTTTCGTCCGGGGTGGGGGATATCCCCGCTGCCGCGAGCGCGATCTCCAAATCCGGCGCCACTAAAAGCCCGCCGCGCCGCACGCAGCCGGTTTGCACCGGCTTCATCGGCACGGCATCCACTCCCGACTGTCGCAGGGCGGAGAGCAGCAGCGCGGTCAGATGCGTCTTGCCGACGCCGGTATCGGTGCCGGTCACAAACCAGCCGCGGCTGTTCACGATTTTTGCTCCGCCCATAGATACACCACCTTGTAAGTGGCCCGCACGCCGCCGTCGGGATGGGGCGCGTTGCCGTCCAGCCAGGCTGCTATGCGCCGTAATTCGCCGCGCGTCAAGAGCCGCGCCCCGGCCGAAAACGGTCCGCCCGTCACCCCCAGCGCGTGCAAGGCGCGCAGGTAGGCCATGCCGTCGGGGTAGCGCGCCTGCCGCGTTTCACTCTCCATGGTCACGAGATTCAAACCGGTGCTTTCGAGCGCGCTCCGCAGGGCGGCGGCGCTCGGCAACTCGGCCCCGGCCAGGCAATTTGGGGCCACGGCCCGCCGGGCCGCGCGCAATTCGTACAAGGTGCCCTCGACCATCACGGCGGCGGCCAGTGTTCCGCCCGGCGCCACCGCCGCCGCCACGCCGCGCAGGCCGGCCGCCAGCGGCGTGATCCAATGCAGCGCGGCGCTGCTGGCCACCAGCGCAAAGGGCTGGCGGAACGAGAGGCGCGCGCCGTCGGCGACGATCCACGCAAAGCGGTCGTCGTTCACGAAATGCGCGCAAGTTTGGCGCACCATGCCGTCCGCCAGGTCGCTGGCGACCAGCCAGGCCGCCGGGAAGCGTTCCCGCAGCGCGCGGGTCAGCAGGCCGGTGCCGCAACCGACGTCGAGAATCGACGCCGGCGGCCGTTCCGCCAGGCGCTCGCCGATCCAGTCGGCCAGCCGGGCCGCCACCCGCGCCTGCACATCGGCCGGCTCGTAGGTCGCGGCGGCGGCATTGAAACGGTGGGCCAGCAGGTTGTTCATTTCAGCAAACCTTCGGCGCGCGCGGCGGCGGCGAGCGCCTCCACGGTGCGCGTCAAGTCGGCCTCGCTGTGGGCCAGCGTGACCGCAAAACGCAGGCGCGCCGTGCCCGCCGGCACGGTCGGCGGCCGGATGGCCACCACCAGCACTCCGGCCTCGCGCAGGCGCGCGGCCAGTCGCAGGGCGCAGGCGTTCTCGCCCACCAGCACGGGCACGATCTGACTGCGCGAGCCGCTGTCGGGGAACCCGGCCTCGGCCAGACGCGCGCGGAAGAAGGCCGCCCGTTGCAGCAAGGCGGCGCCGCGTTCAGGTTCGTCGCGCAGCAGATCCAGCGCGCCCAGCGCCGCCCCGGCGGCGGAGGGTGGCAGCGCCGTCGAATAAATGAAGGGCCGCGCGCGGTTGACCAGCCATTCGCGCAGGATGGCGGAGCCGGCGGCGAAACCGCCGAACGAGCCCAGCGCCTTGCTGAGCGTACCCATCGAAACGGTGATCCGCTCCGACAGGCCGCTTTCGACCACCCGCCCGGCGCCGCCTGGTCCAAATATGCCGGTGGCATGGGCTTCGTCTACCAGTGTCATTGCCCCGTAGCGGTCGGCCAGCGCGGCCAGTTCGGGGAGCGGGGCGAGATCGCCGTCCATGCTGAAGACCGATTCGGTCACGACCAGCTTCCGGCCCGCCGCCGGCAGCGCCGCCAGCAGGCTTTCCAGATGCCCCGGATCGTTGTGGCGAAAGCGGCGGAGCTTTGCGCGGCTCAAGACCGCGCCGTCCACCAGGCTGGCATGCGCCAGGCGGTCGAGCAGCACCGTATCGCCGCGTCCGGCGAGGGCGGGGATCAGGCCGAGGTTGACGGCATAACCGCTGCCGCCGACGAGCGCGGCGGGACAGCCCTTGAGCGCGGCCAGGCGCGCCTCCAGCATTTCGTGGATCGGCAGCGTTCCGGCCACCAGCCGCGAGGCGCCCGCGCCCGCGCCCCAGCGTGCCAACGGCGTGCCGGCGGCGGCGATCACCCGCGGATGGCGCGCCAGATCGAGGTAGTCGTTGCTGGCAAAGCTCAGCAACTCGCGGGCGCCGGCTTGCAGGCGCCCCCCGACGCCCGGCCGCGCCTCCAGGCAACGCAAGGCGTCCCCGGCCCGCAATTGCGCCAGTTCCGCGGCGATCCATTCGTCGTGCCGTGCCATAATCGCGAGAGCTTACCAGCAAGTCCCGTATAAAGTCACTGGCATCCCGCAAATTTTCGTTATTTAATGCTTGCATTGCTCTGGGGGTATGCGTAGTATCTCCGCCGATGGTGGCCACGGACGGCTGTATTGTTGACTGATGGAGGTGCACGAGGAGAAGTTCGATTTGCGCATGAGATGGATGAAAGAGGCTCGCGCGGAAGTTCCGGAGCGGGCGGGTTTGAATTAGAATTGTATCTGTTGAGGTTTAGATATTGTGAATATTTACGTTGGCAATCTTGCATATGGCACTGGTGAAGTTGAACTCCGTCAGGCGTTCGAACAGTTCGGTCAGGTCAGCTCGGCGAATGTGATCATGGATCGCGAGACTGGCCGCTCCAAAGGTTTCGGCTTCGTCGAGATGCCGAATGCCGCGGAAGCAGCAGCGGCAATCGCGGGCATGAACGAAAAGGATATCGGCGGACGCAACGTTCGCGTGAACGAAGCCCGTCCCCGTGACGATTCCGCCCCCCGTGGCGGTGGCCGCGGCGCCGGCGGCGGCGGTGGCGGCGGCGGTGGCGGCGGCGGTGGCCGTCGCGCCTGGTAATCGGCCACAAACCGTTTGCTAGACTGTATGGTAAGGGTCGGGAGCAATCCCGGCCCTTTTTCTTTTTTGAATTCTGCTTGTCTCTTCCCCCCTAAAGCTGGCACAATCGCCACGGTCATGCATTTATCCATCGTCGTTCCAGCGCACAACGAAGAGCATCGTCTCGGACAGATGCTTGACGCCTATCTGCCCGCTTTTGTGGCGCACTATGGGCGGGAGGTCGAATTTCTGGTTGTCGTCAACGGTTCGACCGACGGCACCGCGGAGCTGGCGCGGGGCTATGCCGCACGTTATCCGCAGGTGCGCTGCCTGGTGGAACCAGCGAGGGTGGGCAAAGGCGGCGCGCTGATGCTGGGTTTCCGCGCCGCCCAGGGGGAATTGATCGGCTTTGTGGACGCGGATGGCGCCACGCCGCCGGAGGCCTTCCAGGAGCTGGCCGAACGCATCGGTGAGGCCGGCGCCATCATAGCCTCGCGCTGGCGCCCGGGGGCGGTGGTCAGTCCCCGCCAGTCGCTGCCGCGGCGGTTTGCCTCGCGGCTGTTCAACCGCCTGACCAATCTGATGTTCGGGCTGCGGCTGACCGACACGCAATGCGGGGCCAAGCTGATGAGGCGCGCGGCGCTCCTGAACGTGTTGCCGCGGCTTGGCATTACGCGCTGGGCGTTCGACGTGGATCTGCTTTTTCAATTGCGGCGCGCCGGGGTCGTCATCATGGAAGTGCCCACCCGCTGGCACGATGTCGAGGGCTCCAAGGTGCAGGTGGGCCGGGCCTCGGCGGAAATGCTGGCGGCCCTGATCCGTCTGCGTTTGATTTACTCCCGCTGTAGCTGGGTGGTCTCGCTTTACGATCGCACCATTGCGCGCTTTTTGCATCCGCCGGGGTTCGAAGACGATCACCTGGTGAGGCACAGCATTCTGCTGATGGCGACCTCGCAGGTGGGCGGGCTGGCTAATCTGCTCTATCAGGTGGCCATGATCCGCATGCTGAATCCCAGCGAGTACGGCGTACAGGCGGCGATGCTGGGCATGTGGGCCGGGGCCAGCGGTCCAATCGGCGCGATGAGCACCTCGGTGACCTACTACACGGCCAGACTGACGGGCGAGGGCCGCCGTGCCGAAGTGGCGCCGATGCTGGTGGCCGTGCTGCGCGACGCGGCCTGGGTTTTGGTTCCGCTGCTGGCGATGGCTTACCTCGAGCGCGACGCCATGGCGCACTTTTTTAATCTGGCCACCCCGGGGCCCTTTCTGCTGGCCGCCTCGGCGCTCGCCTTCTCGCTCTGGTCCAGCGTGGTGGGCGGCGCCCTGGGCGGTGTGCAGTCCTTCGTCTGGGCCTCCGCCGGTTCCGTGGTCTGGGGCGTGTTGCGGCTGCTGCTCGGAATCATCGTGGTGGCGGCGGGCGGCGGGGCCGTGGCGGTTCTCTGGGGACACTGGTGGGCCCTGGCGGCGGGTCTGGCGGTGACGATGTGGGGCGTGCATGTCGTACTCGGACGCCTGTGGGCGCGGCCGGCCAGGCCATCCGGGATATACGCTTATTGCGGACGCTACCTGCTGGCGCTGACCGGCTACTCGATATTGATCAACGCGGACGTGATCCTGGCGAAAAAGTTTTTCGACCCGGTACAGGCGGGCCTGTTTGCCAAGGCGGCGATACTGGCGCGGGTCGCGTTCTTCCTGCCGCTGCCGGTGGCCGGGGCGATGTTCCCGAAGGTCGTTTCCGGCGGCGAGTCCAGCGCCGCGAGCTGGCACACGCTCCTGAAGGCGCTGGCGCTGGTGAGTTTGCTGGTGGTCGGTGTGGGCGGCGCATGCACGCTTTTCGCGCCCTGGATTATGCAGTTGCTGGCGAACACCCGCGCACCCCAGTCGGTATTCGTATTCAGGGCGATGATCTGGGCGCTGGCGCCGCTGACTTTGTTGTTGCTGGTGATGAATTATGAACTGGCCCAGCGCCGTTTTAGCGTGACGATTCCCCTGATGGCCGGCGCCCTGGGTTATCTGGGCGCCGTAAAAATGTGGCACACCGATGTCCGGCAGATCATCGCCGCATTGGCCGTGGCGGGCGTCGCCACTCTGCTCGTCGCCGTCGCCATGCTGCCCCGGCGGGCGGCAAGGGCAAGGCTGAAGGCTGAAGATTGAGGCTGTCAGGCTGAGGTAGTAAAATGCCACGCAGGGCTCAGCAAGGAGGGAAAGATGCCATCCGATAAAGGCGCGATCTCGAACATGCCGCCGGCCATGATTTTGTGCGGCGGCAAGGGGACACGGCTGCGCGACGTGACCGAACTGCTTCCCAAACCGATGGCGCCGATCGGCGAGCAGCCGATCGTCTGGCACATCATGCGCACATATGCCGCCTTCGGGGTCAGGCGCTTCATCCTCTGCCTCGGCTACAAGCGCGACAGTTTTGTGGACTATTTCCTGAACTTTCACGCCTATGCCTCCGACGTGACCGTGCAGCTGGGACGGCGTCATGGCGTCAAGTACCACGATCGCGCGGTCGAGTCCGACTGGGAGGTGACGCTGGCGAACACGGGGATCGACACCATGACGGGCGGGCGTGTGGCCATCGCCTCGAAGCACCTGAAAAAAAACGACCGGACTTTTTTCCTGACCTACGGCGACGCGCTTTCGGACATTGACATCGCGGCCTCGCTCGATTTCCACCGGCGCAGCGGCAAGCTGATCACCGTCGCGGCGGTCCACCCCGAAGGCCGTTTTGGCGAGATGCGGCTGAGCGGCGGGCGCGTGCATGGCTTCGAGGAAAAGCCGGCCCATGTTGAGGGGTACATCAATGGCGGTTTCATGGTGCTTGAGAAGTCCTTTATTCCCCGCTACCTCGCCGACGACAAAAATCTGTTTCTGGAACAGGCGCCGATGCGCCGGGCCATGGCGGACAACCAGATGGCCGCTTTCCCTCACGAAGGTTTCTGGCAATGCATGGACACCCCCCGGGAATATCAACTGCTGAACGAACTTTGGGAAGGCGGCGCCGCCCCCTGGACCGCCCGCTGGCGGACGGATGGTGCGGTGTGAACTTTGCGGCGCTGCGCGGCAAGCGGGTTTTCCTCACCGGCCATACCGGGTTCAAGGGCTCATGGCTCTGTTTGTGGCTGTCACGGCTTGGCGCAAAGGTGCATGGATATGCCCTGCCGCCGCCGACCGAACCCTCGAACTATGCGCTTTCGAAAGTGCGCGACACCTTGTCCGGCGAAACGCTGGGCGACATCCGGGACCGCCAGCGCATGCGCGAGGTCCTGGCGGCGTTCAAGCCGGAGGTTGTATTTCACCTGGCGGCCCAGCCGCTGGTTCGCGACAGTTACGCCGTGCCGTTCGAGACCTTCGAGGTCAACGTGATGGGTACGGCCGGCTTGCTGGAGGCGCTGCGTGAACTGAAGCGGCCCTGCGCCGTCGTCTGCATCACCTCCGACAAGTGCTATGAAAACCGCGAGCAACTGCGGGGGTATCGCGAGGGCGATCCAGTGGGCGGACACGATCCCTACAGCGCCAGCAAGGGCGCGGCCGAAATCCTGATCGCCTCCTACCGCCGGTCGTTTTTCGACCCGGACCGGCTTGGCGAACACGGCCTGCAACTGGCTTCGGCCCGCGCCGGCAATGTGATCGGCGGCGGCGACTGGGCGCGCGACCGGATTGTAACGGACATGGTTGCCGCGCTCAGCGCAGGGCGTCCGGCGCCGGTGCGCAACCCGCGCGCGATCCGTCCGTGGCAGCATGTTCTGGAGCCGCTTTCGGGATATTTGACCCTGGCCTCGGCCATGCAGGCAAAACCCGCGCCCAAATGGTGCGAAGCTTGGAATTTCGGGCCGCCGGCGGGCGCCGGCTTGCCGGTTGGCAAACTGGCCGACGCTTTTGTGAAGGCATGGGGAACAGGCGGATGGGTGGACCGGAGTGCGCCGGGCCAACCGCATGAGGCGGCCATCCTGCGCCTGAACATCCAAAAAGCGCGGCGGGAACTCGGCTGGAGTCCGCGCTGGAATTGCCGGGAGATGGTAAAAAGAACCGCGCAATGGTACCGCGGTGTGCTGTGCGAAGGGGCCGACGCCCGTAAGGCCTGTGAAGCTGACATTGAATCGTACGAAAAAAAGCGGAAGATTTAACGCAGAGGCGCAGAGGCGCAGAAAAAACGGTTGTTGGGTTTAAGGCCCCAAGGCGGAGGATGTTTGGGAATGACTGCGCAGGAACAAATGAAAGCGGAGATCCTGGCCAGGGTTGCGGAATACTACCGCCAGGTCCATGCCCCGGCGCGGAACGAGCCTTTTATAGCCGGGCAATCGCGTGTCAACTACGCCGGGCGCGTTTTCGACGAGCGCGAACTGGTGAACCTGGTCGACTCCTCGCTCGATTTCTGGCTGACCTACGGCGATTATTCCCGCGCCTTCGAAAAGCGGCTGGCGGACTATCTCGGCGTGCGCTGGTCGTTGCTGGTGAACTCCGGCTCGTCCGCCAATCTGCTGGCCTTCATGGCGCTGACCTCGCCGCTGCTGAAAGAACGGCGGGTCGAACGCGGCGACGAGGTTATCACCGTTGCCTGCTGTTTCCCGACGACCGTCGCCCCGATCGTGCAGTACGGCGCCGTGCCGGTGTTTGTGGATGTCGAACTGGCCACCGCCAACATCGATGTTTCACAGCTCGAAGCCGCCCTGTCGCCGAAAACCAAGGCGGTCATGCTGGCGCACACGCTTGGCAACCCCTTCGACGTCAGGGCGGTCAAGGCCTTCTGCGCCAGGCACGGGCTTTGGCTGATCGAGGACAATTGCGATGCGCTCGGCAGCCGTGTGGACGGACAATGCACGGGCGCCTTCGGCGATATCGGCGCCTCCAGTTTTTATCCGCCCCACCACATGACCATGGGCGAAGGCGGAGCGGTCTACACGAACGATCCGCTGCTTCGCAGGATCATGCTCTCGCTGCGGGACTGGGGCCGCGACTGCTGGTGCGACAGCGGCGTGGACAACACCTGCGGCAACCGCTTCACGAAGCGGTTTGGCAGCCTGCCCCGCGGCTACGACCATAAATATGTCTACAGCCACTTCGGCTACAACCTCAAGGCGACCGACCTGCAGGCCGCCATCGGCTGCGCCCAGCTCGAAAAGCTGCCGGCCTTCGTCGAGCAACGAAAAGCGAACTTCCGGCTGCTTTATGAAGGCTTAAAAGATCTCGGCTGGCTGTTGCTGCCGCAAACCATTCCCGGTGCGGACCCCTCCTGGTTCGGTTTTCTGATGACGCTTCAGGAAGGAGCGCCCGTGAACCGCAACCAGCTTGCCGGGCATCTGGAGCGCAACAACATCCAAACCCGCAACCTCTTCGCCGGCAACCTCATCCGCCACCCCTGTTTTGACGGTCTGAAAGAGGGCGCCGATTACCGCATCGCCGCGCCCTTGAAAAACACGGACACGATCATGAACCAGAGCCTGTGGATCGGCGTCTATCCGGGAATGACGGAACAGATGATGATTCATATGGTTCGAACTATTCGCAGCTCGGTCGGACAATGCCAATAAATCTCCAGTAATTTATGCCATGGATAATCCGCTCAAGACCGATCTCGACCACATCCTGGAACATACCCAGGGGCTTTGGGATGAACTCCGGGGCCAGCGTTTGTTCATAACCGGCGGAACGGGTTTTTTCGGCAGCTGGCTGATGGAGAGTCTGGCCTGGGCCAACGACAAACTTGGATTGAATGCGCGGGCCGTGGTGCTGACCCGTGATCCCGGGGCGTTTGCGCGCAAAGCGCCGCATCTGGTTAATCACCCTGCGATCAGCATCCATATCGGCGATGTTCGTGACTTTGCATTTCCCGAAGGGCAGTTCAGTCATGCCATCCATGCCGCCACCGATGTCAACGCCAGATCGGATGCCGAGCATCGCCTGCTGACGTTCGATACCATCGTTGAGGGTGCCCGCAGGTTCATGGAATTTGCCGCCCATGCCGGTGCAAAGAAAGCATTGCTCGCCAGTTCGGGCGCCGTGTATGGACGACAACCGCCGGACATGCCGCGCATGCCTGAAGATTATACGGGCGGGCCCGAACCGGCGGATCCGCGGTCGGCCTACGGGGAAGGGAAGCGCGCCGCCGAGACGTTGAGCGCTCTCTATGCCGGCCAACACGGCGTTGCGCTTAAGATTGCCCGTGGTTTCGCCTTTGTCGGGCCGTATTTGCCGCTGGACACGCATGTGGCTGTGGGGAATTTTATCCGGGACGGACTGCGTGGCGGTCCGATTCTGGTGAATGGGGACGGCGCGGCCTATCGCTCATATTTGTATGCGGCCGACTTGGCCGTCTGGCTCTGGACGATTTTACTGCGCGGCGAGTCGAGTCGTCCTTATAATGTCGGTTCCGAGCAAGAAATCTCCATCGGCGCGCTGGCGCGAGCGGTGGCCAAAGCATGCCAGCCAGGCGCCGAGGTGTGCATCGCTCAACAAGTCATGCCTGGCGTCACGCCGGAAAGATACGTGCCTGACACCCGGCATGCGCTGAGTGGACTGGGTCTTCGGACGTGGATTCCGTTGGACGAAGCCATCCAACGCACCATCCGATGGCATCGGCAATCTGGAAGCGCCGCACCCTGACAGGCGGAATGCCGTCTTCCCGTGTGACTATTTGTTGAACGACGACGCGCTTAAATGCTAGCATTTCAAAAGAAAGGCGGATCATCATGAAGACAGTTAAAATTGGTTCTGCAGTGGTGGGCACAGGTTGTCCCTGCTTTATCGTGGGAGAAATCGGGATCAATCATAATGGGGAAATGGATATCGCCAAGAAACTGATCGATGTCGCCGAGGCTTCCGGATGCAATGCGATAAAATTCCAGAAAAGGACCGTTGATGTCGTGTATACGCCGGAAGAATTGGCCAAACTCAGGGAAAATCCCTTCGGGCCGACCAACGGGCATCTCAAGCGCGGCCTTGAGTTCGGACAGAAGGAATTCGAGGAAATTGACGGCTATTGCCGCGAACAGGAAATAATCTGGTTTGCATCGTGCTGGGACGAGGGCGCGGTGGACTTCATAGATAGGTTCAATCCGCCCTGCTATAAGATTGCCTCCGCCAGCCTTACCGACGACAAGTTGCTGAAGCATACCCGCGCCAAAGGCAAACCCATCATTCTTTCCACTGGCATGAGCACGCTGGAGGAAATCGATCATGCCGTCGAAGTCTTGGGGAAAAAGGATTTGATCATCCTGCAGGCAACCAGCACGTATCCGTCGAATTACGACGAACTGGATCTGAACGTCATTCCCGAGTTTATCAAGCGCTATGATGTGCCCGTCGGCTATTCGGGACACGAAACCGGGATCGCCACTTCCGTGGCCGCGGTGGCGCTTGGCGCCTGCATGGTGGAGAGGCATATCACCTTGGAGCGCTCCATGTGGGGTTCCGATCAGGCCGCTTCCCTTGGACCCAGCGGCTTGACCCGGCTGGTGCGCGATATCCGTTTGGTGGAAATGTCGATGGGCAGCAGCGTGAAGCGCGTCTTCGAAAAGGAAAAGCCCATCATCAAAAAGTTGCGCCGGGTGGGAGCCCGTCCGTGACCCCAATCAAGGCCGTGGCCCTGGATGTGGACGGAGTATTGACGGACGGGTCATTTGCCTGGGGCCCGGGGGGAGAGGAATTCAAACGGTTTTCGTTCCGCGATGTGATGGGCATATCGCTGGCGAAAAAAGCCGGCCTGGTGATCGCCTTGATCTCAGGCGAGGCCAGCCCGCTGGTGGACCGCTTCGCCCAAAAGATGGGAATCGCCGACGTTTACAAGGGCTGCAAGGACAAGGCCGCGGCGTTGCGGGAGTTCGCCGGACACTGCGGTCTTTCCGTGGAAGAGATTTGTTTTGTCGGAGACGATGTCAACGACCTGCCCGCTTTTGCCGTTGCGGGATTCGCGGCCGCCCCCGCGGACGCTCATCTGAAAGTCAAGGGCGAGGCCGACTATGTGGCGCAGGCCGGCGGCGGACATGGCGCCGTGCGTGAGATATTGGAATATCTGATGGAGGGTGGTTTCGCAGGCAAGCCGATGGGAAGCTGACGCAATGGCCGTGAAATTGTCCGATTATGTATTTAAGTTTCTTGCCGGCAAGGGCGTGAAGCATGTCTTCATGTTGCCTGGCGGCGGAGCGATGCACCTTGATGATTCGTTGGGCCGATGCCAGGCGATAAAATACACCTGTTTCCTGCACGAACAAGCGCTCGCCATCGCGGCGGAAGCCTATGCTCAAAACACGAATTTTCCTGGAGTAGGACTGGTGACCTCCGGTCCCGGCAGCACCAACGCCATCACCGGCGTGGCCGCGGCTTACATCGACTCCACGCCTTGCGTGTTTATTTCCGGACAGGCCAAGCGCTCGGACCTGAAAGGCGCCAGCGGTGTCCGACAGATGGGTTCGCAGGAGGTGGACATCGTCTCCATGGTCGCGTGTATCACCAAGTACGCGGTGACCGTGCTGGAACCGGACGAGATTAAGTTTCATCTGGAAAAAGCCTGGCATTCCGCAACCAGCGGGAGAATGGGGCCGGTCTGGCTGGATATTCCCCTGGATGTGCAGGCGGCGCTGATTGACGAAACGCGCTTGCGGGGTTTTTCGCCCGACCAGGATGGCGGCAAACCCGCGCTGGAGCGCAAAGCGGCAACCAACGTCGTCGCGATGTTAAATGCGACCGAACGCCCCTTGATCCTGGCCGGAAACGGCGTCAAACTAGCCGGCGCGCAGGAAACGCTTTGCCGTTTCGCCGAGACCAATCAAATTCCGGTTTTGCTGACTTGGAAAACGGCCGATTTCCTCGATTACGATCATCCCTTGAATTTCGGGAGTCCCGGAATCATGGGATGCCGTTCGGCGAACTTCATCGTGCAGAATTGCGATCTACTGCTGGTTCTGGGGAGCCGGCTTGAACCCAGCATTACCGCCTTCAACAGCGCGGGGTTCGCCAAAAACGCCCGAAAAGTCATGGTCGATATTGATGAGGCGGAAATAAGGAAGCTCGGTCATATCGATTACCCCGTCGTCGCCGATGCGGGCGAATTTCTCCAGGCGCTGAACGAAAAGCAACGCGACATTAAGACGCGGGACAGGAGCGAATGGCTTTCATATTGTCGCCGGCTCAAAGAACGGTATCCGGTTGTTCTGGACGAGTATCAACAGTGCGCTGACAACGTCAATTTGTATGTCTTTACCGACATGCTCTTCCGGCAACTGACCGCGGACGATGTCATCGCGCCGGAAAGTTCCGGGGCGGCCGGCGAAGTTACCTACCAGGCGATGAGGGTCAAAAAAGGGCAGAAAATCAAAAACGCCGCCGGTCTCGGCTCCATGGGATTCGGCTTGCCTTATGCCATTGGCGCCTGCATCGCGAATAACGGGCGACGCACCATTCTGATTAACGGCGACGGCGCTTTTCAGCTCAACATCCAGGAACTTGAAACTGTGAAGCGGCTGAAACTGCCCATCAAGATATTTATTCTCGACAACAATGGCTATGGCAGCATCATGGCGACCCAGCGGAATATGTTCAACGGCTTTTACGTTGGCTCGGAGCCAGGCAGCGGGTTGACCCTGCCGGATTTGTGCGCCGTGGCCGGCGCCTACGGCATCCGCCACGAGCAGGCCTCCAGCCATCAGGAGTTGGCGGCGGCCATCGCCCGCACCCTGGCCGGCGCCGATCCCGTGCTCTGCGACATCAAGATCACCCGGGCCCATGTTACCGCCCCGAAGGTGCAGGCCATGAAAACGCCCGAAGGCAGCATGGTCTCCAAGCCTTTGGAAGATATGTGGCCCTATCTGCCGCCGGAAGAACTTGCCCAAAACATGATCGCGAATAGAAAGGCCGATGGCCATGACCGTACCCCCGATGAAAAATGACCCGTTATCTCGCGAGCGGATATCCGAACTGCTGGCGCAGCGGAGAAATTACCGGCGGGAAATACAGGATTTGATCAAACAATATCCGTGTGTGGTGTTTTACGGATGCGGCGCAATTCTCAACAGCATTGTCGACACATGGAATGAGTACATCGGGCGCAAAATAGATTTCTGCTGCGATAGCGATGAAAAAAAGTGGGGGAAGTACTATTGTGGCGCGAAATGTATTTCGCCTGAAGAACTCATCGCCATGAAGAATGAGTGCGCGGTGTTTGTCACGATCGGCGACTTCTATCCCGTATTTAAGTATTTATCGGAGCGCGGATGCCCTTGCGTAAATCTTATCTACAAATACGATATCGTGGCCTCTGAATATTTGGCGCATTGCGATCACGGAGAGATTGTAGACAACCTTTGTAAAGTCCGCGCCCTTTTAAGCGACGGGCAATCGAAGAAGGTGTTCGATGCCATTGTCGGCAGAATTCTGGGCGGCGGCAAAGACGCAAGCATTATGGCGGACGTTTGCGAGAAGAACCAGTATTTCTGGAATGATATCATCGGATTGTCCGATCGCGAGTGTTTTGTCGATATAGGGGCATTCGACGGCGACACGATCAAAGATTTTGTCAGTCGTACACATGCCAGATTCGAACGCATCGATGCGTTTGAGGTGGACGCAATCAACTTCGGTTCACTGAAAGCCAACGTCGGACACATCCCGGAAAAAGACAGAATCAGGCTTTTCAACCTGGGTGTCTGGGACAGCGAATGCGATATCACTTACAGCATCGGAAGTTCGCAAAGCACGGTTGGAAGCGGCGAGGGCAAGGGACACGTTGTTCCGCTCGATACCGCGCTGCCTGGTGAGAAGGTCACCTTTGTCAAGATGGATATCGAAGGCGCCGAACTTCGCGCCTTGCGTGGCGCGGGGCGTATTATACGGACGCAAAAACCCAGGTTGGCAATCTGCGTGTATCACGATTTTAAACACCTCTGGGAAATTCCGCTTTATATCAAAACGCTGGTCCCGGAATACAAGATTTATCTGCGCCATCATACGAATCTGGAATATGAAACCGTGTGCTACGCGGTATTGTGATTTACAGGCAGGAGTGCAACCATGACCATGACCGCGAAAGAATTGGAACAATCGAAAAGAGAGAAACTGATCCGGGAGAAGCCCCAGGTTTTCGAAAAGATCAGAAAAATCGAGGAACGCTTTAAACAAGGCGTGGCCACCCCGATCATCGATATCGCTTATAGTTACGCCTGCAATCTCAAATGTCAGCATTGCACAGCGTCGCGCTTCGAGAAGAAAGGCCGCAAATTGACCCCCGCGGACCTGCGCAGAATCAGCGACGAGGCGCACGCACTGGGGCTTTGCCAATTCTGCCTGTCGGGCGGGGAACCGCTGATCTTCAAGGATCTCGACGAAGTTATCGGCGCGCTTCAGCCCGACAAGTTCCATCTGACCATGAGCACCAACGGGTATTTTCTGACGGAGGAAAAGGCGCGTCATCTGAAAGCCATCGGCCTCGACAAGGTCAAGATCAGCCTGGACGATTATGACGAGAAACTGCATAACGCAAACCGCAACAGCGACGGGGCATACCGCAAGGCCATTGACGCCATGCTTGCCGCCAAGGCGGCGGGCTTGAGTGTCGTCATTCAGACCGTAGTAACCCACCAGAACTGTCAGACCGAACGTTTGATGCGGATGGCCGAATTCGCCCAGGAGCACGGATTTACCGTCGATGTCCTGATTGCGCGGGCGACCGGCGCCTGGGAGGGAAAGCACGAGGTGTTGATCGACGAAAGCGACGCGGAATTTCTCAGAAAGGCGCATGAAAGATATCCGGTCCTGCACCGCGACACGTTCCCGTCTTACGGCATGGATAAAGGCTGCGGCTGCGTGCATTCGACCCTGCATATAACGCAATACGGAGATGTCCTGCCGTGCGTATACATTCATATCGCCATCGGCAACATCTTTAAGGAAAGTCTGGCGGATATCATTAAGAGAGGGCAAAGCATCAAGTGTTTCAGCCGGCATAACCCCTTGTGTCTGTCAGGAGAGGACCGCAATTTCATCAACAAGTATATGACCAAATTCTATGGCAAGCCGGTGCCGATAGATTGGTCTGAAGCTTTCGACAAGGATGATTTTGTGAAATGATCAAGTACACGGAGTTGAAGACAACCAACCGGCAGAATCTCAAAGATATTCTGCCGCTGGAAAAGCCGTTTACGGTGCTGATCGAGCCCTCAAGTTTGTGTAATTTTAAATGCGTACAGTGTTTTCAAAGTCTCAAGGCGGATAGTTATTTCACGCAAAACCGGAAAAACATGCCGCTGGCCCGTTTTCAACGGGTTATCGAACAGCTAAAGGCGTGGCCGGGCGACAAGATCAAGGTGCTCAAGTTGAGTTTGTACGGCGAACCTTTGATCAATCCCGATTTCTGCGCAATGCTGAAACTGGCCAGGGAGGCGGCTGTCACGGAAAGAATCGAAACCACCACCAACGCCTCGCTGTTGTCCCGCGATATCGCCGAGCAACTCGTGCTCAGCCAGCTTGATTACGCGCGGATATCCATCTATGCCGCCGACCAGGAAAAACACAGACACATCACGGGGTCGGGGATAGATATCAACGTCATTCATGAGAACTTGCGGGTGTTGCAGGAAATAAAGAAGCGACGCAACTCCGAGAAGCCCTTCGTCAGTTGCAAAATGCTCGATTCCTTTGGAGCGGAAAATGAGCGTTTTATCGGGATGTATCAGGACGTAACCGACGAGGTTTACATCGACAAGCCGCATAGTTGGATCAAGGTCGCGGACGGAGATTTCCTGAAGAATTATTACCAGGACAACGTGGGCGCCGCGATTGGCGATATGACGCAACACAGCAGCCCCAGGATTGCCTGTCCCATGGCTTTCACAACCATGACCGTACGATGTAACGGCGATGTTTCGCCATGTTGTGTGGATTTTATCGGCGGAACCAATCTTGGCAATGTAGACACCGGGAATTTGCGGGAGATTTGGAATTCGGAGCGTTGGATTGAGTTCCAGAAAATGCAATTGCTGAATCGGAAGCACGAGAATAGTTCTTGTGCACGATGCGATATTTATCGCAGCGACCATTATACCCGGGATAATATTGACGGTTTTCCGGTCGATAAATTGCGTAGGCGGTGAAAGATGGACGTAAAGAAAAAGATCAGCATCGTCAGCGGCTGCATGAACGAGGAAGGCAACCTGCAGGAATTCTACGACCGAATTGTGAAGGCCATGGCCGCGTTTCCGCAATACGCCTATGAGGTGATCATTGCCGATAATTGTTCGTCGGACGGCAGTCGTGACATCTTGAGGCATATTGCCGCCCAGGATTATAATTTCAAGGTGATCCTTAACGCCAATAACTTTGGGCCGATCCGCTCAGGTTACAATGCCTTCCGCCAGGCCACTGGCGATGCGGTTGTGCTCATGAGTTCCGATCTGCAGGACCCGCCGGAATTGATTGCGGATATGATTCGGAAATGGGAGGAGGGCTATCGTGTTGTTACGGCTATCAAAAGAGGGTGCAAGGAAACTCTTCTGGTGTTCTGCCTGCGGCGGCTATATTACTGGCTTCTGGCTAAATTCTCGGATAACGATCATATCATTAAGAACTTTACCGGATTTGGGTTATACGACCGAAAGGTAATGAACGCGCTTAAGCTATACAAAGACCCGCAGCCGTACTTTCGTGGCTTCATCAGCGAAATAGGATTTAGGCGGGCCGAGATCGAATTTCAGCAGGCTCCGCGTAAATATGGCCGTTCAAAACATTCATTATTCAGTTTGTATGATGTCGCAATGTCCGGATTCGTTAATCATTCCAAACTGCCGTTGAGGCTGGCAACGTTTTCCGGTTTTTGTCTGGCCGGCATAAGTTTGTTTATCGCGCTGGCGTATTTCGTCTACAAACTGCTTTACTGGAATACCTTCTCGCTGGGACTCGCGCCATTGGTAATCGGCGTGTTTTTCTTTTTTGCCGTGCAATTGATATTTATCGGCATCATCGGCGAATACGTGGGGGCGATCTTGACTCAGGTCAAGAATCACCCATTGGCGATCGAGGATGAGAAACTGAATTTCGACTAGGCGCTCGGCCGGCGCGATCGCTCCCATAAGTCCTTTGTTCATGGTGCGGCGCAAGGCGCAAGAGGAATAAACAATGGCGATTCAAACCTGCAGGGTTTGCGGGGGGGGGTTTTTCAGGGAACCGTTGTTGCATTACGAGAACATGCCGAAGGCAGCCCAGAACTTTCCAGACGCCAATTCGCTGGGAGAGGAAAAGGGCGTTGACCTGACTGTATGTCAGTGCTCGAGTTGCGGCCTGGTGCAACTTAGCAATGAGCCCGTTCCTTATTATCGGGAAGTGATCCGGGCCGCGGCATTTTCTGAGGTCATCAAGGATTTCAAAACCAGGCAGTTTGCCGGGTTTGTCGAAAAATATTCGCTGAGGGGCAAGAAAATCATCGAAATTGGCTGCGGCCGCGGTGAATTTCTCTCCCTGCTCCAACCGTTTGAGGTCGAGGCCCACGGACTGGAGTATTCGGCGACCGCGGTGGCGGCCTGTGTCGCGGATGGACTCAAGGCAACGAAAGGTTACGTCGAACGCAGCGACACCAAGCTTGCCAATGGGCCTTTCGACGCGTTTATGTTGCTGATGTTTTTGGAACACATGCCGCAGCCGAATTCAGCGCTGAGGGGGATTTATAATAATTTGACGGAAGGCGCCGTGGGTTTGGTCGAGGCGCCGAATTTCGACATGATGCTGAGCAACAAACTGTTCTCCGAGTTCATCGGCGATCATTTGCTGTATTTTTCAAAAGAAACGTTGCGAACAACACTCAACCTCAACGGGTTCGACGTCCTCGAATGCCGGGAGTTGCGGGACAATTATGTTATTTCAGCGGTTGTAAGAAAAAGGGCTAAGCTCGACATTTCGAACTTCGATGATTATCAGGCCAGGATTCAAACGCAAATCAACGACTATATCGGCAAGTTTGCGGCAAACAAAGTTGCCATCTGGGGCGCCGGGCATCAAGCGCTGGCCATCATTGCCCTGACTAAAATCGCCGACAAGATCAAATATGTCGTCGATTCCGCCACCTTCAAACAGGGAAAATTCACTCCGGCCAGTCATCTGCCGATTGTCGCTCCTGATGCATTGCGCTCAGACCCCGTGGATGCCGTCATCGTCATGGCGGCCAGTTATTCCGATGAGGTGGCCGGCATCATACGGAAAGACTACGCTGCAAAGGTCCAGACCGCAATTCTGAGAGATTTCGGGCTGGAATTAGTGCGGTAAACTGACTGACAACCTAACGCCGCGCACCCGGATCGTCGCTCGCACAATCCCGCCGTCAACCGCCGACGGCGCCTATTTATTTCCAGCGTCCGGCTCGCGGCTTCCGGATGCGTGATCGTCAAGCACCTCAACCCGATCCACCAGCAATGGGATTTTGGACGTTGACCAGATCGCGTCTGTCAAAACGGTCTGGTTCAAACCCGGCTTTAGCGGAACGTTATCGATGCGCCACTCCGATAGCTTCAGGTGCTGAAAAGTTTGACCGGAGAGGCCGCAGCGCACATGTTTGGAGCCGTTAGCCGCCATGCCGCTGATCAGCAAAGTGACCGTGTTGGTTCGCTGGGTCAGGTTATAAAGATCCAGCGTGGCTCTGTCCTCCATGATCCGCCAGTCGCGGAAATCCTTTAACTCCTGCCATAGTTTGATGTAGCCCCAGGAAGGCTCATACAACAAGAGAGTCGTCCGTCCCTGTTCACGCGCATACCTGATTACGTCCTCGCGCGTGTTGTAATAAATCGTTGTGATTATCCGATTCGTGGAGGGGTCGTAAAAATCGTCCCGAAACGCCAGTCCCGCCTTGGCTAGTTTGATCCCGGCCAGATTGGTGAAGACCATCGAACGGGCGAAGTGCCAATTAGTCAGTACGCCCATCCGCTCCCGGTCGCTGCTGCAATATTCCAGATAAGCCGCATCGGGGAACCTGTTAAAGAACGCTTTGGCCGTGGCGGGCCAGTTGAATTGCTTGAATACGTCATTGGGTTCCGAGGGCACCGTGAAGGTAAAAAAAACGTTGGTGGAATTATGCACTTTCAACTCGTTCCAGGGATCATACCAGCGTTCGACAAGCACCAAACTGCGCGGAGGTAGCTGAGTATCGCACCACTGGGCAACTTCCTTGAAGGGCGTCGGTTGGCCGCTGATTCTGATGCTCCACCAAGCCGGCGGGAGCAGCGCCGCGATCGCAACCGCTGCCACGCCAAATGCCATCAGACGACGAATCGCCGGCTTGATCCTGAGCCAGCGGCCCAACAACGACAAATGCCATAATCCCGCCGTCACGAGCAGCAAAAACAACGGCAGAATCACGGATATATACCGGCGGGAAAAATTTATCTCCTGAAGTCTGGATGCCGCCACGAACAATGCCAGCGTGCCAAACAGCAGGAGCAGGACAATCCCATATCGTCCGGTCCATAGACGGCGCCGGATAAATAAGCAAATCAGCAGCAGACCGGCCAACGCTATCAAACCGATGCCAAGCGGCGTAGTGCCGAACGACAAGCCCTCCGCCGACCGACCGGGAGCGGTGAAGATGGTTATAGTTTGCGTCCCGAATACGCGAACCACACCCGCCTTGACGGAGGGATCGGTAAAACGCGCCATTATGTATGGCACGCCCCATTCATAGAACAGCAGCGGGAGACCGACGAAGCCGTAAATGACCAGCCAGATCGCCATGTCACGTCCGTGTCCGGGCAATTTCCGGATGCGCCAAATGAGGATTCCCAACATGACGGGAGCAACCACCGCTGCCAGCCACCAGCCGGAAAAATGGCTGTATGTCAACAGGAAGAAGCCAGTTCCGGCCAGCAGGTGGAAATGCCATGGCAGACGACCGGGAATACGCCGCCGCCGGAACAACCATAGAACCGAATACAATTGCATGGCGGCGCCCAGCACCAGCGGCGGATAAAAATAGGCCTCGCGCGACAACTGAATATGAAACGCATTGCAGGCCATGACCAGCGCGAAGAAAAAGCCGAAGCGCCGTCCGCTCAATTCTCTGCCGGCCAGATAGGCGAACAATACTGTCGCAATGCCAAAGAGCGCACAAGGCAGGCGAATCGTGAAATCGGTTGTCGGCAGATACAAACAGTCGAGAAAGCCCTTTGTGAAAGCCGGCGCGAACGGAAAATGCTCCCCAGGGCCGCCCACCTTATACCAGTCGAAAAAGATCTGCCACGCTGTTATCGAGCTGTGACAATAATTATAAAAAATAATCGTGTCGGCGCGGAAGGCCGACTCCCCCAGCCACATCAGCCGGAAAAATATTCCGGTGGCCATCACAAACAGAAGTCCACACCACAACTCGTACCGTCGGTTATGCATTAGCAACGGCTTCTTTTGCTTAGAAACGGCGGGGAATTCGCAGGGTTTATTCATTTGGCGCATTCCATGGCCACGCCGGGGGTGGGAATCCGGAGCGAGTTTGGAAGCACAATCGTCTTCACATTTTTAAAAACCAGTTCCGCGAGCTTTCGATAGCCTTCTTCCGTGCGAACGTTCTTTCCGCGATCCATCGAAACGACCCATCGGGAAATGAAGCCCTGGTCAGGCAGCCAGCATGGGTCGCCCGTGATGAGTCGCCCGTTGGGTTTCAACGCGCGATGCGCGAAGCGCATTAGATCGAGCGCTTCATCGTCGTTCAGATGGTGCAGCAAAGCCGAGCAAAGCACGATGTCCGCATCCCCGAGACGTTCGTCATTTCCCAAAGTCCTGGTATCCCCAACCAGAAAGAGTCCCTTATCGCCATACTTGATTCTGGCCGATTCGATGTACCTTTCGCTGGCATCGATACCCACATAGCGCACACTTGGCAGCCATTCAACCATCTTGGCCGGTCCGCAGCCCACGTCGATCAATTTATCGCCGGGTTTTGCCCGCACGATATCCCGGATAAACACCCGGCGCGCCGCGTTGCCTCCGACAATTTCCTGGAACAGATCGTAGATCAACGGAACCCGAAGCAACTTTTGAAGGCCGGAGTCGTCTTGCATGTTATTCCACCAACTAGCCGACAAGAAATCGCTTTTCGGGCGGCACGAACACACGTCCGCGGGGACCGGCCGGAAGATGCGCTTCCATGGGAAATACGGTATCCGAACCGGGATTGATGGTCAAGGCGGCATGGTGGCGGCTGGTGGCGAATGGCGCGGCGGTATGGTAGGCTGGCCAAAAGCTCGCCATACGGCGGACGGGAGATGGGCATGCGAATCGAACATCTGGCGGTGAATGTAAACAACCCCGTAAAACTGGCGGAGTGGTACGTCCGGCACCTTGGTCTGCGCATTTTGAGGCAGGCGGGCAGCGGTTATTTCCTGGGTGACGACGGCGGGCGCACCGTCTTGGAGGTTTATCATAACCCCGCGGCGCCAGTGGCGGATTTTGCCGCCTGGCCGCCGCCGACCTTTCATATCGCACTCAATGCCGAGGATGTGGCCGCGGAGCGTCAGCGTCTGATCGCGGCCGGCGGCCGGGCGGATGGTGAAGTGAGCGTGTCCGGGGCCGGCGATACGCTGGCCATCGTCCGCGATCCCGCGGGCATCGCCCTGCAACTGATTCATCGTCGGACCCCGTTGCAGCATCAGACGACCGGGGCGATAGACAAATCATAATCGACAAGGGGAAGCATCATGGGCGCATTCAATTTCGATGTCATATCGGCCCCGGACTCCCTGCGGGCGGGACTGGCCGCGATCAAGCCCGATCATGCGGGTAGATTCGGCGCCCGCAAAGGCGCCCTGGCGTTGACATTTGTCGAGGACGCGAGGCTGGGCCGTGACGGTTTGGCCGTATCGGCGGACAAGGCCGGCGTCACGGTCCGGTTCGGCAGCCGTTCCGCGGCGTTCCGCGCGCTGGGCCGGCTGCTGGGCGCGACAACGCGCGCCGACCTGACCTTCCGCGAAAATTCCGAATACACCATGCGCGGCCTGATGGCGGAGTGCAGCCGCAACGGCGTGCTGCGGCCGGACGCGGCCGAGGCGTTCATGCGGCGGTCGGCGCTGATGGGCGTGAACATGCTGATGTTCTATACCGAGGATACTTACGAGGTGCCCGGCGAACCGTTCTTCGGCTATCTGCGCGGCGGGTTCACGATGCGGGAGATGAAGGCGTTGGACGACTACGCCGACGCGCTGGGCATCGAGCTGATTCCGTGCATCCAGGCGCTGGCCCACCTCGAGCAGACGTTGCAGTGGGATCCAAATTTCAAATACCGCGACACGGATCGCATCCTGCTGGCGGGCGACGAGCCGACGTACGCGCTGATCCGAAAATACATCAAGGCCGCGAGCGGGTGCGTGAGGAGCAGGCGGATTCATCTGGGCATGGATGAGGCGCAAGGGCTGGGCTCCGGCCGTTTCAGGCAGAAGTTCGGCGAAAAGCCGCCCTTCGAGATCATCAACGGGCATCTGGCGCGCGTTCGCGACATTTGCCGGGAAGAGGGGCTCAAGCCCATGATCTGGAGCGACATGTATTTCCGGCTCGGCTCCGAGACGCACAACTATTACGACATGGAGTGGAAGATCCCGCGGGAGATCGTGGCCAACATTCCCAAGGACGTACAGCTTGTCTACTGGGACTACTATCACGCCGACGTGGAAACCTACCAGAAGATGATCGCCTTCCACCGGCAGCTCGGAAGCGAGCCGATCATGGGCGGCGGCATCTGGACCTGGTCCCACATGTGGTGCGCGCTGCCATGGAGTTTCACGGCCGTGAATGCGTGCATGAGCGCGTGCCGCAAGGAAGGGCTCAAGGAAGTGTTCATGACCATGTGGGGCGACGACGGCATGGAGGTGGACCTCTTCAGCGCGCTGCCAGGCATCCAGTATTTCTGCGAACAGGCCTTCGGCGCGGCGGATCCGATGAAGGCCGCGAAGAAGCATTTTGCCGGCGTATGCGGTTGCGCCTTCGAACCATGGGTGCGGGCCGCCGGCGTGGATTCGATTCCGCCGATCGAGAAACCGGAGTTGGCGATGTACGCGGTTGGACGCGCCCTGCTATGGCAGGATCCGGCGCTGGCGCTATTGGATCCGGTCCTGGGCAAGGCGAATCTGCGGCCGTGGTACGGCAGGCTTGCGAAGAAACTGGCGGACGAGGCCAAGAAGGGCGGACTTGCCGGGCGTTTGAACTATCCCGCGGCGCTGGCCGCGGTATTGGAATTGAAGACCCATCTGCGGCGCGATGTGGCCAAGGCTTATGCCAGGAAGGATCGGAAGGCGCTGAAGGCGATTGCCAAACGCGAGCTGCCCGAGTTGCGCAAACGCGCGGCGGCGCTGTGGAAGCGGCATCGCGCCATGTGGATGGCGACCTATAAGCCGTTCGGCTGGGAAGTCATCGAATCCAGATACGGCACGGTGATGCTCCGGCTGGAGACCGTACAGCAGCGGCTGAACGACTACCTGGCCGGCAGACTTGACGAATTGCCGGAATTTGCGGCGACCCTGCACAACCCGTGGGAAGGCTGTAAGATCGGCGATCTGAACCTCAGTTCCGCGCGGATGCGCACACCGAGCTGCATCAAGTAGTCCGCCGTACGGCAATTGGCGGAGGTCAATATATCCGCACCAGCGTGCTCATTTGAGGCAACCGGTATTCCCATATCGCGGGCCAGCCCTGGGTTGCGCTGGAATTCGTCCAATTCGTCGCCGTGTAGATCCAGGTTTGTATGGCGGCGGTGTTTGCGAAAATCCCCCCGGGGCAGAGGGCGTTGGTGGGATTGACGGCAAAGGCCAGCGCGGCGATGCCGTTGGTGAGCTCCGCCGGACGATAGCTGTCGTGGTCGCCGGGCAACCCGTTGGTCAACCATTCCGTTGTGCTCATGGCGGACAGGAACAAAGGATTGGTCACGGTGTGTTGAAAGGCCAGAATCTGGTCGCCGCCCTTGCACAAGGTCAACCTGCCCGAGATCGTGCCGGTTGAAGCCTGTCCGCCTTCCACGCGCACCACGCTGCCCCGTTCCACCCCCGCCGCCGGCGCCTGCCAGACCACCGTGCGTTTGGTCGTCGTCAGGTTCGTTCCGGTCCAGCCGTTGTCCGTGAAGGCCACCTCTGCGCCGGCCGGCAGGCGGCGCAGCGCGGCGAACGCGAAACGGTCCGTATTGACAACGCTGGTCTGAAATCCGACGACAGCCAGATCGCCCGCCGCCAGCGAGGGCGCAGAGGTCTGCACCGCAAAGGCCCATGCCGGCCAGTTTTGCAGCGTGTCCTTGACGCGCACCCAAGAGGCCTGATTATTGATCGCGGTCAACAATCCCTCGCGCGAAGCATTGGTCAATGCGCCAACGTAATAACCGTTGGCCATCTGGTTGGTGAACATGCAGGCATGCACTCCCGGGCTCAGCATGCCGGGCAGGTTGCACTCCCCGGTATCCGGCGGCGGTGAGGTCGTCCAGGCATGCGAATTGATCCCCGCCAGGAAAACGCGCGCATTTGTCGGACCTTGGTAGGCGATGATGGAATCGCCGTCATCGTTCAACTGCGAGAGCGTACCGCTGATAATCCGGCCCGCCGAGGCATTCGCGCCTTCAATCGTCACCGTGGTGCAGGGGGCGATGGACACGCTGTTGTTGTTTGACCAAACGGCGGTGTTTTCGCCGGGGCGAAAGATGTTGCTGGCGCTGTTCCATCCGTTATCGGTCAGCGTGATTGCCGTGCCGGGTGGGATCTCGACCAGCGTAACAAAGGCGAAGCGTTCCGTTCCGGACATCTGGCAGCCCACGAAAGCCAAATCGCCCGGCTTTAAGTAAGCCGCGTCTAGCCCGGGCGTTATCGCCCTTAGACAGCCGGCCACGACCACCACCAGTCTCACGCTGTTTCGCATGACTTGTCCCTCCGCAACATCTTCTGACTATTACATCTACCGCATGCCGGCAAATTCGGCAAGCGGCAAAAACGGTGGATGGCATGGGTAATGAGGAAAGGTAAGTGGCGCGCCTGGCTGGGATCGAACCAGCAACCTTCAGCTTCGGAGGCTGACGCTCTATCCAATTGAGCTACAGGCGCTTGCCGGGGGAAATCGCAGGCGGAAACCCTGCGCCGCCGGAAAAGCTACAATACCCGCCCATGGCCCGCGCTTCAAGCCAAACCTCTGTGCATGAAAAAACGACCCAAAACGACGCCATGCCCCCTGTGGCGTAAGCCTCCGGCTTGCGCCACTGGAATTTCAGGGGCGAGCAATCGCGCTTTGCCGCGCGGCCTAAAGAGGGCATAATAGCCGCCATGTGAAGGAGGTGGGCTATGGCGGTAAATTTTGTGGAGCGGATTGACGACGCGGTGCCTGTTCGGCATGTGCTGCTGAGCGTTTCCGACAAGCGGGGGCTCGACCGGTTTGTCCCGGCGCTGGCGCAGCTTTGTCCGGCGGCGCGATTTTACTCGACCGGCGGCACCTTCACGGAGCTGCAAACGATCCTCGGCGCGGCGGCCCGCGACCGGTTGACGGCGGTCTCGGACTACACCGGACAGCCGGAAATGCAGGGCGGACTGGTCAAGACGCTCGATTTCAAAATCTACCTCGGACTGCTGAGCGAGACTTACAATCCCGCGCACGCCGCCGACCTGGCCCGCGTTTACGCGCAGGCCTTCGATATGGTGGTGGTCAATCTCTACCCTTTCCAGCAGACGGTGGCCAAGCCCGACGCCACGCCGGAAATGGCCCGCGCCAACATCGATATCGGCGGCCCCTGCATGGTGCGCGCCGCGGCCAAGAACTATCTGCGCGTGGCCTCGGTGACGAATCCCGCCGACTATGACGGTCTGCTTGCCGAGTTGCGGCGCACGGGCGGCGCGTTATCGCTGCAAACGCGATTCGACTTGGCGCGCAAGGCTTTTGCGCACACGGCGGCCTACGACGCCGCGATCGCGGGTTATCTGGAAAAGCGCACTCTGGACGAGGTGCGGAGCGTCTACAGGTTCGGTTAGGAAGGCGGAAATATGTTCGAAGTCAGCGCCCACACCCACTTTTCCGCCGCCCACCGGCTGGTCGGTTATCCCGGCGCCTGCGCCCGCATTCACGGCCATAATTGGGATGTCGAGGTTTTCCTGCGCGGCGCGACGCTGGACGACGTGGGGATTCTGTGCGACTTCCGCGCGGTCAAGGCGGCGCTGCACGATGCCTTGGAGGATTTTGACCACGCCGATCTGAACGCCCTGCCGGTGTTCGCCACGCGCAATCCCACCTCCGAAGCGCTGGCGCGATACTTGTACGAAAAACTGGCCGCGCAACTGAATACGCCCCGCTGCCGTGTCCAGCGTGTGGCCGTTTCGGAAACGCCCGGCACCGTGGCGAGTTATTGGGCCGATGACGACACCGCCGCCCAGCGTTGAAATCAGCGAGACCTTCGTCTCGCTGCAGGGCGAATCCACCCATTCCGGCCAGCCCTGCTGGTTCGTGCGGCTCGCCGGGTGCAATCTGCGCTGCCGCTACTGCGATACCGCGCGGGCCTGGGAGCGCGGGGAACGACGCACGGTGGCGGAGTTGGTGGACGAGTACCGTGCAAGCGGCGTCGCGCTGGCCGAGATCACCGGCGGCGAACCTTTGCTGCAACCCGGTTTTCCCGCGCTGGCGGCGGCCTTGTGCGAGGCGGGGCCGGGGCCGGTGCTGGTGGAAACCAACGGAAGCTGCGATCTGCGGCTGATCCCCGCGGCCGCGATCGCCATCATGGACATCAAGACCCCCGGCAGCGGCGAGGCCGGACGCTTCGAGCGCGAGAATCTGCGGCGGCTGCGGGCGACGGACGAAATCAAATTTGTAATCGCAAGCCGTGAAGATTTCGACTGGGCCGCCGCGCTGGTGCGCGCCGAACGACTGGAAACGCGCTGCGCGGCGGTGCTGGTCTCGCCCGCCGCCGGACTGGTGGAGGCCGCCGAACTGGCCCGCTGGCTGTTAGAGTCGCGGCTCCCGGTGCGGCTGAATCTGCAACTCCACCGCCTGGTGGGCTTGGCCTGACGCGAGGAGGTGTCGTTTTACTTCACCTTCGCCTTCGCGGGCAGAGTGGGGCGCAGTTTTTCGACCTTTACGTCTTTGGCGCGCAGTTTGAGCGCGAGCGCGCCGGGATTCTCGGAGCCCAGTTGGTAGGCCTTTTTCCAGGCGGCCACGGCGCCGCCGTCGCCCAGTTTATCAAGCGTGTCGCCGAGGTGCTCCAGCACGGTCGCATCGTCACCCTCCAACGCCACCGCCCGTCGCAACGTGGCCGCCGCCGCCGTATAGTCGCCACGCCGGTACTGGATCCAGCCCAGCGTGTCCAGATAGGCGGCGTTGTCCGGTTCCTCCGCCAGTGCGCGCTGCACGTATTCCGCGGCACGGTCCAGGTGAAGGCTTTTTTCGGCCCAGGTATAGGCCAGGTAGTTGAGCGCTTCGGCGAAATCGGGGTTCAGCCGGAGGGCCGCTTCGAAACGTTGTTCCGCCTCGGCGTTGCGTCCGAGTTGGTCCAGCGCCACGCCGTAGGCGAAGAAAAACTCCGGCGCCAGGGTGCCGTACTGGAGCGCCGCGATGACGCGCGGTTCCAGTTTGGCGAAAACTTTGACCGCCGCCGCGGGCCGGCGCAGTGCGGCGAGCATTTGCCCCAGATAGAACGGCAGTTCCAGACTGTCCGGCATCCCGCGGATGCCGTCTTCCAGCAGGCGCAAGCCGTTGGTGGCATCGCCGTCCGTGAAATAGAGTTGGGCCCGGCGCGCGAAGAAATCCTCGCGCGGCGGATCGCTCTGCAACGCCGCGTTGAAGCAGGCATCCGCTTGATCCGGCAATGCGAGCACGGTATAGGCGACGCCCGCCTCGAAAAGCGCCACGGCATCCTTCGGCGCGCGCTTGCGCGCAACGGCGATCAGGTTTTCCGCGGCGCGTCGATGTCCGAGGGCCCCCTCGGCGCTTGCGGCCAACAGCATCCAGAGCGGCGCATCAGGTTGGACCGCGCGCAGCGCCGCTAGCACCCGCAGCGCCGGTTCGGGTTGTTCGCTCTCCAGCAGGAAGCGCGCGAGTTCATCCGCATATTGCCGCAACTCCGCGCTATGCCCGGGTCGGCGCAGTCCTCCGGCCACAACGTCGGCGGCATCGGTGAAGCGTTTTTGGGCGAGACGGAGCGCGGCCAGGCGCGCGTAGCCATCGGCATCGCCAGGCTGGTTCCCGATCAGCCAGCGGAATTCGCGCGCCGCCGCGCGGTCCTGCCCGGCGATGTGCAGCGCCATCCCCCGCGTGGCATGTATCCGTGCATCACCGGGGTGCTCCGCAATACCGCGATCCAGGATGGACAGGGCTTCGCTGGCGCGGTTTTTCGAAAGGGCGGCGGCGGCCGCGGCCAGCACGACATCTACATTTCCGGCGTCGAGCAAAACCGCTGCCGTCAAGTGAGAGGCAATCCGGTCGTTACTGTCGCCGGCTTCTTCGGGCGCCGTCAAGGCGCTGCCAAAGTGGGCCAGGGCATCGGCCTGCCGCAATGCGGCGGGAGAGGGCAGCAGCGTGCGGTCGGCTTGCGACGATACAGGCGAAGGCGCCCGGGAGGTGGCGCAACCGGACAACAACCCGGCCGCCAGCGTCAACCATATGCCGCGGCGGATGCACACCCCCGGGGAATTCCGTTTTGCGCTACTTGTTCTTGTGGCGCATCGCCTTGCGGCGCTTTTCATATTTGTGCTTGGACATTTTGGTGCGCCGTTTCTTTTTAATTGAACCCACGAGTTTGCTCCTTTCCTGAAAACCGCCGCCGGTCAGGGGACGACCTTGTTCAGCGGCAATTCGATGATACCTTCCGCGCCGGCGCGCTTCAATGCCGGGATGATCTCGCGGACCACCTTTTCCTCGATCACTGACTCGATCGCCACCCAGCCCGGCGTGCTCAGCATGTTCACCGTCGGCGCGTGCAGCGAAGGCAGAATGCCCGTCAGGGCCGCCACCATGTCCTTGGGCGCGTTCATTTTCAGCATGACCCGCGTTTCCGCGGCCAGCGCGCCCTGGAGCAGCAGTGCGATCTGCTCCACCTTGCGCCGCTTCCAGGGATCGCTCCAGGCCTGGCGATTGGCGATGAACTTGGTCGTGGACTCCAGCACCACGTCCACAATGCGCAGGTTGTTGGCGCGCAGCGACGAGCCGGTTTCCGTCAGTTCGACGATGGCATCCACCAATTCCGGAACCTTGGCTTCGGTGGCGCCCCAGGAAAATTCGACTTCCGCCTGCACGCCATGCTTGTCGAGGTAACGCTTGGTCATGCCGACCGCCTCGGTCGCGATGCGTTTGCCCCGCAAATCCTGCACGGAGCGGATTGTCGAATCGTTATGCACCGCCAGCACCCAGCGCACGGGCCGCAGTCCCTGCTTGGCGTAGACCAGGTCCGCCACCTCATGCACATCCGAACCGTTCTCGCAAATCCAGTCGTAGCCCGTGATGCCGGCGTCCAGCATGCCGTGTTCGACGTAGCGGCTGATTTCCTGGGCCCGGATCAACCGGGCTTCGATTTCCTTGTCGTTCACGCTCGGCATGTAGGAGCGCGTGCCGGCCGAAACCTTGAAGCCCGCCTTCTGCAGCATCATGAAGGTGGCTTCCTGGAGGCTGCCCTTGGGCAGGCCCAATATCAGTTTGCTCATGCGTTCTTTCCCTCGAATCTAGACCCGCCCCGTTCAGGCAGGCAAGCAAGCAATCTTACGCAACCCCGCCCCCCCGCGTCCAGCGCCTTCTTGGCGCCCTGATCCTCGCATCCTCGCCTAACGTCGTTCCGACATTCCATCCATAAGCATTTCGCCTTGCGCCCACGCGGCGGCAGAGGCCTGCCGCCCTCCAGAAGAATCCTCTAGCATGTCTCGATGACGTTCCATCCATAAGCATTTCGCCTTGCGCCACGCGGCGGCAGAGGCCTGCCGCCCTCCAGAAGAATCCTCCAGCATGTCTCGATGACTTTCCTTGGAGGGCGACGGGCCTCCGTCGCCGCGTGGGCGTAGGGCGAAAGACTTGGCAGCAACATGGGCGCAACGTCCTTAGGCGAGGATTTGGGTGGCGACTACAGCAATTCTCATTATGGGTTGTTCCGGGTCAGTTACAGCGAAAGCAGTTCCAGAATCTCCTCCATCGAGAGGTGGCCGACGACGCCGGCTTCCTGGGAGAGCATGGTCTGGATCAGGGTCTTCTTGCGCTGCTGCAGGGCCAGCACCTTTTCTTCAACCGTGCCGCGGGTGATCAATTTCACGCTGTAGACCGTGCGCTTCTGGCCGATGCGGTGGGCGCGGTCGGTGGCCTGATCCTCGACGGCGGGATTCCACCAGGGGTCGAAGTGGACGACCATATCGGCCCCGGTCAGGTTCAAGCCCGTGCCGCCGGCCTTGAGGCTGATCAGGAAGACGGGAATGGTACGGTTGCCGTTGAATTCATGCACAACCTTCTGGCGTTCCTTGGTGGAGCCGTCGAGATAACAGTAGGTCAGACGGCGGCGGTCCAGCTCATGCCGCAAAATCTGGAGCATGCTGACGAACTGGCTGAAGACCAGCACCCGGTGCCCGCCGTCCACGGCCTCGTCCAGCAGCTCGAAGAAGAGGTCCATTTTGGCCGAGGGATGGGCGGGCTTGAGGTTGGGCAGGCGCAGCAGGTCGAGATGGCAGCAGACCTGGCGCAGGCGCAGCAGGGTTTTGAGCACTTCCATGCGCGACTTTTCCAGCCCCTGCTTCGCCACCAGGTCGGTGATCTTCTTGCGCGCCGAGGCCAGCAATTCGGCGTAAACCGCCTTCTGGTCGGTGCTGAGCGTGCATTGCGCGATGCGTTCGATGCGCGGCGGCAGGTCGCGGGCCACGTCGGCCTTGAGCCGCCGCAGCAGGAAGGGCTGTAGTTTGCGGCGCAGTTTAAGTTGCGCCGCCTCGCCATCCATATCGCCGTTGGCGATCGGCAGTTCGTAATTGCGCCGGAAATTTTCGTGCGATCCGAGGTAGCCTGGCATCAGGAAGTCCATGATCGACCAAAGATCCGAAACGCTGTTTTCGAGCGGCGTGCCGGTCAGCACCAGCCGGTGCTTGGCGTGGATCTGCTTGACCGTGACGGCGTTCTGGGTGGAGCGGTTCTTGATGTGCTGCGCTTCGTCCAGCACGACCACGGCGTATTCGTGCTGCAGGTGGCGCGCGATGTCGCGCCGCACGAGGGCGTAGGAGGTGATCACCAGATCGGCGTTCGGCATGTCGTGCCAGAGCATGTGGCGCTCGCTGCCGCTGATGGCCAGGACTTTCATGCCCGGCAGAAAGCGCTGCGCCTCCTCGGCCCAGTTGTCCACCAGGCTGGTCGGGCAGACGATCAGCGTGGGCCGGCCGCGGGCCGTTGCGTTGACGCGCGCCAGGCGCAGCCAGGCCAGGGCCTGGACGGTTTTGCCAAGGCCCATTTCGTCGGCCAGAATGCCGGCGAAGCCGTTGCCTTCAAGGAAACGCAGCCAGCGCACGCCATCCTTCTGGTAGGGACGCAGCACATTTTCCAGGCCGTCGGGCATCTCGATGCTTTCCGGCTCGCGCAGGCGGGTCATCTGTTCCGCCGTGACGCGCCAGGCGGGCGGCGACTCGATGTCCACGCCGTCCAGAGCGTTCAGCGAAGCCTGCACATAGGCGGCGTAAATCATCGGCATTCTGAAGGTGCCGGGCCGTTCGCCGGCTTCGCCGCCGCAATCGCGGAAGACATCCATCAGCGCGTTGATGGCCTGGGCGTCGAGCAGCGTCGGTTTTTTGCCGGGCGCGCCGAGGAACGATTCGTCCTTGCGCAGGGCGCGCTGAATATCCGCCGCGGAGAGCGAGGCGCCGGCGCGGTTTTCGAAATCGAAGCCCACCTCGAACCAGTCCTGCCCCGCCGGCGTGTTGATGCGCACGACCGGGGTGGCATAGTCCGCCTCCTCGGCGAAGCCCGCCACGCGGCCTTCCAGTTCCACGCGCCAGCCGAAGCGGCGCAGGGCGGGCATCTGGCTGCCGATGAAATTGAGCACCTCGCGGGTGCCGATGATCGGTTCGACCTTGTCGCCGCGCTCGCCGCCCTTGAAACCGTGCCGGGCCAGGATGGCCAACGCGGCCTGCTCGGACGGCAGGTTGCGCACGGTATAGCGCATCAGGTCGTGTTCGTCGGGAATCGCGAAATGGCTGATCGGGTCGGGTTTGTTGGCCACCAGCGTGTAGCCGTTGTACTGGGCGAAGAGCGTGGCCGCGAGCGAGGCCGGACTGCCGCGCACGCGCAGTTTGAAACGCGGCATGGCCGGCTCGATGGTGAAAAGGTCGGAGGACAATTCGCTGGCCACGCGCAGGAAACGGCTGAGCAGCGGCAGTTCGGTCTGCATGAATCCCGGCACGGAGGATCGGGCGATGCGGATCAGGCCCTGATAGGCCTGGCGCGCCGGCGTGGGTAGCAGCGCTTCCAGCGGCCAGAGATAGTCCTTGCCGACGATCCAGCCCGACTTGGCCGCGATCAGGTAAAGCGGCGCCTCGGTCGCCTCGCTTTCCGGCTCCATCGGGCGTTCGGTGTGAATGCGCAGCAGCAACTCGCCCGACTCGGGGTCGAGATCGAGCTTGAGAATCGAGGCCAGCGGGGTCGTGGCGATCGTGAGCTTGGCGTGGCGCTCGGCGTCGCCGAGCGTCCGGCCGCGGAAAATCTCGATCAGGTTGACCAGATCGTCGAGCGTAACTTCGACCCGCCCCATCGCCGGTCCCGCGACAATGTCTTCCAGCACGAACAGCGCGGCCTCGTCGGCCTGTCCAAAGGCCAGCGGCACGTCGCGCGGCACGAGGTCCAGCGGCAATTCCGATTCTCCCCAGGCCGCCGTGGCGAGCAGCGGGATGCGTTGTCCCGTGCGCGCGGCTTCGCGCCAGCCCTCGCCCAGCGTGAGGTTCACGGCGGCGCGCACCGCGCCGGCCTCGCCCGGCTTCACACGGCGGATGTAGGCGGCGTCGCGCACGCGGGTGACGGTGGAAGTGGCGTGGATTTGCTCTTCGACACGCAGCCGCTCACGCTCGGGATCGGCCTGGGCCTTCAACAATTGCAGACAGACCGCCACGGCGTGGGAACAAATGATGCCGCGCTCGCGGCTGTCGCGGCAGGGGCAGAGATTTTCCGCCGTGCGGTCGTTCATGATGCGCAGCCCGGTCTTGAGCGGCCGGTTGCTCCAAAGAATCGTGCCGGTGATGCGCGGCGGGGACCAGGCCGCCTCCTTCACCAGGCCGCGTTCGAACAGCGTGGTGGCATCCCGGAAAACCGGCTGACCGGCCCAGTCGAGGAGAATCTTGCGTGTGATCGGCAGAGGCATGTGTAACTCGCAAACTTATGCAGCGGGCGCCCGGCGCGCGGGCTTGACGGCGCGGGCGGGGGCGCTCAGCCGGCCGGAGGTCCAGCCTTCCAGAGTCATGGTTTGCCGCTCGCGAAAGCCCAGCGTCCGGTAGGCGGCGAGCACGGCGGCATATTGATTTTCGAGAATGCCGGACAGGATCAACTGTCCGGCGGGAGCCACGCAGGCGGCCACCGTCGCGGCATGTTCGATCAGCACGGAAGCCAGGATGTTCGCGACGACCGTTTGCGCGCGCCAGCCGGCGGCCGGGGCCGCCAGGTCGCCCTCGCGGACTGTCACCGCGGCGCCCACGCCGTTGGCCGCGGCATTGGCCGCGGCGATGCGCACGGCCACGGGATCGTTGTCGACCGCCAGCACGCGCTTCCAACCCAGACGCGCCGCGGCGATCGCCAGTATACCGGAGCCCGCTCCCAGATCGAGCAGCCCCCCGGCCACGCCGCGGCGCGCGCAGGCGTCGAGCAGACGCAGACAGGCGCGCGTGGTGCCGTGCTGACCGGTGCCGAAACTGAGCCCCGGATCGAGTTCGATCACGATTTCGCCGGGCGCCGCGGCGCAGTCGGCCCAGCTCGGCTTGACCCACAGACGTTCGGAAACATGCTCGGGTTTGAAATGCTTTTTCCAGCTTTCCGCCCAGTCCTCGGGCGGCAGCACGGCGATCGCCGCGGCGGCGCCGGCGCCCGGCGCGAGCGCGTCCAGCTCCGCCCGTAAAGAGGCCAGCGCGGCCTCGGCGGCGGACGGCGTGGCATGGAAGCTCTCCAGCCGGCCCAGCGGACGATCCTCGTCGAACCAGACGGCCAGCGCCAGATTTTCCACCATCTCCGTGCGCAGTTGCACGGTTTCGGCGACGTCGCGGGTGGTTTCGGCACGGACGACGAAAAGCGACACGGGCGCCAGGGAAGCGGCGGCGGTGTTCATGAGTTGCCGCCATTTCTCGCGGCGGGCGGGAGGTAAGTGCGCGAGCGCGCCGTTCCGATGACGCCCAAATCGGCGCGGCTGTGTCCGGCGGCGGCCAGCACCTCGTCCGTGGTCTTGAAATGGCATTTTACCGTTTCGAGCAGCACCTGCGGCCCATGTTGTTTCACCAACTCCACCGCGGCGGAACGGGTCAACCCGGAAGCGCCCTTGGGCAGGATGGTCTTGTATGTTTCGCCGAACCGGCGCAGGGCCAGCAGAAAACCCTCGCGGGCCAGGATCGAGGCGGCGGCGACGGCGGGATCCGATTCCGCCTTGTGGTACTGCACGAATTCGATCTGCCGGCCACGCTGGAGCAGGGCGCGGGTGACCAGGGAGGCGGAGCCGAACTGGTCGGAAATCGCGCGCTTGCAGCCCGGCAGTTTTTCCAGGGCGTTTTCCAGCGCGCGCGCATGTCCCCAGGCCAGAAGCGTGTTGACGCTGCGCATCTTGGCGTAGAGTTCGTTGTAGCGCCTGGGGCTGATCGCGACCACGGCGTAACGCACGCCCAGGCGCTGGCGCAGCGCGGCGGCGGTTTCCAGCAGACGGCGGTCGCTGGTGATTTTCTTGCTGTCGCGCACGCCCAGATCGTCGAAGACCGGGATCAGTTCCCGGTCCACATAGGCCGCGGCGATCACCAGCGGGCCGAAAAAATCGCCTTTGCCGCTCTCGTCCACGCCCAGATGCGGTTCGAAGCGGGCGGGATCGAGCAGCTCTTCGTAGCCCAGACTTGCGCCGCGGAGGATCTCGGGCTCGAGTACAAACTCGACAAACGTCCGCGCCCCCTTGCCCTGTATGCAGCATTTTCCGCTGTTGTAGAGCGCAATCCGGCAGGCTTCGCCGTCGGCGGCCACCGTCGTGTACGGCACGTCCACCAACCGGTAATTCCCTTCGCGCAGCACTTTCGCCAGACGCGTTTGCTGCTCCGTATCGAGAACCGAGGTGAATGACGTATTACTAACCATGAGAGCGTTTAGTTTTACCACAACACCCGAGGCGTTTCAATCATTTTTTTGAATCATTTTTGCATCAGCAATTCGCTTTATGGCCTCTTGCGCAGGTCCGGACGACACGGAGGTCGTCCCTCCATTCACGAAAACACCCGTGATTCCCAAGTTTTTGGAGGGACGACCTCCGTGTCGTCCGTATTCTAGCGGCCATAATGAGAATAGCTGGGGTCGTTTCAGCGGAGATTGAATCCAAGCGGCATCTGTAGTATACTTCGCCTTTGGCTAATATGACTACACCACGCATTTTAGAGCGAAAAGACCATAAAATCTCGCGCCACGACATTCAAAGCGAGGCGCTGACGGTGCTCTATGGCCTGCATGAGCATGGCTACCAGGCTTATCTGGCGGGCGGCGGCGTGCGCGATCTGATGCTCGGACGCAAGCCCAAGGATTTCGACGTGGTCACCAACGCCACGCCGAACGAGGTCAAGCGCGTCTTTCGGAACTCCCGCCTGATCGGCCGCCGCTTCCGGCTGGCGCACGTTTTCTTCGGCCTGACCAATATCGAGGTGGCCACTTTCAGGGCGCTGCAGAACGCCGAGGATTCCGACGCCGCGCAGCAGCCCCATTTCAAGATGCGCGATGGGCTGGTGGTGCGCGACAATGTCTGGGGCACCCCGGAAGAGGACGCCCTGCGGCGCGATTTCACCATCAACGCGGTCTTTTACAACATCGCCGACTTCACGCTGATAGATTACGTGGGCGGATTGAACGACCTCCATGCGCGCGTGATCCGCTTCATCGGCGACCCGGCCATGCGCTGCGTCGAAGACCCCGTGCGCATGATCCGCGCGGTGCGTTTCGCGGCGATGCTGGACCTGAAGATCGAGCCCGCCAGCTCGGCGGGGATCATGGCATCGGCCGAACGGCTGGCGCTGGCCGACCGCTCGCGCTTATACGAGGAGATCCAGAAACTGTTTTTCTGCGGCGCGGCGCAGGCGGCCTACGGATTGCTGCGCTACTACGGTCTGCTCGAAGTGCTGCTCCCCGATCTGGGCGTCTGGCTTGGCCGCAAGCCCTGCACCGTGCGCTGCCGCCGGGTAGCCGGCGCGCTCGAGTTTCTCGACGCCTGCAAGCGCGAGGGGCGGACCGTATCGCCCGCGCTGCTGTTCGCGCTGCTGCTGGGCGGCGCGGTGGAGGCGGAAGCCGCCGAGGCCATCGCCCGCGGCACGCACGTCGGCCTGGCAATTTATAATGCGGCCATGGCGCACTGCCGCCGGCTTTCGGAACGAATCCAGGTGCCGAACCTGGTGCGCCAGCGGACGGCGGAGATCCTGGGCTGCCAGCAGCGCCTGCTGGCCGAGGACGGCCGGCGCGCCGAGGCGCTGGCCGCGCAGCCATTTTTCCCCGAAGCCGTGGCCTATGCGGAATTCAACCTGCGCGGCAAGCCCGGCGCGGACGCGACGCTGGCGCGCTTGCGGGAACTGGAGGCCGCGCATCCCACGGCCACGGGCGACGAACGACCACGCCGCGCGCGCAGGCCGCGCCGCGCAACCGGCGCTGCGCGATCGCGCGGACCGCGCAGCGAGCGCGCCCGCTGCGAGTCGGATGGCGGCGGCGGCGAGGCCGGCATGAGGGAAATCCCGATGGCGGCCGCCAATGAATCCGAAGCGCCACTCCCGTTCTGAAACGGCGACGCCCCGCTCACACGAGCCCTGTCCGCTCTGCGGCGAAACAGCCGCTTTTCTGGCCGCGGCGGCGGAACGCTGGCTCTACGCCTGTCCGCAATGCGACCTTTGGTTTGTGCCCGCGTCACAGCACTGGAGCGTGCCCGCCGAGCAGGCCCGTTATCGCTTGCATCAAAACCGTTTGGACGACACCGGTTACCTGCGCTTTCTGCAACCCGTGCTGGACTGCGTCGCCGCGCTCGATTTGGCGGAAGGAGCGCGGCGTCCCGAGGCGCTCGACTACGGCTGCGGGCCGTCGCCCGTGCTGGTGGAATTGTTGCGGCGCGCGGGATTCCCGGCGCGGGGATACGATCCCGCCTTCGCCCCCGCGATCGAGCCCGGACGCCGCTTCAAGGTGGTCGTCAGCACCGAGACCGTCGAACACTTCCGCCGCCCGTGGGAGGAGTGGCAGGCGCTGGCGGCGCGCCTCGCCCCCGGCGGAACGGCGGCGATCATGACGGAACTGCACGACGAGGTGAAGGATCCGGCGCGCTGGGCCTACGCCAACGACGGCACGCACATCGCCTTCTACAGCGCCCGCACCATGTCCCGCCTGGCGGAGCGGCTGGGTTGGCAGTTGACATCCTGCGACCGCCGACGCCTGAGCGTTTTCCGCGCGAGATAATTAGACAACGTTCGAAAATGTTTTTCATAACAACAAAAAAGATGATTATGCCGATTCCGGCTGGTATAATCGCTCTTCGCAATGTGGAGGCTGAGAAATGACCAAAGAATTTAATGTGGTAATCGAGAAGGATGAGGACGGATATTTTGTGGCATCGGTGCCCGCATTACGGGGGTGTCATACACAAGCCAAGTCGCTCGATGTCCTGATGAAAAGGATAAAGGAGGCCATTGAACTGTGCATGGAAGTTGAAGATCCGGTTTCCAATCAGTTCGTTGGTGTCCAGCGTATCGCCGTCATGGCATGAGTACGTTTCCAACGCTCAACGGCTTGCAACTTGTCAAGGCGCTTCGTCGCCTTGACTTCGAGATCATCCGCATCAAGGGAAGTCATCACTTCCTGCGTCACCCTGACGGCCGATGCACAGTGGTGCCAGTCCACCGTGGCGAGAGCATAGGTCGTGGACTCCTGGCCCAGATTCTCCGGGATTGCGAAATCACCAGAGAAGAAATCCAAAGCGAAATCTGAGTACAGCCCCTTCGTGCTTTTCGCGGTCTTCGTGGTGAAAAGCACCTGCCGGACACGTGTATGTGTCGCCAAGCAACTTAATCCCCCGATTTTCGTAATCTTAATCGTCGCTCAGCTTGCTCACGACCAGCCGGCATTGCGCAGCGTGGGGGAGCATTCCAGTTGGGGGATCTGGGTGTATCGTCCATGCAGTACGGCGCGAACCTTGCGCAGAATCTGGCCGCGGGTGAGGCCGCTGGCGGCGTCGGAAGACATGGCCTTGCAGAACTCGTAGGTGAAGGCGCCGTGCCAGCCGCCATCGATGCGCGCGTCGGCGCTGGTTTGATCGGCGCGGCAGGCCGCCCACAGAACCTGGCTGCGGCAGGCGCGCTCCAGGCACTTTTCGCGCCAGCCGCGCACGGGCACATTTTCCAGCCGCCGGAAAGCCGCCAGCGAGGGCGGCGGCAGAAAGCGCGGACGGCGGTCCATGATGAGATCCATCGCGCGCAGACCCGTGCCGCTGTGACAGGTGTCCAGGAAGACCTCGAACAGGCAATTCCTGGGCACCAGGGCGGTCAGATTGCACAACTCGTCGTCCAGGATGATGTGATCGCGGTCCCAACCGTCGCCCTCGACGGCCGTATCGTAGGGACAGAAGGCCTCGTCGGCGGCGTCGTCCTCGTCCCCATCCAGGTCGGGCACCTGGGTGCCGTGACTCGAGAAGCTGAAAACCAGATAGCCGTAGCGGCCCACCACGGCGCCGGTGACCATCTCGCGCAAGGCCGACAGCACGGCCTCGCGCGTGGCCGCGGCGTCGGTCAGCAGCACGATCTCGTCTTCAGCAAAGCCCATGCGCGTCTTAAGCAGAGCGGCCATCGCGCGGGCGTCGTTGACGCAACCTTTCAAAGAGGCCTCGGGCAGATGCTCGAAGATATCGATCCCGACACATAAAGCGCGCTTTTTCGCTTTCATGCTGCCTCCCCTTTTGCCGACAAACCCAATTCCAGCGTTAGTGTTCAGTCTTCGGTAATCAGTGTCAAGTCCCGACTTCTATGCTAAAAAGAGGGCGCCCGCAAACAAGGAGAGGATCGCATGACCGCCGAACCGAAACTGACCGCCCGTCAACTGCCCGCCGCGGTGCGCCGCGAACTGGACAAACTGCCCATCACCGATGTGCACACGCACATCTACGATCCCGCGCTGGGCCCGGTGCTGCTCTGGGGCCTGGATGAATTGCTGACCTATCATTACCTGGTCGCCGAGCTCTTCCGCTGCCGCCCGGAGATGGCGACCGGCGATTTCTGGGCGCTCGCGAAAACCGCCCAGGCCGACCTGATCTGGGACGAGTTGTTCGTCAAACGTTCGCCGCTCTCGGAAGCCTGCCGCGGCGTGCTGACCGCGCTGAGTTCCATCGGCCTCGAGCCGCATGTGCGCACGCTGGCCCCGCTGCGCCGCTGGTTCGCCAAACAAAACGTGCGGGACTACGTGGACCTGGTTTTCGACAAGGCCAACCTGCGCCGGGTCTACATGACCAACGATCCCTTCGATCCCGCCGAGGCGCCGGGCTGGGCGCGGCCTTTCGCGCGCGACCCCCGCTTCCTGGGCGTGCTGCGGCTGGACAGCGCGCTGATGAACTGGCCCGAACCGGCGGCGCGGCTGGCCGGCGCGGGCTTCGGCGTCGAGGAGGCGCTGAGCGGACGGACGATCGCCGAACTCCGGCGCTATCTGAACGTCTGGTGCGACCGTTTCGAGGCGCGCTACATGGCCATCAGCCTGCCGCCCTCGTTCCGTTATCCTGATGCGCAGTCGCCGCTCACGAACCTGCTGGTCAAGGCCGTGCTGCCCGTGGCCGAGGCGCGCGGCATCCCGCTGGCGCTGATGATCGGGGTGCGCAAGCTGGTCAATCCCGCGCTGCGGCTGGCGGGCGACTCGCTGGGCGTCAGCGACGTCGAAACGGTCGAGCAACTGGCGCGCGACTTCCCGAAAAACCGCTTCATGATCACGATGCTGGCCCGCGAGAACATGCACGCCCTCTGCATCGCCGCCCGCAAGTTCGCCAATATCCTGCCCTTCGGCTGCTGGTGGTTCTTGAATAATCCCAGTCTGATCGACGAGATCACCCGCATGCGCCTGGAACTTTTGGGTCTGAGCTTCGTGCCGCAACACAGCGATGCCCGCGTGCTGGACCAGTTGCTTTACAAGTGGTCGCATTCGCGAACCGTCATCGCCGGTGTGCTGTCGGAAAAATACGCCGGGCTGCTCGACGCCGGCTGGGCGGTCACGCGCTCCGAGATCCGCCGCGACCTGGCGCTGCTGCTCGACGTCGCGCCCTAGGATCGGCATGCAAGGGCGCGTACAAGTCTATACCGGCGACGGCAAATGCAAGACCACGGCCGCGCTGGGGCTGGCCGTGCGCGCCGTCGGGGCCGGCCTGCGGGTCTTCCTCGGCCAGTTCATCAAGCGTGGCGACTTCAGCGAAATCGCGATCATGCGTGAGCGTTTCCCCGAAATCGCCATCGAACAGTTCGGCCAGGGCCGCTTCATCCGCGGCGCGCCGGCGGCCGACGAACTCGCCGCCGCCCGGCACGGGTTGGAGCGCCTCGCCGAGGTGCTGCGCGCGGGCCGGCACGAACTGGTGATCGCCGACGAAGCCAACAACGCCTGCGCCGCCGGATTGTTCCCGGCCGCCAGCCTGCTGGAGTTGATCGCCGCGCGTCCGCCGCAGGTGGAACTGGTCTTCACCGGCCGCAACGCTCCGCCGGAATTGATCGCCCGCGCCGACCTCGTCTCCGAGATGCGCTGCATCAAACATTATTACGACGCCGGCGTCCGCGCCCGCCTCGGGATCGAGATGTGAGATCGTGAGATCGCCGTCGGTTGACACCATTCGCCGCGGTGCGTAGATTGACAATTCGTTGTTTCATTATAAAGGACTTGCCATGGCATCGCAAAACGCAGCGCAGAAGACCTGGAGCAATTCGAAACTTCCGCCCGAGGAGCGCGCGCGGCGCATAGTCGCCGGCATGACCCTCGAGGAGAAGGCGCTCCAGATGGTGCATACCGCCCCGGCGCTGCCGCGCCTGGGCATCCCGGCCTACAACTGGTGGAACGAAGGGCTGCACGGCGTGGCGCGCGCCGGACTCGCCACCGTCTTTCCGCAGGCCATTGGCATGGCCGCCGCCTTCAATCCCCGCCTGCTGTTGAGGGTGGCCGAGATCGTCTCCGACGAAGCGCGCGCCAAGTACAACGCGGCCCTGCGGATCAACAACCGCGGCCAGTATTTCGGACTGACCTGCTGGTCGCCCAACATCAACATTTTCCGCGATCCGCGCTGGGGCCGCGGACAGGAGACCTACGGCGAGGATCCCCACCTGACGGCGCAACTCGGCAAGGCCTTCGTGCATGGACTGCAGGGCGACGACCCGCGCTATCTGAAAGTCGCGGCCACGGCCAAGCATTTTGCCGTCCACAGCGGCCCGGAATCGTTGCGCCACCGTTTCGACGCCGTGGTCAGTCCGCGCGACCTGCGCGAAACCTACCTGCGCGCCTTCCGGGCGCTGGTGCAGGAAGCCGGCGTCGAGGCGGTCATGGGCGCCTACAACCGCACCAACGGCGAACCCTGCTGCGGCAGCCCCACGCTGCTGCAGAAAATCCTGCGCGACGAATGGGGCTTCAAGGGGCATGTCGTTTCCGATTGCTCGGCGATCCAGGATCTCCACCTGGGGCACAAAGTCACCGCCGGCCCGCTGGAATCGGTGGCGCTGGCCTTGAAGAACGGCTGCGATCTCAACTGCGGCGTGCTTTTCAAGGAACTGACCAGGGCCGTTCAGGCGGGGCTGTTGACCGAAGCCGAACTGGACCGCGCGCTGGTGCGGCTTTTCACCGTGCGCTTCAAACTGGGCATGTTCGACGCGCCCACCAAGGGACCATGGGCGCACCTGAAGCCCGCGATCGTCAACTGCGCCGCCCACCGCGCGGTCGCCCTCCGCATGGCGCAGGAGTCGCTGGTGCTGCTCAAGAATAACGGCGTCCTGCCGCTGCGCAAGGATGTGCGCGGGCTCTTCGTGACCGGCCCGACGGCCATAAATCAGATGGCGCTGCTGGGAAACTACAACGGTTTCTCGAAGCAGATGACCACGATCATGGAAGGCATCGTCGGTCACGTCTCCGCCGGCACACAGGTGAATTGGCACCTTGGCGTGGACTTGACCGGTGAGCAGCCGCCCAGGGCGAAATCTTTGCTATATCACGGCGGACCACCGGAGATCGGCGCGATCGTCGCCTGCGTGGGTTATACCGCCGATCTCGAGGGCGAAGAGGGCGGCGTGACCGGCGACGAAGACGGCGACCGCAACCAGTACGGCCTCCCCGGCCAGCAACTGGCGCTGCTCAAGGAGTTGAAAAAACTGGGCCGGCCGCTGATCGTCGTGGTCACGGGCGGCAGTCCGATCGATTTGAGCTGGGCGCAGGAAAATGCCGACGCCATCCTCTTCGCCTGGTACCCCGGCGAAGAAGGCGGCAACGCCGTCGCGGATGCGCTCTTCGGCGACTACAATCCCGGCGGACGCCTGCCGGTCACCTTCCCGAAGTCCTACAGCCAGTTGCCGCCCTTCGAAAACTACGCCATGCGCGGCCGCACCTACCGTTTTATGGAAGAGGAACCGCTTTACCGCTTTGGCTACGGGTTGAGCTACACCAGTTTCCGCTACCGGAAAATCGCGCTGGGACAAACCTACATCCCGGCCGACACGCCGGTGACGGTCAAGGTGGAGGTCACCAACACCGGCAAGCGCGCCGGCGACGAGGTGGCGCAGCTCTACGTCCGCGACGCCAAGTCGTCGGTTACGGTCCCGCGCCACCACCTGGAGGGCCTGGCGCGCTTCCACCTCAAGCCCGGCCAGACGCGCCTGCTCTCTTTCACCCTGACGCCCGAAGCCCTGGCCTCCTACGACGATGACGGAAAGCCCTTCGTCGAGCCGGGCGATTTCGTGATCACCATCGGCGGCGGCCAGCCCGACGATCCCGCCGCCGGCGCCGTCACCACCACCCTGCGCGTGAAGGGCTGAAAAAGGGGCACAAGGGACGGGTAAACAAGGAATGAGCCTTGTGTTAGTCCCACACTTTGTCGGTTACGCTTAGTCGCACCCCTTAGTCGCTTAAGTGTAAGCGACTAAGCGTACCCGCCTAAGGGCCTAAAGCGCTTCAGCCTGCCTCGATGGCACGCCCACCGGGAGTCGAACCCGGCTCGCCAGGATGAAAACCTGGTGTCCTAACCGATAGACGATGGGCGCAAGGAAAGAACGCGAACTTTATCGAATTCCCGGCGCCATGGGAAGGGAAAAGGTGCGCGAATGAAGATTTTTAACGCAGAGGCGCGGCAGCTACCGATCCGAACACCGAACACTTTCTTCACAAGGCATGCGCCACCATGAACTGGCGGTAGAGCCGGGAGTAGAGGCCGCCGAGGCGCATGAGCTGGTGGTGGGCGCCGCGTTCGACGATGCGGCCCTGGTCGAGCACGAGCACCTGATGGGCGTTACGGATGGTGCTCAGACGGTGGGCGACAACGAAGCTGGTGCGGCCGGCCAGCAGTTTGTCGAGGGCGATCTGCAGGCGGGCCTCGGTCAGGGAGTCCACCGAGCTGGTGGCCTCGTCGAGAATCAGAATACGCGGATCGGCCAGCATCGCGCGGGTGAAGCAGATCAGTTGGCGCTGCCCCAGCGAGAGTCCGACGCCCAATTCCCCGACGGGCGTATGCAGGCCGTTGGGCAGGGCCTCGAAAACATCCAGGCAATCCAGCCGCCGCGCCGCCTCGCGCACTTCGTCCTCGCTGGCGGAGGGCCGGCCGATCAGCAGATTGTCCAGCACATTGCCAGAAAAGAGAAAATTCTGCTGCAGCACAATGCCCATGCGGCGGCGCAGCGATTCGCCCCGGATGGCGGAGATGGGCGTGTCGTCCATCAGTATTTCACCGGCCTGGGGCAGGTAGAACTTGGCGATCAGATTGACGATCGTCGTCTTGCCGCTGCCGGTCGGGCCGACCAGGGCCACCGTCTGTCCGGCCTCGGCCACGAAGTTTATGTCGCGCAGCACCGGCCGTTCGGGCTTGTAGGCAAAATGCACACCGCGGAACTCCACGCGTCCGCGCAGCGACGGCAGGTCGCGCGCCGTGGGCGCGTCCTGCCAGTCGGGACGGGTGTCCAAAAACCGGAAGACCCGTTCCGCGCCGACCATGGCCGTCAGCGCATGATTGTAAAGGTTGGCCAGGGACGAGACCGGCCCGAAGAAGTTGTTCGACAGGAAGAAGAAGAGGATCAGGCTGCCAATCGTCATCGGCGCCGCGGCGTGCAGCGCGAGCCAGCCGCCCAGCACGATCAGTACGGCCAGGAAGACCTGACTGTTGAAATCCATCAACGGCAGAAAAACTCCCTCCACGCGGGTCGTGCGGACGTTGTATTCGCTGTGGTCCAGGACCAGTTCGCGGAAGAGATCGGCGTTCATGTCCTGCCGCGAGAAGCCCTGCGTGACCCGCACGCCGCGCACCGACTCGGCCACCGTGGCGGTCACGCGGCTGAAACTTTCCTGCGACTCGCGGTAGGCCCGGCTCAGGCGTCCGCGGAAGCGCCGGTTGATTCCCCACAGGACCGGCACCATGCAGAGCATAACCAGGAACAGCCGCCAGTCGTACCAGGCCATCAAGCAGGCCGCGATCAGCATCTGGCCCAACTGCACCATCGCCACAAAGACCACGTTCTGCGCGCCCACGCGCACGGCCTCGGCATCGGAGGTGAAACGGCTGATGATGCTGCCCAGGCGCATGCGGCTGAAATAGCCCATCGGCATTTCCATCAGGTGGCGGAAGAGGTCGCGCCGCAGGTCATGCACCACCGTCTCGCCCAGGTTCTGCGCGATCCGCTGGCGGTAGACCAGGGTCAGTTCGGTCAGGGCCGCGAAGGCCAGGTAGCCCAGGCTGGCGGCCAGGATCACAATACCGCGCCCCGAGGCCACGGGACCGTTGGCGACCGCGCCCAGCCCCCAGGACAAGAGCGGCAATTGCGCGGCGCGCAGAACGACCAGCACGAAGAGGCGCGTGCGCTGCGCGCGGTAGGGGCGAGTGTAACCAAAGAGGCGCAGGAAAAGCCCCATTTGCAAGGGCCGGTTTTCGGTTGGATAGTCCCGTTCGCGCGAAATAAAGGTCAGCGCGGAGGGACGGCGGGGGGCGGATGACGGCGTCATGCGATCCCTCCCCCGCACGACGGCGGCGGCGCCTGTTCCTCGTCGCCGGTCTGCAATCGGGCGCTGCGCCGGTAGTGTCCCTTGACGAGCATCAACTCGTCGTGTGTGCCGATCTGTTCGATGCGTCCGCGATGCAGCACCACGATGCGATCCGCCCGCCGCAGGGCGCTGATGCGGTTCGTGACCAGCAGCGTCGTGCGCCCCCGCATGGCGCCTTCGATGGCATCCAGGATTTCCCGTTCCGTCTCCGCATCCACGGCGGCCGTCGGATCGTCCAGCAGCAGGATCGGCGGATCGAGCAGGATGGCCCGCGCAATGGCCAGGCGCTGCCGCTGACCGCCCGAGAGGTCGCCACCGGCCTCGCTCAGCACGGTGTCGTAACCCTTGGGCAGGCGCTCGATGAACTCGTGCGCCGAGGCCAGACGGGCGGCCTGCTCGATGCGCTCGCGGCTGGCGTCGGGCGCGCCGAAGGAGATATTGGCCGCGACAGTGTTGCTGAAAAGGAAGCTTTCCTGGAAGACGATGCCCACCTGCCGCCGCAGATCCTCCAGCGAGATCCGCCGCACATCCACGTCGTCCACCAGCAGCCGCCCGCCGGTAACGTCGTAAAAACGCGGAATCAGGCTCAGCAGCGTGCTTTTGCCGGAGCCCATCGTGCCTAAAATGCCCATGCAACTGCCCGCCGGGATGTCGAGTGTAATGCCGGTCAGCACCGGCGCGCCGGGCTCGTACTCGAACGTGGCATTCTCGAACTGGACGCGGCCCAGCAGGCGGGGCTTGCGTATCGCCCGCGGATGGGACTGGACCTCCGCCGGCGCGTCGAGAATCTCGAAGACCCGCCGCGCCGCCGCCAGACTCTGCTGCACGCTGTCGGTGATCGTCGTGATATTGTTGACCTGTCCGGAAAAACGCTGCAGCAGGCCGAGGAAGACGATCAGCCCCGAGCCCAGCGCCAGCTCGTCGCGCATCACCAGCCAGCCGCCGTAGCCCAGCAGAATGGCGACGCTCAGGTGCGAAACCAGGTTGACCGAGGGCGAGTAGCGGCTGACCAGGCGGAAAATGCCGCGTTTCTGATCGAGCACGGCCCGGTTGGCCGCGGCAAAACGCTGCTCTTCCTCCTTTTCGCGGGCAAACCCCTTGATCACCTGCACACCCTGGATGGCTTCGCTCAAGCCGAGAATCATGCGATCCACGCGCTCCCGGTCGGCCATGTAGGCCGGCCGCACGGTGCGGGCAAAACGTCTGGAAATGACGGCCATCAGCGGCAACGGCGCCAGGCAGGCCAGCATCAGGCGCGGACAAAGTTGCGCCATGTAGGCCGCATAGAAGGCCAGCGAGATCAGCAGGATCAAGGTCTGAATCACGACCCCGTCCACAAACAGCCGCACCGACTGCACGTCGCCGATCACGCGGTTGATCAACGTGCCGCTGACGTTGTCGTCGAAAAAGCGGAAACTCAGCCGCTGCAGCTTGTCGTAAATCCTCGCCCGCAGGTCCACCACGATCCCGCGCTGCACCAGGTGGACATTCGCCAGACTGTACTGATAGGTCAGCCACCCGCGCAGCACGGCCATCGCCACCACGGCCGCCGCCAGCGCCGCCAGCGCCAGCATATCCGGCCAGCCGGCCGGGGGCGTCAAGCCGAACGGCCAGTGCGGCACGCGGGCCGTGGGAACCAACTGCCGGCGGATATAGTCAATGCCGATGCCGGTCAGGCCCAGAGCGCTGAGACTCAACGCCAACAGCGTCACCTGCAGCGCGATCAAACGCAGACAGCCCAGACGGTAATGCCAGGCCAGTCCCAGCAGCCGACGCACAATAGCGCCGTTGGTAAGTTCGGACGTTTCGGATGCGGTGTTGAGTTCGGTCATGAAAGCGCGCCGTTCGCGGAATACTTTATCACACCAAACCGGCCATTGTCAGGAAGGGAGGGGTGAATCGGTGAGTCGGTGAGTCGGTGAGTCGGTGAGTCGGTGAATCGGTGAGTCGGTGAGCCGGTGAGTCGGTAAGGCGGGGAGGCGGGGAGCCTTTTTCCACGTGCTGCTCTGCGAAGTAGCGCTTCGCAGAGTTGCAAGAACATTCTTCCCAAAAGGGGTTCTTCCGGGTTTTCAGCGGGAAAATTCATTGGCCTTTCGCAATACGTGTGAAGCGAAGACAACGACTAAGCGAGTCGACTAAGTGTAACCGACTAAGGGTGGGACTAAGTGTCAACATTTGCTCTTGTTGCCCCACACTTAGTCACACACTTAGTCGGTTACGCTTAGTCCCACACACTTAGTCGCTCATTTCCGTTATCTGTCATGCCGCGTTCCTCAATAGAAAACCGCACGTAAATCCCGGATGCGCTCCAAAAGGCAAGGCGCATCGTAAGAACCAAGAATTTGGGCTTTTCACCATCCCATGGCTTGCGCTAGAATTGCCGCTCAGATGTCCACGAAAACTTCCGCTTCCGCACCCGCCGCACCACGGGCACTGATCGGCGAGCTGGCGCGCGTCGTGCCGCATTTCAACATCTCAGGGGCGCTGGCATCCAGCCAGCTTTATGGCCACGGCCATATTCACGACACCTTCCTGGCCACCTACGACCATGCCGGTTCCGTGACGCGCTATATTCACCAGCGCATCAACCGCAATGTCTTCAAAAATCCGCCGGTGCTGATGGAAAATATCGACCGCGTGACACGGCATCTGCGGGCCAAACTGGAGTCCGGCGTGGCGGAAGGCCCGCTCTCCGCGGCCGAGATTTCCCGGCGCACGCTGACCATCATCCCCACGCATGACGGAGCGCCGTTCCATCTGGATCCCAGCGGCGATTACTGGCGCACCTACATCTTCATCGAAAAGTCCTCCACCTTCGACACGCCCATCTCCCCCGCCATGGCCTTCGAGGCCGCCCGCGCCTTCGGACATTTCCAGACGCTGCTGAGCGACCTGCCCGCGCCGCCGCTGCACGAAACCATCCCCCGCTTCCACGACACGCCCAGCCGCTTTCGGGCGCTGACCGCGGCCATCGCGAACGATGCCGCCAAACGCGCCGGCGCGGTGCGCGACGAGATCGCCTTTGCGCTGCGGCGCGAACCGCTGACCCATGAACTGATCGACGGACTGGCCTCCGGCGAACTGCCTTTACGGGTCACGCATAACGACACCAAGCTCAACAACGTGCTCTTCGACGAGAACAGCGGGGTAGGCATCTGCGTGATCGATCTCGACACGGTCATGCCCGGCTCCGCGCTTTACGATTTCGGCGATCTCGTGCGCAGCGCAGGCAACCCGGCGGGCGAAGACGAAATGAACCTGGACAAGGTCAACGTCTCGCTGCCGATTTTCGAGGCGCTCGCCAACGGCTACATCGAAGCCACCAGCGCCTCGATCGCGCCCGCCGAACGCCGCCTGCTGGCCCGCTCGGCCCAGATCATCTCCTTCGAAATCGGGCTGCGTTTCCTGACCGACCATCTCGACGGCGACATCTACTTCAAAATCCACCACCCCGGCCACAACCTCGACCGCGCCCGCGTGATGTTCCGCCTGGTCCAGTCCATGGAACGACACCAAGCCGAAATGCAGGCCATCGTGGACCGCGCGGGCTGAGAAACCGATACAATATTTGCCGCGCTGGTTCGCTTACAAGGTCGGAAAACGATGTTTCGAAGGTTCGCGGACAAACGCCGACGGGAACGCGGCGGAATGGATGAAAGTTCGTTCTGAAAATCCGCGCGGCTGACGAGACGTTGTGGATAGCGGAAAAAAGCCCCAAAAAAGCACAAGTAAGTAAGGAGAAAGCACCATGACTCGTTGGATGACACTCTCGGTAGCCGCCCTGTTTATGGCGGCGGTAAGTATTCAGGCTCAGGATGCGGCGCCGGTCGCGCCCCCCGCGGCTGCGCCCGCCGGCAAGCAAGTGAAACACGAAAAGAAGGGCGACCGTCACGCCGATGTGGCCGCTGTGGCCGTCAGCATCAGCGGTAAGCTGAGCAAGGAACAGAAGAAGGGCAAAGACGGCGTGGAAAAGACCGTCTACATCGTTACCAGCGCCGACGGCAAGGCCGTGCTGACGCCGGACGCGACCGTGACCGCGGCGGTCCTCGACGCCATGGTCGACAAGGACGTGACGGCCACGGGCACGGGCGGCACGATGGAACACGGCGGCAAGAAGATGACACACTTCAAGACGCTGACCAGCGTCGTTCTGAAGTAAGGCGTAGGCAACTGCGTTCCCCGCGGGGCAGGTCTTCCGAAAGGAAGCCTGCCCTGTTCGCATTTTGCGACGTTCTCTGGGGACGTCAGAGGCTGAAGGTCTTTTTCCATCCAAATCGCTATCGCTATCGGGATCGGGATCGAAGTCGCCATCGCTCTCGCCATAAACTGTCGGCCTTTCCGTTGACCCAGGCGATGCAGCTGATCGAAAGGCGGTACACGTCGAGTTTCTCGTGTCCTTTTCTCATATACTTCCGATACCGATTTCGATTTCGATTTCGATGTTCATTTGCTCAAATGATGTAGTATCATCCTGTGTATGACCTTTATGTGTGATTTCGATCTACCCTTCAGCCTACAGCCTAAACAACCTGAATAGCCGGTGCGGGAGGATCAAGCGCATGTCCGAGGTGATTGACAATCTCAGCCAGCAGTCGGAACTGAAGATCGGCCTGCCTGACCCGGCGCCCAAGCCGCGCCCAAGCCGCAACGGCGCCCATGTGTCCCAGCGCGCCGAACCGCCGGTCGATCCCGCCGAGCGCGATGCGCTCCGTCAGGAGGTCGAACGTCTCAAGACCGAACTCGCGCTGCGCGAGGAATCCATGAGCCAGGCCGAAACGCCGGCGCCGGCCAGCGAGTACTCCGCCCTGCAACGCGAAATCGAAGAACTGCAACGCACCGTCGCCGACCGCGAGGCCGATATCGCCGAACTGCGCGTCGCCGCCCGCTTGTCGGCGGAAAGCCCGCCCGCGCCCGCCCCGCGCCCGGATCAACAGGCCGAGATCGCGCGCCTGACCGGGCTGCTGGAGGAATCCGGCGCCATGCGCCGCGATCTGGAAACCCAGGCCGCCCGCGTCCGCAAGGCGGAAAGCGGACAGAAGGAACGCATCGAGGCTTTACAGCGGCAAATCGTCGAACTCGAACGCGACCGCGACCGGCAGGCCGCCGCCGCCGCCCAGACCGCCGAGACCAATACCCGTCTGGAGCAGGATCTTAAAAGCGCGGCCGATCGCCTGCAGCAGCGCGAGCAGCAGTGGGACCAGGTGCTGCGCGAACAGGATGCGCGTGAACGCCGCTTGAAGAACCAGATGGAAACCGCCGCCCAGGAACTGGCCGCCGTCCGGCGGCAGCTTCCCGAGGTCAAAACCGAAATTCAACGCGAAACCTCGATCCTGCGCGCGCGCCTGCTGGAAGAGGAGCAACGCGCCGCCGACATGGATGCCGTATCGCAACGCGTTCAGGGGCGTCAAACCGTGCTCATCGCCGGCGCAATCGTCGCAGCGCTGCTGACCGCAAGCCTGGGCTTTGTCCTTGGACGAAACTCTGCGCCGGCCGACGCGCCCGTGGCGAACGAGATCGCGCCGCCGCAGGCGGCGGAAGCGCCCCCCGTCATTCCGCCGCCGTCGCGTTCCGCCACGCCCGCCGCGGCGCCGGCAGTTGCGTCGGCAGCGGCGCCCCAACCGGCCTGGCCCGCCATCGCCGTGCAGGGCGTACAGGCGCGCGCCACGCCGGACAGCCTGACGCTGCTTTTCGCCAGCGGCGTTTTCAGCAGCGGCGTAAAAATCGATCCGCGCGCGCAGACCGCCCTGCAGGCGCTGGCGAAAACGCTCGCGGCGGCCAAACCGCCCTTGCGCATCGAGGTGCAGGGCTGTACGGATGCGCAGGGCTCGCCCGCCCGCAACCGCGCGCTGGCCCAGCAGCGCGCCGATGCGGTCCGCGATTATCTCGTGCGCGCAGGCGGACTGCCCGCGGCCGCCGTATCCGCCGCGCCCGCCGCGACGCCGCCCTTCCCCGGCGCCAGTCCCGAAGCCGACCGCAAGAACCGCACCGTGGTGCTGGTCGTACGGCGCGGATAATCGCCCCATGTTCGCCAATCGCCGCGTCGTGGTCGTGATGCCGGCTTACAATGCGGCGGAGACGTTGCGGCGCACCTATGCCGAGACCATGGCCACCGGCGTGGTGGATCATGTGATCGTGGTGGACGATGCCAGCCGCGATGCCACCGTCGCCGTCGCCCGCACCCTCCCGCACACCACCGTCCACGTCCACCCGCAAAACCGCGGCTACGGGGCCAACCAGAAAAGCTGCTACCGCCTGGCGCTGGAGCACGAGGCGGATATCGTTGTCATGGTTCACCCCGACTACCAGTACACCCCGGCGCTGATCCCGGCCATGGCGGCGCTGCTGGCGAGCGGACTCTACGACTGCGTGCTGGCCTCGCGCATACTGGGCGGCCAGGCGCTGCGCCAGGGCATGCCCTGGTGGCGCTACGCCGCCAATCGCGCGCTGACACTGGCCGAGAATATTTTGACCGGCGCCAAACTTTCCGAGTATCACACCGGCTACCGCGCCTTTACGTCCGGCTTGCTCCGCGCCCTGCCGCTGGAGCAGAATTCCGACGACTTCGTCTTCGACAACCAGATGCTGCTGCAGATTCTCTGGCGCGGTTTCCGCGTGGCCGAGGTGACCTGCCCCACCCGTTACCAGCCCGACGCCTCCTCCATCAACTTCGCGCGCTCCGTGCGCTACGGTTGCGGCTGCCTGGCCGGCGCGCTGCGCTTCGCCGTGGCGAGAATGGGAAAAGCGAAGAGCGAACAGTTGGCAGCGGGCAGGGAACGGTGAAGGCCGAAAAGGAAAAGGTTCAGGGCATGCCTCAAGCCAGTCTTTCCTATTGGTGACGAGTATTTCACATCACGTCAGCGCGGCGACGGAGGCCCGTCGCCCTCCAATGAACACAAGAGAAATTGGGTGGAACTCGACCGCCGCGTGGGCGTGAGGTGAAATGCCGGTGATTGGTACTACATGTGAAGCGAAGCCAACGACTAAGCGAGTCGACTAAGTATAACAGACTAAGTGTAACCGACTAAGAGTGGGACTAAGTGTCAACATTTACTCTTGTTGCCCCACACTTAGTCCCACTCTTAGTCGGTTACGCTTAGTCACTCCCACTTAGTCGCTCCCTCTCCGCTGTCGATTACACCGCGTTCCTCAATAGAATACCGCATGTTAATCCCGGAAGAGCCGAAAAAACAGTGTCCGCCCACTGTTTACTGCCTACTTGCCCACTGTTCACCGTTCACTGCTTCCCCCCCGCCCCCGCCCGCCGTAAATTATTCAGCGAGGGCGTGTGCCGCGGATCGATGCGCAGCGCCTCCCGCCAGAGCGCCACCGCGCGCGGCAGATCGCCCTGACGCGCGAAACAAACGCCCAGTAGCGAACGAGCGTCGGCATTGAAGGGATCCAGGCCGGCGGTACGATCCAGATAGAGCGCCGCCTCGGAAAGTTTTCCGGCCTGGAAACAGGCGTTGCCCAGGTTCTGGCAGACCTCCGCCTCGTCGCTCTGCCCGGGCACCAGCGCCCGCCGCAGGTGCGCGATCGCTTCGTCGTAACGTCCCGTCCGCGCCAGCAGCACGCCGAGGCCCTTGTGAATGGCGGGATGCCGGGGATCGATCGCCAGCGCGGCCTGATACTGCGCCATGGCCTCCGGATAGCGCCGCTCGTCGGTCAAGGCCTGCCCGAGTCCCATGTGCGCCCTGTAGTTGCGCTGCGTCACCGTCAGCGCGTGCCGCCAGAGCGTAATCGGTCCATGCCAGACCGCCGCCTGACGCCAGGTCAGCGCCATCAGGCTGCCCAGGGCCAAAAAAACGGCCGGCCATACGTAACGCGCCGCCGTCCGCGCCGCCGCCGTCCCGGCGGCGGACTTCGCGGCCAGGCGGGCAACCAATTCCTGTCCGCCCCAGGCCAGCATCATGAACACGCCCAGCAGCGGCAGGTAGGTGTAGCGGTCGGCGCGCGCCTGCTCGCCAACCTGCACAAGGCCGATCACCGGCGCCAGCATACCCAGGAAGAAAAACCAGCCCACCGCGAACCAGGGCCGCGCGCGCAATTGCCAGAGCGAGAGCGCCGTGACCGCCGACAGCAACAATGCCGCGCCCGTCAATGCGCCCCAGGGGATGCCGGCATCGGCCACGTAAGGGTAGAAAGCGCAGAGGCCCGCCGGCCAGAGCGCGTCCCGCAGATAGTCCGCGCAGGCCAGCAGCGCATTCGCCAGCCGCACGCCCATCGGCAAGGCCGCGTACGACACCACCGCTTCGCCGGCTTGCACGCGATATGTCACCCAGGCCAGGGCCGCCGACAGCGCAAAGAAGGGCAGCTTCTCCAGCGCCAGCCGCCCGGCGCGCCGCCAGGAATCGCCCCAGCGCCAGCGCGCCAGCGGCCAGATGTCCAGCAACAACATCACCGCCGGCAACGTGACGAGCATGGGCTTGGAGGCCAGGCCGAGGGAGAAGAGGAGGAGACTGAGGAAGTAGTAAAGTAGTGAGTGGTGAGTGGTGAGTGGTGAGTCGGTGAGTCGGTGAGTCGGTGGGTCGGTAAATCGGTGAGTCGGTGAGTCGGTGAGTCGGTGAGTCGGTGGGTCGGTGAGTCGGTGAGTCGGTGGGTCGGTGAGTCGGTGAGTCGGTGGGTCGGTGAGTCGGTGAGTCGGTGAGTCGGTGAGTCGGTGAGTCGGTGGGTCGGTGAGTCGGTGAATCGGTTGAGCGTTGAACGTTTTGATCGGTGAGAGGAGAAGACGGCTGCGCGCGTAGGCCAGCAGCGACGCCAGACCCAGGCAGGCGCTGAGCACGTCCTTGCGTTCGGAGATCCAGGCCACCGACTCGACGTGCAGCGGATGCAGGCCGAAAAGCGCGGCCACCAGCGCCGACGGCCAGAGCCGGCCGGTCAGCACGCGCAGCAGCAGAAAGACCAGCAGCGTGTTGATCAGATGCAAGGCCAGGTTGACCAGATGATGCCCGCCCGCCCAGCGGCCGAAAGACCGCCAGTCGAGCATGTGCGAAATCCAGGTCAGCGGATGCCAGTTGCTGTTGATCGTGGCCGTCAGCGCCCACTTCACGGTGTCCGCATTCACCCCTTGCTGGATGAAGCGGTTATGCACGACGTAAACATCGTCGTCCAGATCCACGAATCCGAAACCGGCGACCTGCAGGTAGGGCAGCGCGGTCAGCAACAAAAGGCCGATGGCGACGAGCAACGTGATCATTCTGCCTCGCCGCGCCGGCGACGGGGTGGCGGGGGCCGCCGCGTCACGGGCGCTTTTTGCCGACGACCCCGCCCGCGCCACCGCGTCACCGCGGCGGCTACGCAGAGGGGGCGGACGTCCTTCTATACGTTCCATGCGTTGGGGCTTCCGGGTTTTGCGCGTGAATAGTCATTGGCCTTGGGTACTACATGTGAAGCGAAACCAACCTGTCTGTGCGTATCTGTCTGCGTGCGTACACGCACAGACCGGCACGCAGACAGGCGACTAAGCGAGTCGACTAAGTGTAACCGACTAAGGGTGGGACTAAGTGTCACGGTGTGCGACCTTTGAGAGTGACGTGAGCATGGCCGCGATGCATCTCAACATTTCGCGTCCTTCTTCTACCCGGGACGGTTCCGCTGAACCATTGGCCGTTGCCAGATCTACAAGTGATGCAGACTGGACTGTCGCTTTGTATGCGATGCAAAGAAACTTCGCCTGATCGGTACCGCTGAAACGACCATTACCCTCTGCCAAATTGAGAACAATAGCAGTCGTTGATGTGTCGAGTTTGGAAAGCAGGTCTGCACTGCACGCGAAAGCTGAGAACATGCTTTCTACCCAACCAGTGAGTCGGAGCGCTGTCTGATAAACGTTCAGATCCTCATGACTAAACAATCTGCCCTTCTCCGTGCGATACATATCATGATCTTCGCTCACCCGGTTGGCTGTTGTCTTCCGCATGGCAATGAGGATGCTGACGATCTCGGCCAATAACCTTTTGCCAGGAAAGACAACATGGGTTGCCGAGATTTGCTTTGCGACAAATACATCCAGGCAAGCGGCGCACTCAAGCGCAGACCCGTTGGCGTGTCCCAAGTAGACAATTCTTTCCTTCGGAGACCACGAACTGCTAGCGTGAGCAATATTGACGAGAATGCTCTCTGCTCCACGATCAAGGTGGTCGCATGCCGCAACTCGCCGCGGCAACTCATTCAGCAATTCGCCAGCAATTCGCATTATGGCCTCTTGCGCAGGTCCGGACGACACGGAGGTCGTCCCTCCATTCACGAAAACACCCGTGATTCCCAAGTTTTTGGAGGGACGACCTCCGTGTCGTCCGTATTCTAGAGGCCATAATGAGAATTGCTG